>JBMSKG010000042.1:0-14279 GCA_049419625.1 Paracoccaceae bacterium | reverse complement strand
AACAATCCCCCGGCGCCACCATGACCCATGAGGAAAAGCTGGAGATCGCCAGCCTTCTGGATGAAATGGGCGTCGATGTGATCGAGGCAGGATTCCCCATCGCCTCGGAAGGCGATTTCGCCGCCGTGTCCGAGATTGCCAAACGCTCGAAGAACTCAACCATCTGCGGGCTGAGCCGGGCGAACTTCAAGGACATCGACCGCTGCTGGGAGGCGGTGAAGCACGCCGCCTCGCCGCGCATCCATACTTTCATCGGCACCTCGCCCCTGCACCGCGCCATTCCCAACCTGACCATGGATGAAATGGCCGAGCGCATCCACGACACCGTGACCCACGCGCGCAACCTTTGTGACAATGTGCAATGGTCGGCGATGGATGCGACGCGGACCGAGCACGATTATCTGTGCCGGGTGGTCGAGATTGCCATCAAGGCCGGCGCGACCACGATCAACATCCCCGACACCGTGGGCTATACCGCGCCGCGCGAAAGCGCCGACCTGATCGCCATGCTGTTGGAGCGGGTTCCCGGCGCTGACAGCGTGATCTTTGCGACGCACTGCCACAATGACCTTGGGATGGCGACGGCGAATGCCTTGGCCGCCGTGGATGCGGGCGCGCGCCAGATCGAATGCACGATCAACGGTTTGGGCGAGCGCGCGGGCAATACAGCGCTGGAAGAAGTCGTCATGGCGATGAAGGTCCGCAATGACATCATGCCCTACAAGACCGGCATTGATACGACCAAGATCATGAACCTCTCGCGCCGGGTCTCCTCGGTCTCGGGCTTTCCGGTGCAGTTCAACAAGGCCATCGTCGGCAAGAACGCTTTCCTGCATGAAAGCGGCATCCATCAGGATGGCGTGTTGAAGAACGTCGAGACCTTCGAGATCATGAAGCCCTCGGATATTGGCCTGACGGCCAAGAACATCGCCATGGGCAAGCATTCGGGCCGCGCGGCCCTGCGCGCCAAGCTTAAGGAACTCGGCTATGAGCTCGCCGACAATCAGCTGAACGATGTGTTTGTGCGTTTCAAGGCGCTGGCTGACCGCAAGAAGGAAGTCTATGACGACGACCTGATTGCCCTTGTGGCCGATGAGCAGACCAATGACGCCCATGAGTATCTGCAACTGAAAAAGCTGCGGGTGATCTGTGGGACCGACGGACCGCAAGAGGCGGATATGGTTCTGTCGGTCGACGGGGTGGACCACCACATCGACGCCACCGGCGACGGCCCGGTCGATGCGGCCTTCAACTGCGTCAAGATGCTCTTCCCGCACAAGGCGCGCCTGGAGATCTATCAGGTCCATGCCGTGACCGAAGGCACTGACGCGCAGGCCACGGTTTCGGTGCGCCTGCAAGAGGATGGGCGGATCGTCAACGGCTCCTCTGCCGACACCGATACCATCGTGGCCTCGACCAAGGCCTATATCAACGCGCTGAACAAACTGATCGTGCGGCGGCAGAAAACTGCGCCGGGCGATGATGTGAAAACCATCACCTATCACGGCGAATAACGGGCGCTTCTGTCGTAACAAAGCAAAGGCCGGCTCCCTGCATGCAAGGAACCGGCCTTTTGCCTGAACGCCGCTTCGCGCCAGAATTGGTCGGCCGTAAACGGTAACCCTTGATTTCCGCGCCTCCCCGATCTCTCCTTCCCGACAAAACGGAGGACCAGATGCCCCTCGCCGCCCCCCTGCAGCCGTTTCTGGATTGGACGGTTGCAACGACCCCCTCGCAGTGGAAGCCGGTTGATGTCGCGCTCGTCGGCATTCCCTTCAGCGAACACTATTCGGGCGAGCCGCGACCCAATGATCAGGCCGCGGCACCGGAACGCATCCGGTCGCTTTCCGGGCAACTGACCTATGGGGCCGAATTCTTTGACGTCAACTTCGGCGCAACCCTGTCAGATGTGCTGCCAAAAGGCGGGCGTGACGGCGGCAATCTTATTCCCCAAGGCAGCGATTTCGCCCCCTACTTTGCCGAGGCTGTCCAGATCATGGAACGGCAGTTCGCCACCGCGCGCTTTTCGGTGATGCTGGGCGGGGATCATGGCGTGACCATCCCCGCGCTGCATGGCCTCAGGGCCCTCGACCGCCCGGTGCATCTTGTGCAGATCGACGCCCATATCGACTGGCGTGATGAGGTGCGGGGCGTGAAACTGGGGTATTCCAGCCCGATCCGCCGGGCCTCGGAACTGCCCTGGATCAAGGGGATCACCCAGATCGGCATCCGCGGCTCTGGCAGCGCGCGTGCGCCCGAAGTGGCCGCCGCCCGCGCCTGGGGGGCAAAGCTTGTCACGGCCGATACGGTGCACACCGATCTGCCGCAGGTGCTTGCGGGCCTTGCGGGACAGGGTCCGTTCTATATGACCATCGACCTTGACGGGCTTGACCCTGCCGTAGCGCCCGGCGTGGCCGGACCTGTGCCCGGAGGGCTGAGGGTAGAGCAGGTGCGTCCCATCCTTGCCGCGCTGGCGCGCGAAGGGTTGGTCGGCCTTGATGTCGTGGAATATGCACCCTCGGTCGATCTTGCGAACGCGATCACCGCCATCACGGCAGGGCGGCTGGTGCTGGACGCCCTCGCTTATTCGCGGGGCTTTGGGCGTTAGCCAAAAAGCCCAACCGCCCCCAGCGCCTGCCACTCGCCTCATCGCTTTCGGGCAAGCGCAGCCCGCGCCGGGCGGCCAAGGTCGGAAATCTGCAGCCAGATGCCCCAAATGCCGCCGCTGGGGTCAGGAAATGTCCGCTTTCTGCAAGCCCCACCTCGGGCTGGCGGATTAGCGCCGCCCGGCCCCTTGGGCCTTTTCCTTCTGCGGCCCAAAGCCTATACCAAAGCGCCTGCCTCTTGCGCATGAGTCGCGGGTACAGTTTTGTTCGTGGATCAAGGACCTCACCCGCATGTCACTTTTCAACGGCCTCTTCTCGTCCGACATGGCCATCGACCTCGGCACGGCGAACACGCTCGTGTACATGCGCGGCAAAGGGATCGTTCTGAACGAACCTTCGGTCGTGGCCTACCACGTCAAGGACGGCAAAAAGCAGGTTCTGGCCGTGGGCGAAGATGCCAAGCTGATGCTCGGCCGCACCCCCGGCACCATCGAAGCGATCCGCCCGATGCGCGACGGGGTGATCGCCGACTTCGACAGTGCTGAACAGATGATCAAGCACTTCATCCGCAAGGTCCATAAACGCACCACCTTTGCCAAACCCAAGATCATCGTCTGCGTGCCCCATGGCGCGACCCCGGTGGAAAAGCGCGCCATTCGCCAGTCGGTTCTGTCGGCCGGTGCGCGCCGCGCGGGCCTCATTGCCGAACCCATCGCTGCGGCCATTGGCGCGGGCATGCCCATCACCGACCCCACGGGCAACATGGTCGTCGACATCGGCGGCGGCACCACCGAAGTCGCGGTGCTGTCGCTTGGCGACATCGTCTATGCCCGCTCGGTCCGCGTCGGCGGTGACCGCATGGACGAGGCGATCATCTCCTACTTGCGCCGCCACCAGAACCTCCTGATCGGCGAATCCACCGCCGAGCGGATCAAGACCTCCATCGGCACCGCCCGCATGCCTGACGACGGGCGTGGGCTTTCGATGACCATCCGGGGCCGTGACCTGTTGAACGGCGTGCCCAAGGAAACCGAGATCAATCAGGCCCAGGTGGCCGAGGCGCTTTCCGAGCCCGTACAGCAGATCTGCGATGCGGTGATGCAGGCCTTGGAAACCACGCCGCCCGACCTTGCCGCCGATATTGTTGATCGCGGCGTGATGCTCACAGGCGGCGGCGCACTCTTGGGCGATCTTGATCTGTCATTGCGCGAACAGACCGGCCTGTCGATCTCGGTCGCCAATGAGCCCTTGAACTGCGTTGCCCTCGGCACCGGCAAGGCACTGGAATACGAAAAGCAACTCAGCCACGTCATCGACTACGACAGCTGATCCTCCAACCGCCATTTCCGCGAGACCGGCCTCCCGCATAATTTGATTTAAATTGTGTTTCATCTTGGCCTAAATACCCTGCGGGGGTCCGGGGATGCACAACCCCCGGCGGCTTCCGCCAAGATCCCGCATCAGATCAGGCACCCATGGCCCGCAACGCGACCGATCCAGAAGAGTTCCACCGCCCGCTGCGCCGGGTGTTGGTTGGCCTACTGGTTCTGGCCCTGATCGGCATCTTCGCCCTTTGGCGCATTGACAGCCCCCGCGTCGAACGCTTCCGCGCCGCCCTGATCGACCGCTTCGTGCCCTCGATGCAATGGGCCATGGCCCCGGTCACATGGGCCGCTGATGTGATAGACAATTTTCAGTCCTATCAGCGGCTTTTGGCCCAAAATCAGCAGTTGCGTGAAGAGCTGAAGCAGATGAAGCAGTGGAAAGAGGCGGCACTTCAGCTGGAACAAAAGAACGCCCGTCTGTTGGACCTTAATCAGGTGCGGCTCGACCCGCGGCTGACCCATGTCACCGGCGTCGTGCTGGCCGACAGCGGCAGCCCGTTTCGCCAGTCGGTCCTGTTGAATGTCGGCGCACGCGACGGCATCATCGACGGCTGGGCCACGATGGACGGTCTGGGCCTTGTGGGCCGCATCTCGGGCGTGGGTGACAAAACCAGCCGCGTCATCCTTCTGACCGACAGCAACAGCCGCGTTCCGGTGGTGGTGCAACCCTCGGGCCAGCGCGCCATTCTATCGGGCGACAACGGCGATCTGCCGCCGCTCGATTTCCTTGAGGATCCCGCCGAAATCCGCCCCGGTGATCAGGTGGTCTCCTCGGGCGATGGCGGGGTGTTCCCGGCGGGGCTTCTCGTCGGCTCGGTGGTGCTTGGCACCGACAAGCGGCTGCGCGTGGCGCTTGCGGCCGATTACCAACGGCTCGAGTTCCTGCGTGTCCTGCGCAGCCACGCGCTCGAGGCGATCACCGATCAAGGCGCGCTTCTCGCGCCTGACCCGGCCGAGGTGCAGGGCCCCCCCGCCCCGCCCAACCTGCGACCCGGTGCCAAGGCCCCGGCCTCTGGGGGCGGCAATGATTGACCCGGCCAACCGCGACATTTGGCTGCACCGGGTGTTGTTCGTCGCCTTGGCGCTGGTGTTATTGTTCTTCCGCCTCTTGCCCATGGGCACGGCCCCCGCCGAAAGCTGCGCACCCGATGCGGGTTGGTGCCGCGCGATGGATTGGCTGGCCCATATGCCGGGCCCTGATGTTTTGCTGTGCATCATCTTTGCCTGGACCATGCGGCGCCCGGATTATCTGCCAACCGTGCTGATCGCGGCCGTTGTGCTGACCGAGGACATCATGCTTTTGCGCCCGCCCGGCCTTTGGACCGCGCTGGTCGTCATCGCCTCGGAATTCATCCGCAGCCGCGTCGCCTTGACGCGCGAGTTGAACTTCGGCGTCGAATGGCTCTTGGTCTCGGCCCTGATGGTGGCGATGCTGATCCTCTATCGCATCGGCTTTGGCCTCGTGCTCTTGCCCCAGCCACCCTTTGGATTTGCGCTGGTGCAAGTGATCTGGTCAATCTTGTGTTACCCCCTTGTGGTCTTTCTTTCCCGCGTGGTCCTGCACCTGTACAAACCCGCCATGGGGGAAGTTGACGCATATGGGAGACGGCTGTGAAACGGGTCGCGCGCGACAATGAGGCCAGTGCCCGCCGCGTTACCCGCCGCGCGCTTTTGCTCAGCGGCGGAATGGCCGCAATGTTCGCCGCCCTTGCGGCCCGCATGCGCTATCTGGGCATCGAACAGGCCGACCAATTCCGGCTGCTGGCCGAGGAAAACCGGATCTCGATCCGGCTTTTGCCCCCCACACGCGGTGTGATCCATGACCGCAATGGCAAGGTTCTGGCCGAGAACGAGCAAAACTACCGCGTGGTGATGACCCGCGAAGATGCCGGCGACGTCGAAGCAGTGCTGAACCGGCTCAGCCATGTCATCCCGATGACCCGTGCCGACATCGACGACGCGCTCGAGTCGCTGAAAAAGAACAGTTCCTTCGTACCGATCACCGTCAAGGACCGGCTGAACTGGGAAGAGTTTTCGCGCGTTGCCCTCAACGCCCCCGCCTTGCCGGGTGTCACGCCCGAAACCGGCATGTCGCGCATCTACCCGCGTGACGCCGACTTCGCCCATGTCTTGGGCTATGTCGGCCCGGTGTCTGAGAAAGATCTTGCAGGTCTCGAAAACCCCGATCCTGTGCTGCAGATCCCCAAGTTTCAAATCGGCAAGATCGGGGTGGAACGCTGGCTGGAAGACACGTTGCGGGGGACCGCCGGCACCAAACGAATCGAGGTCAACCACATTGGCCGCGTGATGCGCGAGTTGGACCGGGTCGAGGGCGAGCCGGGCAGTGATGTGCATCTGACGATCGATGCCGGCGTGCAAAACTTTGTTCAGGCCCGTCTGGGCGAGGAAAGCGCCTCTTGCGTGGTGATGGATGTGACCAACGGCGATATCATCGCCGCTGTCTCCTCACCTTCGTTTGATCCCAATCTCTTTGTGCGCGGCATCTCCAACACCGATTTTCGCTATCTGATGGACCATGATCACCGCCCCATGGCCAACAAAGCGGTGCAAGGCGCCTATCCGCCGGGGTCAACCTTCAAAATGGTAACCGCGCTGGCCGCGCTGGAAGACGGGGTGATCACCCCCGAAAGCACCTTCCGCTGCCCCGGCTATCTGGAATCCGGGGGCCGCAAATTTCACTGCTGGCGGCACAGTGGCCATGGCACCGTGGATCTGGAACGCAGCCTGTCAGAAAGCTGTGACGTCTATTACTACGAAGTCGCCCTCAAAGTCGGCATCGACAAAATCGCCGAGATGGGTCGCCGGTTGGGTCTTGGGATGCGCCATGATCTGCCAATGTCGGCCATCGCCGAAGGCAACATGCCCGACAAGGCCTGGAAGATGGAACGCCATCAGGCTGAATGGCGCATCGGTGACACGATCAACGCTTCGATCGGTCAGGGCTATGTGCTGACCTCGCCTCTGCAATTGGCGGTGATGACGGCGCGGTTGGCCACTGGGCGCGCAGTAAGCCCACGTCTGGTTCGGGCCATCGAAGGCCGCGAAATCCCTGTTGAACCAGCCGAGCCCTTGGGCCTGTCCACCTCGAACCTGACGGCGGTTTTGGGCGGGATGGATGCGGTGATGAACAACAAGTCCGGCACCGCGCGTTCGTCGCGCATTGTGGCCGAGGACATGCGTATGGCGGGCAAGACCGGCACGGCTCAGGTGCGCAATATCTCGGCCGCCGAACGCGCCAGCGGTGTGATTGCAAACGACAAACTGCCGTGGAACCGCCGCGACCACGCGCTGTTTGTCGGCTATGCCCCCTCTGACAACCCGCGTTACGCCGTCTCGGTGGTGGTCGAACATGGCGGGGGCGGCTCGACCGCAGCCGCGCCCATTGCCCGCGATGCGCTCTTGCGCACGCTCTATGGCGCGGTGCCGCCGCTCGACGCCTACCCGGCCGATCAACGCGGACGGATGGACAGCCTGCTGAGCACGCTTGTTTTGCGTGATGAGGACGGCCGCTATCCCGGCTCCTCTGAAACCTGACGGGGGCCGCGCGCATGAGTTTTCTGGAATACCGCGTCAAGACTGCGCCCTCTGGGTTCTCCAAGGTGCTGGCCCTGAATTGGGCGCTGGTGCTGGTGGTCACGGCGGTGGCCGCCATCGGCTGGCTGATGCTTTATTCCATTTCAGGTGGCCGAATGGAAATCTGGGCCGAGCCGCAGATGAAGCGCTACGCGCTTGGCCTTGTGGTGATGTTTATCGTCGCTTTCACGCCGATCTGGTTCTGGCGCTCGATGTCGGGCGTTGCCTATGGCGTATCGATCCTGTTGCTTTTGGCGGTCGAGTTTTTCGGTGCCGTCGGTATGGGTGCACAGCGCTGGATCGACCTTGGCTTCATGCGCCTGCAACCGTCCGAGTTGATGAAGGTCACGCTGGTTATGGCCTTGGCCAGCTATTACGACATGCTGGATGACAAGAAGGTCTCGCGGCCCCTGTGGGTGCTGATCCCGGTTGCGCTGATCGTGGCGCCGACCATCCTTGTCTTGATGCAACCCAACCTTGGCACCTCGATCATGCTTTTGGTCGTGGGCGCGGCGGTCATGTTCGCCGCCGGGGTCAGCCTGTGGTATTTCGGCGCTGTGCTGGCGCTTGGGGGCGCAGCGGTGGCGGCGGTGTTCTTGACGCGCGGCACGCCTTGGCAGCTGTTGCACAACTACCAATACACCCGGATCGACACCTTCCTGAACCCCTCGGCAGACCCTTTGGGTGCGGGCTATAACATCATTCAGGCCAATATCGCCCTGGGATCTGGCGGCTGGGCAGGCAAGGGCTTTATGCAAGGCACCCAAAGCCGACTCAACTTCCTGCCCGAAAAGCACACCGATTTCATCTTCACCACTTTAGCCGAGGAGTTTGGCTTTGTGGGCGCCTTCTCGCTTCTGGTCCTTTATGCGTTGATCCTGATCTTCCTGATCGTCGCCGCGATCCAAAACCGCGACCGGTTCAGCCAGTTGATCATCATCGGCGTGGCGGTGAACTTCTTTTTGTATCTGGCGATCAACCTGGCCATGGTGATGGGCATGGCCCCGGTCGTGGGGGTTCCCCTGCCGCTGCTGAGCTATGGCGGCTCGGCCACCTTGGTGATCATGCTGTCCTTTGGACTGGTCCAAAGCGCGATTGTGCATCGGTTGAGGTAGGGGCAGCGCAGCGGCAAGCACATATTTCATTGTGCGATCAACCGCTTGCCCAAGGGCCCGAAACACCCAAGTTTTCTTGGGGTTTTCTGAAAACATGAACGTTTACAGGTCCAACCCGCGCGCCTAATCTTCCCCCAGATTTTCGGCGTTTTGCCCCTTTGTCATTTAACCCCAGTTATCCGTGTGGAGTCATTTCATGACCATTGTTCTTTCCGCCAACAGCACCACCGCCCAAGTCCTTTCGGATCTTGACGACATCTTCATCACCGCAGGCGTTTCGCTTCTGGTCACGCCCGGCACCGCGATCAGCGGAACGGGCGGCAGCGTGCAAGTGGTGAACTACGGAACGGTGTTTTCCAGTTCTGAAACCATTACCTTTGGCGCTCTTGATAACGGAGATGTCAGCTTAGTCTTCAACGGGCTGGGCGGCACCATCACCTCAGGGGGATTCACAAACAACGCGGCCGCTGTGTTCATTCAAGGCTATCACGGCATCGAAAACCACGGTCAGATCAAAGGCAACATGTCCGTCGGCACCGGGATCAAGACCAATGATGACGGCGAAGTTCACAACTTTGGCGTGATTTCCGGTCGGACGGGCATCCTCAACTATGGGAACGAAACAGCCAGCAATACCATCATCAACCATGGCACCGTGCATGGCACGTTGTATTCGATCTGGGTGCAGAACATGTCCATCGTCACCATCGTGAACTACGGCCTTTTGGATGGCTCGGTTCGCCTGGGCGACGGCGGCAGTTTCTTTGGGGCCAGCAGCCTTGATTCCAGTGAAGGGGCGGTGCGCGGATCGATCACTGGGGGCTTGGGCGACAACTTTATCGCCAGTGGCCGCCTGGGCAATTACATCAACGGCGCGGGCGGGAACGATACCATCATGGGCAATGGCGGCAACGATACGATTTTTGGCGACGATGGCGATGACCTGGTCTCCGGGGATGAAGGCAATGATGTCATCACGGTGGCGAATACCGACGGGACAGATACCCTGGATGGGGGAACCGGCATTGACGGTTTGGCGCTGGACCGTTCTTTGGTAACGATGGCTCTGACCATCTCGATCGCGGCACCCTCGGTCGTTCAGGAATTGGCCGACGGCACCAGCGTTGTGAATTTTGAGCAACTTCGTTTCACCGGCGGCACGGGCCATGACGGGATCACGGGGGGCAGGCTCTCGGATATCTTGAATGGTGGGGCAGGCAATGACACGTTGAACGGTGGGGCAGGCACCGACATGCTCATCGGCGGAACAGGCGCTGACAGCTATGTTGTTGACCGGCTTTCGGACACGGTGGAGGAAGACACCGTCTCCACCGCCGCAGCCGAACGCGACACCGTGACCTATATCGGCACCTCCGGCACCTATGTGCTGGGTGACAACGTCGAAAATCTTGTGCTGGGCGGCGCGGCGGCGATCAACGGCACCGGCAATACAGGGGCCAATGCGATCACCGGCAATGCGGCGGCCAATGTGCTGAACGGGCTGACCGGGGTGGATACGCTCTCCGGGATGGGCGGGTCGGACAGCTATTTTGTTGATGTCGCAGGCGATGTGGTGGTGGAGACCATACCAGGGGCTGCGGGGGGAGTCGATCTGGTGACCTTTACCGGCACCACCGGCACCTTCACGTTGGGCAGCAATGTTGAAAATCTAACCTTGACGGGATCAGCGGCGATCAACGGCACGGGCAATACGCTGGCCAATCGGATCATCGGCAATTCGGGGTCGAACATCATCACCGGGGGCTTGGCCAATGACACGCTGACGGGCGGGTTGGGCAACGATTTCTTTGTGTTCAACACCACACCGAATTCGACGAGCAACAAGGACACCATCACCGATTTCAACGCGGTGGCAGACACGATCCGGCTGGAAAACGCGGTCTTCACAGCGCTTGGCGCGACCACAGGCACGCTCACCTCGGCCATGTTCAAGAATACGAGCCTTGCCGCAATCGATGGCAGCGACCGCATCCTTTACAACGGCGGCACGGGCGAGGTGTCTTATGACATCGACGGGTCGGGTGCGGCGGTGGCGGTGGTCTTTGCCGTGATCACCGGGGCGCCAACGCTGACGGCTTCGGATTTCGTCATCATCTGACCAGCGTCTGCGGGAAAATGACGGAAAACGCGGGCCGCGTGCTTTGCGTTTTCCGTCCCACATTTTCCGCCTTGCCTTTGCCCGCCCCCCCGGCATTCTTGCGCCACCGCGCAGGAGCCCACCATGACGAACGCCCCCCTCACCATCCTCATGGCCGCCGGCCCTGACAACTGGGACCGCTATCGCGCGCCCTTGGAAACCGCGCTGGCCAAGGCGGGCGTCAGCGCCAATTTGGTGCAAGAGGCCGCCCCAAATACCGTCGATTACATCGTCTATGCCCCCTCCTCGACCTTGCAGGACTTCACCCCCTACACCCGCTGCAAGGCGGTTCTCAGCCTCTGGGCAGGGGTGGAACGGATCGTAGGCAATGCCACGCTGACCCAGCCCTTGTGCCGCATGGTCGACCCGGCCTTGACCATGGGCATGGTGGAATGGGTCATGGGCCATGCCTTGCGCCACCACCTCGGGCTGGACAGTTATATCATCAACCCGAACCGCATCTGGAACCCCGATTGCCCGCCCTTGGCGCGCGACCGCAAGGTCGCCATGCTGGGCATCGGAGCCTTGGGCGAGGCGTGCGCCCGCGCGCTTCAAGCCTTGCACTTCCATGTCGAAGGCTGGTCGCGCGCCCCGAAATCCCTGCCCGGCCTTGTCACCCATCACGGCCGCGAGGGGCTGAAATCCGCCCTTCAAGGTGCCGATCTCATCGTCACCCTTCTGCCGCGCACCCCTGACACCGAAAACACGCTGAACGCCGAAACCCTTGGCTGGACCAAGCCCGGCGCGGTGATCCTGAACCCCGGTCGCGGCGCGCTGATCGATGATCAGGCGCTTTTGGCCGCCCTCGACAGCGGCCAGATCGGTCACGCCACGTTGGATGTGTTCCGGGTGGAGCCCCTGCCGCAGGATCATGCCTTCTGGGCGCACCCCCGCGTCACGGTCACCCCCCATATCGCCGCTGACACCCGCCCCGATACCTCGTCCGAGGTCATTGCCGAAAACATCCGGCGCGGCGAGGCAGGTGCACCTTTCCTCAACCTTGTTGATCGCACGCGGGGATACTGACATGACCGATCTCGCCACCCTCACCGCCTCTGACATCGCCGCCCTCATCGCCCGGCGCGAGGTGTCCGCGCGCGAGGTGACCACGGCCACCCTGTCCCGCATCGACACGCAGAACACCGCGCTGAACGCCATTGTGCAGCACATGCCCATAGAGGCGCTGGCCGCCGCCGATGCCGTCGATGTGGCCTTGCGCCGAGGTGAAAGCCTTGGCCCTCTCGCGGGCGTGCCGGTGACGATCAAGGTGAACGTCGACCAGACCGGCCACGCCACGACCAACGGCCTTATCAGCCAAAAAGACCTGATCGCCACAGAAGACAGCCCCGTCGTCGCAAACCTGCGCCGGGCAGGGGCGGTGATTGTGGGCCGCACCAACACCCCCGCCTTTTCCCTGCGCTGGTTCACCCGCAACGGCCTGCACGGGGCCACGAAAAACCCGCATGATCCCGGCCTCACCCCCGGCGGGTCCTCTGGCGGCGCAGGCGCCGCGGTGGCCACCGGTATGGGGGCCATCGCGCATGGCACCGACATCGCAGGGTCCGTCCGCTATCCTGCTTATGCCTGCGGCGTGCATGGCTTGCGCCCCTCCTTGGGCCGCGTGCCGGGCTACAACCCCTCGGGCGGCGACCGGCTGATCGGCGGGCAACTCATGGCCGTCTCCGGCCCCCTCGCCCGCTCGATCCCCGATCTGGCTCTCGCACTCGCCGCCATGGCCGCCCCAGACCCGCGCGATCCGTGGTGCCAACAGATGCCGCTGCAAGGCCCCCCCGCCGCCAAACGCGTGGCCTATGTCGAGGCCCCCGACGGCATGCCCGTGGCCGAGCCCGTCCGCGCCGCGCTGCGCGCCGCAGCCGACACCCTGCGTGCGGCGGGTTATCAGGTTGAACCCGTCGCCACCCCGCCCTGGGCCGAGGCGATGGCGCTGCAACTGCGCCTCTGGATGGCGGAATTCCGCCATTCAGGCCTCGCGGGTCTGCGCGCCGAGAACGACCCCGACGCCAACTTTGTCTATGCCCAAATGACGCGCCATTGCCCCGAGATTCACCTCACCGGGCTGATGGAGACACTCAAATCCCGCGCCCGCCTCACCCGGCTGTGGCGCTCGTTCCTTGCCGACTGGCCCTTGGTCCTCTGCCCCGTCTCGGGCGAGTTGCCCTTCACGGATCAGCGGGATGTCGCGTCAGAGGCCGATTTCGACGCCGTCCTGCAGGCCCAGATGCCGCTGATCGCCACACCCTTCATGGGTCTGCCGGGGCTGACCGTCACCACCGGCCGCCATGGTACGGCCCCCGTGGGCGTCCAACTTGTCGCCGATCAGTTCCGCGAAGACCTGCTGCTGGCCGCAGGCGAACATCTCAGCCCACACCCCATCCCCGCCCTTTAACGTCGCAATCAGAACAGACCCCCTGACCCATCCGCCGCCTTCTACCGCAAAGGGAGAGACCGATGACATATGGCAAAGGTGTGGCGCTGGTTCTGGGCGCGGGGATCTTGTGGTCCACCATCGGCCTCGTCGTGCGTCAGATCGAAGAGGCTGGCGCCGCCTCGGTGATGTTCTGGCGCTCGGCCGGGCTCTTGCCCGTGCTCTGGGCCTTCCTGCATTGGCGCACGGGCGGGCGCGTGGTGGCCAGCATGCGCGCCATGGGCCTGCCGGGCCTTGTCGGCGCCATAGGGCTGGTCGCGGCCTATGCGGGTGCCCTTTACGCGCTGCAAGCGACCACCGTGGCCAATGAGGTGTTCCTCTACTCCGCCGCCCCCTTCTTTGCCGCCCTCCTCGGCTGGATCGCCTTGGGCGAGCGCGTGCCAATGACCACTTGGGTCGCCATGGGGCTGGCCGGGGCGGGCATCTTTGTCATGATCGGCGGCGGCATCGAAGGTGGACGGATGGACGGCAACATCGCCGCGCTGATCTCGGCCGCAGGCTTTGCGGTTTTCTCGGTCTCGCTGCGCTGGGGCCATGTCGAGGACAGCCTGCCCATCGTGCTGATGGGCGGTATCCTCTCCATGATCGCCGCCTTTGGCCTTGCCCCTCTGCTGGGTCAAACGGTCGCCGCCAACCCCCATGACATCGCGGTGGCCATGGCCCTTGGCGCGGTGGTGCTGACCGGCGGCATGATGCTTTATACCTACGGCTCCAAGGCACTGCCCACCGCCGAACTCACCCTGATGTCCTCGATCGAAAACATCCTCGCCCCGCTCTGGGTCTGGCTGCTTTTGGGCGAAACGGCCTCCAGCGCCACCCTCTTGGGCGGAGCCATGGTGCTGGCAGCCGTCATGGGCAACGCGCTGATGGGCGCCCGTCGTCAGGCAGCCCTGTCACAAGGATGATTTTCATCTTGGCCAAAATACCCCGCAGGGGGGTGCGGGGGGGCGCGCCGGCCCCCCCGCGGGTGGGGCC
>JBMSKG010000041.1:0-14282 GCA_049419625.1 Paracoccaceae bacterium | reverse complement strand
GTCGGTGCCGGTCACGGCTGGTAGGCCGTATTCGCGGCAGACAATGGCGGCGTGGCTCATCATGCCGCCGATATCGGTGACCGCTGCGGCGATCTTGCCGAACACGGGCGCCCAGCTGGGTGCCGTCACAGGCGTGACCAAGATCTCGCCTTTCTGCAACTCGCCAAGCTGATCGGGGCTGCGCAAGACCCGCGCAATGCCTTCTGCGGTGCCGGGAGCGGCGGCCATGCCTTTCAGGCCACCACTGTCATCGGCCTTGCCGGTCCAACGCTCGATCGCGTCCGAGGTGATGCCCCACAGCATGATGGTGAAGGGCTCGGTGATTACCTCAGGCGGCTCGTTCAGTGCGGGCAACGGCGGCTGGCTGCCCAGCGCCTTGACCAGCGCGCGGCGGCGGGCCACTTCGGCGGGCCAGATGGCCGAGCCGACATTCGGCGTGCCAATGGCCCAGGCAGCGCCGTAATCCCACAGCACATCGCGCACTTCGTTTCGGTTGAGGTAGAACATGCCATCCTCATCCGGCCAGAAGCCCGCCTGCGATAACATCTTCGACAGTTCGCGCATCTTGCGCCAGAACACGCCCAGCGCCCAATGTTCGATGTAGAAGTTGTGGTCCTCGACATAGGGGAACACAGTGCGGCTAAGGCCCAGCTTGCCGTCAAACACGGCCTGCGCCTCTTCGTCCATCATGTCGCGATACTCGGATGTGATCCGGTCACGCTCGGCCAAGAGCCGTTCCGTCGGACGTTCAATCCGCTCACCGGCCTTCACGCGCGGGATATAGTCGCGCAGATAGCCCATCGGGATGTCGAGATGGTCGATCCAGTACTTGTCGGTGGAATAGAAGCCGTTTCCGCTGGTAAAGTTGAACCACGGATCTTGCGCGGCCTTCCATGCAGCCAGCCACTTCGCGCCATTCGCCTGCTTGCCGACGGCGGCCAAAGCCTCGTCCACGCTGCCGGACATCAGGGCGCTGTCAACGCCCAGTTCCACCGCCAGCCGCGCCAGCTTCTTGATCTCGTCGTCAGGACGGAACAACTCGCTGTCCACACCCTGCACCATTTTGGCAATCGCTTGATCGGGAATGGTGGGGAACTGCGATTTCACAAAGCCGAAGAAATCCAGATAGGCGGCATAGCCCAGATTCAGGAATTCAAAGTGATACTGCCAGGTCTTGTAAGACAGCTCGATCAGCTTGTCATAAGCCTCAAACAGCACGTTGGTATTGTCCAGACCGACGCCGTCCTTGACCCATTCCACCGGCACCACATCGGGCAATTCGGTAAAGCTGATCGCATTCATCTGGTCGATCATGCTGTGAACCTTGACCTTCCAGTTGGCCAAAAGCTCGTTCCAGTTCATGAAGTAGTGACCCGCACGGTCCATGAACTGCGGGATGCGCGCCTCGATGTTTTCGGGCGCAACGGCGACCGGGCTAAAATACACAAACCCGTTCAGGATGCGGTAGTCGATCCCGTTGGCGGGCGGCACCATCAGGTGGCGGCTGTTGTATTGGCCAAGGCATTTGATCGCAAAGTCCAGAAAGATCACGTCAAACGGGCGCAGGGGCGTCGGCCAATGCTGGCTGTTGCAGAACCAGAATTTCTCGTCGTCCTCTTTGCGGCGGGAAGGCTGGAACTGGGTGTAATACGGGTAAAGGCTTTCCCAGCCCTCGGCCCCTTTCGGGGCCTTCACGTCAAAGGCGCTGGGGAACATCGGTGTTTTCGCGTCCATTTTCGTTTCCTCCCTGAAACGGACTTGTTTGTGGACCGACAGCTTAACGCTTGACGGTCAAGGCAGAGTTCAACGTGCCAACAATCCCCATCATGCCCGTGGCATAGGTCTTTTTCGGGGTGTCGGCTTTTTTCTGGCTCCAGATCGTTTCGGGGCGCGATTGCAGGGCCAGAAGATTTTCACCCTCGGGCAGGTCGGCATCAATCGCCCATTCCACGTCTTGCGGACATTTGTTTTGCTTTTCCAAACGCTTGGCCAATGCCGCCACGGCAATCACCTCGGCATCTGACAGGCATTGCTTGCGGCGGCGATCCTCGGGAACCTCAAGCTCCACCGCCTCGCCGCGCGAGGCGTCACCGACCAGTTCCACATGTTTGTCAGAGATTTTCCGGTCGATAATCTCCATGAGCACCTTTTCGACGGTAAAGTTGTCGGGGGTCACCACGCCCGACACCACCAGCTCTCCAAGACCCCAGCTTGCATCAATCACAATCTTGGTGCGGTCACCGTTTACCGGGTCAATCGACATCACAACTCCCGCGGCGCGAGCGTTGACCATCTTCTGTACGCCGACACTCATGAGAACATCGATGTGTGGTATGCGGTTCTTCTCACGGTAGGCCACGGCGCGGGTGGTGTACAACGAGGCCCAGCAATCGCGCACCTTTTCCACAACCTGATCGGCGCCGCGTACCCACAGATAGGTGTCCTGCTGGCCTGCAAATGAGGCATCCGGCAAGTCTTCGGCCGTTGCCGAAGAGCGCACTGCCACCGGCATGTTGTCGCCCATCGCAGCATAGGCGGCGCGCACCTCAGCTTCGACTTCGGGCGGCAGTTTGTGGCCGCGCATGCGGATGCGGATCGCTTGTGCGGCACGGTCTACCTGATCCAGATCGAAGGGGTCCACCCCTTCTAGATGCCGTTCGATTTCAGCCCGCATCCCGTGATGGTCCAGCATCGCCTGATAGGCTTCCGTCGTCACCGCAAAGCCGGGTGGCACGGCGACCCCGGCCTGTGTCATCTCGCCAAGGCTCGCACATTTTCCGCCCACGCGGGCAAAATCCGCATGGCTGATGCGCGAGAAATCCAGCGTGTAATGGCCGCTCATTGACCGGTCTCCACCATTACCGAGTTTGGCACTCGGAAGCCCAGATTTCTGTGGTATTGCGGTTCGAACCCGTCCACCAGTTGCAGATCGGGGAAGCGTTCGGCCAGTTGCTTGAACAGTTCCGCCGCTTCCATCTTCGCCAATTGGAAGCCAAGGCAGTAATGGATGCCATAGCCAAAGGACAAATGCGTGCGAGCGTTGGTCCGGGTCAGATCCAGCTTTTCGCCATCGGGAAACTGCGTTTTATCCCGGTTAGCCGATCCGGTGATCATCAGGATTTCGGCCCCGGCGGGCAGTTCGACACCACCCACAACTGCCGCTGTGCGCGCCTTGCGGCGCCAGCCAACAACCGAAGGCGTAAAGCGCAACATTTCCTCAACCGCGTTGGGGATGAGCGACGGGTCGGCCTTCAATTGGTCCCAAGCATCGCGGTTTTGCATCATCGCCAGAACATAATTGCCCATGAAGGTCGACGTGGTTTCATGCCCGGCAAAGAGGGTGGAATAAAGAACACCTGCAATTTCCTCGGTGGTGATCTCTGCCCCTTCGGCCTGCAGGCGCAAGAGATCGGACGGGAAATCATCGCCCGGGTTGGCCCGGCGCATGTCCAGCAAATCATGGATGTATTTCCAATAGGCCACCATGTCATGGGCGACTTCGACCTGCTCGTCGTCGGTCAACTCGCCCCACGTCATTTTGCCGCGACTTGCGCCATATTGCTTGATCTTCGGCACATCCTCATCCGGGATGCCCATCAGTGTGAACAGTACATAGGCCGGAACTGGATAGGCAACCACCTCCCAAAAGTTCACCGGCCCGTTGCGTCCCAAGGCTTCCAACTCGTCCAGATGCCGACGCACAATGCCTTCGATCTGTGGCTGGATTGACTTGAACCGGCGCGGGCCAAAGCAGGACTGCGCCACCTTGCGGATGCGGGTATGATCAGGGGGAACACGGGCGGTCAGACCGGAATAGGCGGTAAAGCCCCCCTCGGTCAGCACTTTGCGTCCGGCGTCGCACATTGCACGCACCGGTTTTTGTGCGTTTTCGGAGCTGAAGGTCTTCCAGTCGTCGAAAATCGCCTTGATGTCCTCATAGCGGGTGACGACCCAATAATTCGTGGGTTCATGGAAAAAAACCGGCTCTTCCTGCCGTAACTCGGCCCATTTGGCATGGGGTTTGTTCAGGTCGAACGGATCAAATCCGTCGGACGGCGCGGTGCCGCTGTGGTCTTTCATCGCGGGTTCCTCCCTTGGCGTGGCGCGGTGGCATTTCTCCCAAAATGCACTGTTGCCAACTTGAGAATCAGCCTAAGTCCACAGCCTTTGGTTTTTCTTTGGCATGTTTTGAGGTGCGCAAAGTTATCTGTCATGCTTTGGAAAGTTCACGATAAAGCTCTTTTATCTCAATGCCTTCACTCACACCAATAGCCTCAAGTGCGGCGCGGTATTGGCGGTATTGCCGATGCATGGCGTCCATTCTGCCTTGGGCGACGAAGATTTTCATCGCTTCGGCATTGGCCCCTTCACTGGCTGGATCAATCGCAAGTGCCTTTTGGCAATGGGCCAGTGCTTCCCGTGTGCGGCCCGAAGACATACAGACTTTGGCAAAGTCATATTGCAGCTTTACCGCCATTTCCCGCAGCCAGATCCGGCGCGGCATGCACCAGTCGTCAGTTTCGGACCGCACATATTCCAGCGGCAGATCTTCAAAGAGATCCCCCTCATAGAGTTGATCCGCCGCCCCATAGACCCGCATCGCGGCCGCCATCTCGCCCCGCTTGTACAGCGACAGGCCCCGCCGGCACAGCTGCTCGAAGGTGTCGATGTCAATCCAGCTTCCGGCGGGAGCGGCCAGCCGATAGGTCTCACCCATCCGTTCGACCGTGCCCGGATCGCCAAGCGTTTTGCGCAACATGGCCACGGTGTGGTGCAACCGAGTGCGCTTGATCTCTTCGGATTCGCCTTCGGGCCAGAGCAACTCGCCCAGTTGATCGGCGTGCGCGCCTTTATCGCCACTTTGCAATAGATAGGCGAACAGCGTCCGGGTCTTTTTCGGAGCACTGCCAGCAAGCTGCCAATCCACCAACCGATTGCCGATCATTACCTTCAGTCGGCCAAGGCAATGCACATGCCAGCGTGCGGCTCCCGCAGGACTGCCCAAGCTGGCGCGCGGTGTGGCCAGCCAAGACGGGGTGGCCCCGCGCGCGAACATCTGGCCTTGCTGGCGTCGTGCTGAAAGTCCCTCATAATCTGGAACCACCCGCGCCAGCATGAAGGACAGTTGCTCATCCAGGGGCGCGCTTTCCAGCAAGCTGACCGGAATCCAGTAGGGGTTGGCATGTATCCCCGAGGGTGCCAGAAACTGGCGATGTGCCCTCAGGGCCGTCTGCAATTGCTCTTCGATCGTCAGATCCTGATTGTAGAGCGACACAATCGGCAGGCCGAATTCTGCCGCCAGCCGGTCTGCGACGCCGCCCCAGCTTTCAAGCCCTGTCACGCCCTGAAGATGCCCGGTGATCCAGCCCATATCCACCACCAGCGCGCCGATCCCTTCGGCTTCGGCCATGCACTGGCGCAGATGGACAAAGGTGGCTTCTGGATCCATCGGCATCACTTGCAGCGCGGCGCGGTCAAAGCCCAGCCGGCGGTTTGCCGGAATCTGGGGCAAAAGCCGCGCATCATCGCTGACCAGCCACAGTCGTGACATTGCCGCGATCCTGCCAAGTGCCTTGGTGACAAATCCGGGCGCGGCAAGATCCGCGATCAGCGCCGCGTTCGCTCGTTCGTTTTGTGATGCTTTTCGTGCCAACACATGTTCCGCCAGTCGCGCCGAGACAGCTTAGGACAATGGATGCGATTTTCCAAAGAAAAACCAAAGCTAACCGAATAACGTGATTCGTAAGAGACCCCGGATAACCGGGGCTGGGAGGTTCTGACGGTAGATGCGGGTCCGGCGATTTCCGGGGCCACGGCTTAATGCTGCCGGGGCACTCTCTGCACATGCCCAAAGCGTCCCGGGAAACGGAGAACGCGCGACGCATGTCCAATTTGGGAGAATTTGATTACGTCATCGTCGGTGCCGGTTCTTCCGGCGCCGTGCTGGCCAATCGATTGTCCGCCGACCCTGCCTTGCGTATCTGCCTGATTGAAGCCGGCCCACGGGATCACAGCCCTTTCATCAAGATCCCTCTCGGCGTCATGAAACTGACCAAGGATGCCCGGCACAACTGGCTTTACACCTCGGCCCCGCAGGCTGGGCTTGACGGTCGCCAGATATCCATCCCGCGTGGTAAGGTGCTCGGCGGCTCTTCGGCCATCAACGGGATGATCTACATCCGAGGTCACCGCGCCGATTATGACGCTTGGGCTGACGCTGGCTGTACTGGCTGGAGCTATGACGAGGTTCTGCCGTTCTTTCGCAAGTCCGAGGACAACCGCCGTGCTGGGATCGACAGTGCGATGCATGGCCGGGGTGGTGAACTGGCGGTTTCCGATCTGCGCGACGCGAATCCGGTGGATCATGATTTCATCGCGGCCGCCGCACAGCTTCAGTTACGCAACTGCCCCGATTTCAACATAGCCGAGCCCGAGGGGGTGGGCATCTATCAGGTGACGCAGAAAGACGGTCAGCGCCATTCGACAGGACTTGCTTTTCTGCAACCGATCAGTGGCCGCCGCAATTTGCACATCCTGACTGGGGCCGAGGTCTTGCGGGTTGAGCTGATGGCGGGCCGTGCGTCGGGTGTTGTGCTGCAGCGTGCGGGCCAGCGGGAGACCGTAACCGCCCGGCACGAGGTGATCCTCTGCGCCGGGGCCATCGGGTCGCCCGATATCTTGTTGCGCTCGGGTATTGGTCCGGCGGCGCAGATTGCGGGCTTTGGGGGGCAGGTGCTGCATGATCTGCCGGGCGTCGGCCAGAACCTGCAAGACCACGTCGACTGCATGATCATCTGCAAAAGCCGCTCGCGGACGCCCTATGGCATTTCCCTTCCCGCGCTGCCGCGCTTGGCGCTGGATGGGTTGAATTGGGTCGTGTCGCAGCGTGGCATGCTGGCGTCAAACATGGTTGAGGCGGGCGGCTTTGTGCGCAGTTCACCCGCTGAACCGCGTCCTGATTTGCAGTTGCACATCATTCCGGGCCGCAAGAGCCACCGCGGCCGCATGGTCGAATATGGGCATGGCGTTTCGCTCCACACCTGCGTGCTGCGCCCTGACAGCCGCGGGTCGGTCACGCGCACCAGCCCCATGGGCGCCCCCGTCATCGACCTTGGCCTGCTCCACGCAGAGGCGGATCTTGTTCGGCTGCTTCGCGGGGTCAAGCTGGCGCGCGAGATTCTGCGCCAACCTGCCTTGGCGCGCCACGGCCTTAGCGAAATCATCCCCGGAGATGACGTGCAGGATGATGAGGGCTTGTGCGCCTTTATCCGCGAACATGCCCGCACGGTTTATCACCCGGTTGGAACCTGTGCGATGGGCAAGGGTTCAACTGCCGTGGTCGATCCGCGCTTGCGCGTCCATGGGATCCGGGGCCTGCGGGTGGTCGATGCCTCGATCATGCCAACTATTGTTTCGGGCAATACCAACGCGCCCGCCATCATGATTGCCGAAAAAGCTGCCGACATGATCTTGCTAGATCACAAGGCAGTTTCAGCCGAACCGACCTTGCAAACAAAGGGTCGGGCATCAGTTACGACTACGACAGCGACACACAGGGAGGAAATAACATGAACTTCAAACACGGATTGGCCGGGCTTATTGGCCTTGCCACAGTCTGGATCGGCGGGGCCGCCTTGGCTGCGCCGACCTGCGGTGCCAACACCGGACAGGCGGCGACGGGCGCGCCGGTTATCGTTGGCGGTATCTTCTCGAATGGCGCGCCGGGCGACTGGTCGTCGTCAACCGACGCAGCAGCGGCCTATTTCGCCTGCGTCAACGCCAATGGCGGCATCAATGGGCGTCCCATCGAATACCATGTCGAGGATGACCAGTGGAACCCCGAGGCTGCCGCTGCCGCCGCCGCCAAGCTGGTGAATGACAAGAAGGCCGTGGCTATGGTTGGCAACGGGTCGTTCACCGAGATGGCCGTGAACGCGCAAACCTATGTCGATCAGGGCATCATGGCCATGGCCTCGGCCTGCGCCATTTCGGAATGCTTTGAAACCCCGAACCTTGTGTCCACCAATCAGGGCCCGCTGGCCTCGAACCTCGGCGCTGCGCAATATGCGCAGGAGGAACTTGGGTCCAAGAACGTGGCCTGCATCGGTCTGAACATCCCCAACAACGGCATCTGGTCCTGCCAGGCGGTCATTGACTACATGACCTCCAAGGGCGGCACCGGCAGCATGGCCATGCTGAACCCCGGCGCGCCGGACGTGAACTCGGCCTTGCTTGAGGCGGTTGCTTCGGGAGCTGATACCATCCTGATGAACCTGCCCGCGGGACTTGCGCTCGCTGTTCTGAAGGCAGCGCAAGAGCAGGATCTGCGTGACAGCTACATCTGGATCGCGCCGACCCCGCTGTATGACCTGTCGGTGCCCGATGCCGTGGGCGAATACTGGCACGGCAAGGTCTTTGTAAATGCCGAACTTGCACCCATCAATCAGGGCGGTCCTGATAGCCAAAATTGGCTCGCCGTGTTGGACGCCTACGGCAAAGCCGATGATCCGCGCGACACCTTCAGCCAAGCGGGCTATCTCTCGGCGCAGTTTTTCGTCAAGGCGATGCTGGAACTGGACCCGGCCGCTTTGGATGACCGCGCCGCCGTCACCGCTGCGATCCGGGGCATCAAGGGCTATACCTCTGATCTGATGTGCGGGCCCTACTATGTGGGCGATGCTGAATTCCACCAGCCCAACCATGCTGGCCAAATGGTCAAGATCGTCGCTGGTGGCTTTGAAGTGGTGCGTGAGTGCTACGAATATGACAGCGCCTATTTCGACCGCCATAAGGCGATTGAAAAAGAACTTGGCCTGAACTGAGGCCATTGGCCCCGGCCTGATGTTTCTGGCCGGGGCCTTTTCATGTAAAAGGCAGAGCAGCATGACGCGTGGCGCATACTTCAACTGGCTGGTCTATGCCGTCCTGATGCTGGGCGCGTGGGTCTGGCTGGCGGGCGACAAGCCTTTCAAGGTCACGGGCATGTTCTTGGCCTCGGGCCTTGCGATCGGCTCGCTTTATGCGCTGGGTGGCATCGGCATGGTGGTGCTGTTCCGCGCCTCGGGCGTTTTGAATTTCTCTGCAGGGGCCGCAGGCGCGGCGGGGGCAATGACCGCATGGCAACTGGTGCAATGGGGTATCTGGCCGCCCGCTGCTTGGCTGGCCTGCATCGCGGTCGCCATGGCGCTGACGCTGTTTTACGGCCGCCTGATCGCTCCCCGTCTGGCGTGGCGCGAAACCGTGGTCAAAGCAGTGGCAACACTGGGCTTTGCGCTGATCGTGCTAGGCCTCGTCTCATTCATCTGGATCGACGATCCGCGCAGCCTTGAACTGCCAACCGACCAACTCGGCATCCGTCTGTTCGGCCTGCGCGTCACCGCGACCCGGCTTTTGGCTTTTGCGGCCGCTATCGGCATTGTCGTGGCGATCTGGCTGTTCCTAAGCCGCACGGAGATTGGCTTGCAAATGCGCGCGGTCGCCAATGCGCGCGACCTTTCGGCACTTTTGGGTATCCCGATTGCCCGGGTGGAAACCATCGCTTGGGGCATTTCTGGCCTTTTGGCGGGCTTTACCGGCCTGATGTTCGCCAACCTGATCCGGCTTGAACCTGTGGTCATCACCTTCATGGTCATTCCATCGATCGCCGCCGCGTTGGTGGGTCGGCTGAACAGCCTGGCGCTGGTCTTGGTGGGCGGGCTGTCGATGGGGGTGATTGAAAGCCTTCTCACGCTGTCACCCACGTTCAAGGGTCTGCGCCCTATCGCCCCCTTCGTCATTGCAGCGCTTGTGCTCTTGTGGAGCCAGCGTGGCACAAGGCTCACCTTCGGAGGGCGTGACTGATGGACCGCTCGCTGTTTCACATCACCCCATCCGGTGCAGCTGGGCTGATATTTTCAGCACTTTGTTTTGTGTTCCTACCCATGCTGGCGGGGTCTTACTGGCTGTCGATCTTCACCTCGACCGCCATTTTCGCTTTGGCGATCTCGGGCGTGGCCTTCATGTATGCCCGCCTTGGGATGGTTAGCCTGACCCAGGTCGGCCTGATGGGCGTCGGCGGCTGGGTAACTTTGCGGCTGAATTACCTGTGGGACATGCCCTTTGAGGTGAACATGCTGTGCGCCGCGCTGGCCACGATGATCTTTGGCTGGATTCTGGCGCTGCCCGCGCTTCGGATGCGTGGGCTTTATCTGGCGCTTGTTACGCTGATGGCGGCGGGGGGACTGGAGATTCTTTTCGCCACCTATCAGTTCCCTAACGGCGGTGAGGGGTTCTGGGGCGTCAAGACTGGTTCTGGTGAGGCATTTCGACGGCCACTATTGGCCCAGACCCCAGAAGCCTATCTGCGCTATTGCATCGTCATCGCCACGCTTGGCTTTCTGTTCATCGAGGGCCATCGCCGCCTGTTCCCTGGCCGTGCCTGGGCGCTGATCCGGCGGTCAGAGGCCGCCGCTATGGCCGCAGGTGTCAATGTAACCCTTTACAAAACATGGGCTTTCGGCATTGCAGGGGCTATCGCGGGCGCCTCGGGTGCCTTGCTGGCGGGCAGTCTTGGTCTGTTGGATGACGGCACTTTCCGGTCGTCTGAATCCATCATGTTGTTTGCACTCGCTGTTGTCGGCGGGGCAAGGTTCTGGCTGGGGGTGGTCATTGCCGCCGTGCTGTTCCGCGTCTTGCCGGGGCTTTTAAACACTTGGGGTGTGGATACCGACCTTGCCTTTGTGATCTTTGGTGCGGGTCTCCTCCATGCCCTGATTACCGCCCCAAATGGCATCGCCGGGCAGATCCATGACCTTGTGGCCAAACTGACAGGCAAAGGGGCAAACCCATGATCGAAATCCACGCCGTCACCGTCCGCTTTGGCGGCCTTGTCGCGCTGAATGAGGTGAGCGCCACCCTGACAGCCCCCGTGGCCGGGATCATCGGGCCGAATGGCGCAGGTAAGACCACGCTGATGAATGTGGTCTCCGGCTTTATCACCGCGCATTCGGGACGAGTGATGATCGAGGCGCAGGATTTTCTGTCACTTGCCCCACACAAGCGCGCGCAAAAGGGTCTGCGCCGGTCGTTCCAGAAAGAACAGATCGCCGATGATCTGACTGTTCTGGAAAACGTGCTGGTGCAGACCGATTGGTCACTGACCGGTGCCCATGCCAAACGCGCCGAGGCGATGGAGATGCTGGACGTCGTCGGTCTGGCTGATCGTGCGGGCAAGATCGGCGCGGCTCTGTCGGGGTTCGAACGGCGACTGACCGATGTGGCGCGCTGCATGGTGGGCCAGCCACGCCTGATCATGTTCGATGAACCTGCAGGCGGGCTTTCGGTTGAAGAAACCCAGCGCCTTGGCGATCTTGTCTTGCAGATTCATGGGCTTATTGGCGCCCAAACCGTGATCATCGACCATGACGTCGATCTGATCAGTCGGATATGTGCCGAAACGCTGGTCCTCGACTTTGGTCGCCGCATCGCCTTTGGGCCCACCGCCGAGGTGCTGGCCGACCCGCGCGTCAAGGCCGCCTATCTGGGAACCGAGGAGATCGTGCCATGACGCTTATCGTCACGGGTCTGACCGTTTCTGATGGAAACCGAATGGCCGTTCAGAACGTGGATCTTACAATCTCACCGGGTAAGGTGACTGCGGTCATCGGCGCGAATGGGGCGGGGAAATCTGAACTCGTTCTGGCGCTTGCGGGAGTTTTGCCCATCATCAGCGGGCAGGTTTTTCTGGACGACGCCCCCCTGCATGGCAAAGGACCCGAGGCGATCCGCCGCGCGGGTGTCGCCGCCATTCCCGAAGGCCATCGCGTGCTGACCGATCTGTCGGTCGACGACAATCTGCGAGCGGCGGGCAGTCTTATCAAAGGCGGGCTCGAGGCGCGTCTGGCCGACACCTATGCTGTGTTCCCTGAACTGGCCGAGCGCAAACCCCAGTTGGCAGGCACCCTTTCAGGGGGCCAGCAGCAGATGGTCGCGCTGGCCCACGCCCTGATGTGCCAACCGCGTTATCTGTTGATCGACGAAATGTCGCTGGGCCTTGCGCCTTTGATCGTGAAGCGCCTTTTGGGGGTGGTCACCGATCTGAAAGCCAAGGGCGTTGGCATCCTCTTGATCGAACAGTTCACCGACCTTGCCCTTGGCATCGCCGAAACGGCGGTCGTGCTGCGCGGGGGCAAGATGCGCTATAACGGTCCCGCAGCCGATTTGGCCAATGACACGCAGCGCCTGCACGAGGCGTATTTCGGGGTCTGAAAGGGGACGTGATGTTCGGATTGGAAGGCAAGGTCTGCCTGATCACCGGCGGTGCTGGCAGCATCGGGCTCGCCTCAGCGCGGGTGTTGCAGCAACACGGCGCCAAGATTGCGCTTGTCGACAGTGACCCACAGGCCTTGGCCGCCGCAGCCGCCAGCCTTGGCCCTGATGCCCTGACCCTGACCGCCGACGTCGCGAGTGAGGCCGACACCGCCCGTTACGTGACCGCGACTGTCGCGCGCTTTGGGCGTATCGATGTTCTGTTCTCCAATGCGGGCAATTTCGGCACCGTTGCCCCGATTGAAAGCTATCCGACCGAAACCTTCGACTCCGTGCTGGCCGTGCATGTGCGCGGGGCGTTCTTGGCCGCGAAATATGCGGTTCCGCATATGGCGCGCGGGGGCAGTATCATTATCACCTCATCCGTCGCGGGCCTGCGCGGAGATCCGGGGGTTTATGGCTATATCACCGCCAAACACGCCCAGACCGGCCTGATGCGCGTCTTGGCCAAGGACCTTGCCCCGCGCGGCATCAGGGTGAACACGGTCAATCCCGGCCCTGTGGCGAATGCGTTTCAGCAAAAGGTCGAGGATGATCTGACCCCGCTTCTGGGCCGCGATGCGACGCAGTTTTTTGACGACGCCATCCCGATGGGTCGCCATGCAACCGCTCAGGAAATTGCCCAATCGGTGCTCTATCTCGCGTCAGATCAGTCGGCCTTTACCACCGGGCTGATCTTGTCAGTCGACGGCGGGATGAGCGTCTGACGCGCCCCATTCCGCACTTTGCATCTCGCGCAAGCGGCTGGCGGTGCGCTCAAACTCAAAGGCGCCAGTGCCCTCTAGATAGAGCCGCTCCGGCACATCTGCCGCCGAGCAGATCAGCCGCACCTTGGCCTCATACAGCGCGTCAATCAGCGTCACGAACCTTTTGGCCTCATTGTAGTTCGACGCCGAAAGCTGCGGGATATCTTCAAGGATCAGCACCCGCACCGCCTGTGCAATGGCCAGAAAATCACCGGGCCCAAGCGGGCGCGAACACAGATCCCAGAACGTCGCCCGCCCAACGCCATTGGCAAAGCGCGGCAGGTCAATGCTGCGCCCGTTGACAGGCAGAACCAGCGGCGCACCCGCTGCGCCGCCGGTCAGATCATCCCAGATTGCCTGAATTTCACCCTTCACCTTGCCCGCCGGGTGAAAATACACCTGCGCCCCGGCAAGGCGGTGCTGGCGATAATCGTTCGGGCTTTCCAACTCCATAACTTGTAACTTGTCGCGCAGCATGTCGATGAAGGGCAGGAACAAAGCCCGGTTCAGCCCGTTCTTATACAATTCTTCCGGCGCACGGTTTGAGGTGGTCACGATTACCACCCCCGCCGCCATCAGCTTTTCGAACAGCCGCCCAACGATCATTGCATCGGTGATGTCGGTGATTTGCATTTCGTCGAAGGCCAGAAGGCGGATCTCGCGCGCCACGGCCTCGGCCACTGGGGCCAACGCATCCTCAACCCCGGTCTTGCGCGCCTCATGCATTCCTTTGTGGATTTCCTGCATGAAGGCATGAAAATGCACCCGCCGTTTTTGTGCAATTGCGGTGCTCTCGACAAAGAGGTCCATGACCATAGACTTGCCGCGCCCCACGCCGCCCCACAGGTAAAGGCCAACCGGTGGCGTCACCGGCTTTGCGAATAAACCGGCGAACAGACCAACCCGGCGGTTGGCGTTGGTTTCCAGCCAGTGCCGCAGAGCCTCAAGTTTTGGTAGAACGGCGTGTTGGGCCGGATCGGGCCGCAACTGTCCGGCGGCCACGCGCCCATCGTAAATCTCGGTCAGGGTCATTCGCATAGGCCTGAATACCCTGCCCGAACCCCTTGGGAAAGACTGTCAGAAGGCTAAAAGCGCGGTTTGCTGGGTTAGGTGTTCTTCAAGGTGGCGGTCAGCCCGTCTACATCGCCTTTGGCCTTGTCCAGCATCGCGCCGATCTCGGCGCGCTCGCTGGCCAGCATGTTCACCCCCTCGATGATGAGGTTGAAGAAC
>JBMSKG010000040.1:0-14615 GCA_049419625.1 Paracoccaceae bacterium | reverse complement strand
AAATAGCCCGGGGGTCGGGGGGCTGGCCCCCGGTCCTGCAGGTATCACGCGCCATGCGGGCGCAGAAGTTCGCGGCTGATGATGTGGCGCTGGATTTCCGAGGTGCCTTCCCAGATCCGTTCCACCCGCGCGTCGCGCCAGATGCGCTCCAAGGGGAGTTCGTCCATCAGGCCCATACCGCCGTGGATCTGGATCGCCTCATCCGCGATCATCGCCAGCACTTCGGTGGCCTTCAGCTTTGCCATCGACATGTCAGCCTCGGTCACCGAGCCTTGGTCGTATTTCCACGCCGCCTCGCGGGTCAAAAGCTCTGCCGCTTTCAATTCCATCGCCATATCAGCGAGTTTGAAGCTGATGCCTTGGAACTTGCCGATCTGCTGACCGAATTGCTTGCGCTCGGCCGCGTAGGTGATCGCGTGGCCCAGCGCGCGTTCGGCGCGGCCGAGGCAGGTGGAGGCGACTTGCAGGCGGGTGGCGCCGAGCCAACTGTTCGCCACCTCGAACCCTTTGTGAACCTCGCCCAGGATTTGGCGCTTGTTCAAGCGGCAGTCGTCGAATTCGAGGATGCCGTTGGTGTAGCCCCTGTGCGAGACGTTGCGGTAACCGTCGCGGACGGTGAAGCCCTTGGTGCCCTTGTCCACGAAGAACGCGGTGATCTTTTTTTTCGGGCCGCGCGGGGTGTCTTCTTCGCCCGTCGCCATAAAGACGATGGAAAAGCCTGCAAGGTCGGCATGGGAGATGAAATGTTTGGTGCCGTTCAGAATCCAGTCATCGCCGTCTTGGCGGGCCGATGCCTTCATGCCGCGCAGGTCCGACCCAGCGCCGGGTTCGGTCATGGCCAAGCAATCCCAGGTTTCCCCCCGGATGCAGGGCATCAGATACTGTTCGCGCTGTTCGGCATTGCCCGCGAGCAAGATGTTCGAAGGGCGCGCAACGCAGGTCCAGTGCAGCGCGTAGTTGGCCCGGCCGAGTTCCTTTTCATAAAGGAGCCATGACAGCGTGTCGAGGCCCGCGCCGCCCACCTCGGTGGGCATATTGGCGGCGTAAAGCCCGGCCGCAATGGCCTTTTGCTGAATTTCCTTGATCAGCTCCAGCGGCAAATGGCCGGACCGCTCCACCGCCAGTTCGTGCGGATAAAGTTCGTTTTCCACAAATGCGCGCGTCGCGTCGACGATCATCTGCTGTTCTTCGGTCAGTCCGAAATGCATCGGGGTCTCCTTACGGGTCCACGTTATAAGTCATGCCATCTACCGCCAGCGCCTGACCGGAGATCATGCGCGCGCGGTCCGAAGCAAGGAAAAGGGCAAGGTCGGCGACATCTTCTGGGTCGCTTAGCCGTTTCATGGCAGTGCCCGAGGCGTAGCCTTGGCGCACCGCATCCGGCGACATGCCTTTGGCGGCGGCTTCGGCGTCGATCACCCGGTCGATGCGCGGGCCATTCACAGACCCGGGGCAGATCGCATTGGCGCGGATGCCGTGGGAGCCAAGCTCCATCGCGACGGTTTTCATCAGCCCGATCACGCCCCATTTCGCCGCCACATAGGGCGCGCGGAAGGGGGTGCCATAAAGGCCCGAGGTGGAGGAGGTAAAGATCATCACCCCCTGCCCTGCCGGTTTCATCAGGCGGGCAGCGTGTTTGGCGGCCAGCATCGCCCCATCCAGGTTGACGCCGAGGCATTGATGCCAGCCTTCCAGTGGCATGTCTTCAATCGCCGCAGTCGGACCTTTGATGCCTGCATTGGCGCACAAGACATCCAAACCGCCCCAGTCGGCGGCGATGTCGGCGAACAAAGCCTCCATTGCCGGTTCTTGGGCGGCATCCGCCACCGTGCCACGAATACCAGGTGGCAGGGCGACGATCTGGTCTGCGTCTACATCTGTCACCCAGACGCGATAGCCCTCGGCGGCGAAGGCGCGTGCCATCACCAGACCGATGCCATTCGCGCCTGCGGTGATGAGCACACGCTTCACTTCTTTTGCCCCACGGCGCGGCCTGCGCCTTCGGGCAGCGGCAGGGCGGCATGGGCGTCCGCAATCGCTTTGAGCTTGGCCCAAACCTCAGCCGAGGCAGGCGCCGATTTGCCCTCGGCCATGTTCACATGCAGACAGAGCTGTTCGACGGTGGCCACACAATCGTCACCCTTCATGATGCGCACGAAGGAGCGGAAACGCTTTTCATCGGCCGAAATGATCTGGATCGTGCCAGTCAGCCGATCGCCCAGCTTGGCCTCGCCCAGATGGCGGATGTGGGTTTCTGCCGAATAATAGCTGTGGCCCGCCGCGACATAATCCATCCCTGCCCCGATCAACCGCAGGAAGGCGTCAACCGTTTCGGAATTGGCAAAGTAATAGCGGCTTTCGGTCATGTGGCCGTTATAGTCGATCCAGCCAGGCAGCACCTGCATATGGGCCATGGCCAGCGGGGCAGCTTTCGGCGCGGTATCGGTCGCACCAAAGAAGGCCGCCGCCTGACGTTCATCATGTTCGCGCAAGACCTTGCCCGCGCCCCAATTGCGTTCCTTCAAGGCGCGCAAAAAGCCGATGAGGTTGCTGTCCCGGATCCGCTCCAACTCGCGGATCGAATGGTGGCCGGATTGCGCGTCCGACTGGCCTGCGATGAGGTCAACCAACTCGTCGTTGAATTCCGGCACATCCATCAGCTTGGTCCAGGGCCAGGTGAGGCAAGGGCCAAACTGGGCCATGAAATGCTTCATCCCCGCCTCGCCACCCGCGACACGATAGGTTTCAAACAGACCCATCTGACCCCAGCGCAGACCAAAGCCCATGCGGATCGCCTCGTCGATTTCTTCTGTGGTGGCGATGCCATCTTTCACCAGCCAAAGCGCCTCGCGCCAGACGGCTTCCAAGAAACGGTCTGCGATATGGGCATCGATTTCCTTGCGGACATGCAACGGGAACATGCCGATTTCGCGCAGGATGGTCTTGGCGCGCTCAATCGCTTCGGCCGGGTTCTTCGGGCTGGGCACCACTTCGGCCAAGGGCAAAAGGTAGACCGGATTGAAGGGGTGGGCGACAAAGATCATCCCCGGTTCAGGGGCCTTTTCTTGTAATTCCGAGGGCTTGAACCCGCTTGTGGAGGACCCGATCAAAACGCCGGGCGCGACCTGCTGGATCTGGGCAAAGACCCGGTGCTTCAGGTCCAGCCGTTCAGAGACGGATTCCTGAATATACTCGGCACCCTCGACTGCTTCGGTGATGGTCCCTGCAAAAGACAAGTTGCCCTCAGCCGGCATCGGCACATCCGACAGCGCGGGGAGCGCCTTGCGGGCGTTGGCGATCACCTCGCCCACCTTGCGCGGGGCCTCCGGATCGGGGTCGAACACCGCCACATCCCATCCGTTCAACAAGAACCGCGCAGCCCAACCGCCGCCAATAACCCCGCCACCAATGATCGCCGCCTTGCGTGCCATGTCTCTTTCCCTTTCTGTCAGGGCGTGAGGCCCCCCTTGCCCAGCCCTCCCCGAGAACAGGGGACAGCGGAGCGCTTGTGTCTTTTGCCGTGCCGCCGGGTCCTGCCCATATCCTTGTGCCTTTGGCGACACAGACAGAGCGAGGGGCGACCGGCGGTTCAGTCCGCGCTAAGGTCGACCTTCTGGCCGTCCTCGGTCATCATCTTTACACAGCCACACGGCGGCATGACCGGCGCACATCCCCACGTTCGGGCCATGCACCGGTGGTCCGCATCACAAGCCACCCTTCAGCGCGGCAGCGGCGCGCGCTTTTCCAGCTTCAGCTTCGCCCGCACCTCAGCCGGAGTAATCACCCGCGCGCCAAGGTTCGAGATGATGCTGACCGCCCGTTCCACCAGCTGCGCATTGGTGGCCAAAACGCCCTTGTCGAGCCAAAGGTTGTCTTCCAGACCCACGCGCACGTTGCCACCGGCCAGCACACTGGCGGCCACATAGGCCATCTGGTTGCGACCGATCGAGAAGGCCGACCAGAACCAGTTCGACGGCACATTGTTGACCATGGCCATGAAGGTGTTCAGGTCATCCGGCGCGCCCCACGGCACGCCCATGCACAATTGCACCAGAACCGGATCAGGGATGATGCCTTCGCTGGCCAGTTGCTTGGCCAGCCACAGATGGCCAGTGTCAAAGGCCTCGATCTCAATCCGGGTGCCGCTGTCGACCATCCGCTTGGCCATGTCGCGCAACAGGCCCGGCGTGTTGACCATCACATAGTCGGCCTCATTAAAGTTCATCGTGCCGCAATCCAGCGTGCAGATTTCAGGACGACATTCCACAACATGCGCCACACGCTCCGTGGCCCCCGCCATGTCGGATTTGGCCGACATGCGGTTCATCGCCTCGGTGCCATCAAACATGAGATCACCGCCCATGCCGGCGGTCAGGTTCAAGACCACATCGGTGCCAGAGTCGCGAATACGCTCGGTCACCTCGCGGTAGAGCGCAAGATCGCGCGACGGTTTGCCCGTTTCCGGGTCGCGCACATGGCAATGCACCACGGCAGCACCCGCCTTGGCCGCATCAATGGCCGATGCCGCAATCTGCGCGGGGCTGCGCGGCACATGGGGGGATTTGTCCTGCGTGCCCCCCGATCCGGTGACAGCACAGGTAATGAAAACTTCGCGGTTCATGGCCAAGGGCATGGGAATCCTCCAATTCAGTTGCCCGGCAGCATAGCGAGCTTGCGCGCACGCGCTTTGCGATTTACGAAATTTTCATGGCAAAAAGCGCAACAATCTTCGCCGCATCGCAGCAACCCCTGACGCTGGCCCTTCTGGTGCTGCCGCAATCCTCGATCCTCGAGGTCGCCTCGACGCTGGACCCTTTGCGCGCGGCCAATCGGCATTTGGGATCAGACAGTTTTCGTTGGCGTGTGGTGTCGCCCGATGGCCGTGCCGTGCCACTGACCTGCGGGATCGAACTGCCGTCGAACGGCCCCATGGCGGCGGCTGAAGGGGCCGACGCGCTGGTGGTTATCGCCGGTTATCAACAGTGGTTGGGCGCCACGCCCGCGCTTATTCGCGAACTGTCGCGCATGGCGCCGCGATTTGCCGCCGTCGGGGGCATCGATGCAGGCGCATGGGTGCTGGCGCGGGCCGGACTTTTGACAGGCTACAAGGCAACCGTGCATTGGGAAGACCATGAGGATTTCGCCGCCGCCCACCCCGGCGTGGATGTGCAACCCAGCCGATTCGTAATTGACCGCAACAGATTCACCGCCGGAGGCGCAGCACCCGCAGCCGACCTGATGTTGCACCTGATACGCGCGCGCCATGGGCCCGCCCTTGCCCTGCAAACCGCCGCTAGTTTCATCACCACCGCCCATGACGGCCATGAACCACAAGTCAGCCCGCGCAACACAGATCCGCGGTTGGACCCTCGTGTGGCCGCCGCAATTGCCCGGATGGAAGCACGCCTTGACCGACCCGAACCCACCGCCAAAATCGCCCAAGCCCTCGGCCTGTCTTCCCGTCGGCTGGAACAGATTTTTTCCGAAAATCTTGGTCTTACCCCAGCCGCGTATGCGCAGTCTCTGCGCCTGCAAGCCGCGCGGCGCATGATCGCCGACACGCGCCACCCCTTGGCCGAGGTGGCGCTGCGTTGCGGGTTCTCCTCGGCCTCCAGCCTCTCGCGCGCCTTCAGCGCGAAATTCGGCACCGCCCCAAGCCGCCTGCGATAACGCCCACCTTCTGCGCCCTGCCACCTTGGGGGAAGCCTCCGGCGGGGGTATTTGCGCCAAAGTGAAAGGGCTTTCATCTTGGCAAAAATACCCCGGGGGTGAGCCCGGAACGGGCGAGGGGGCTGGCCCCCTTACACCGGCTCCAACAGGCCCCGGCCTTTCAGCAACGGCTCCACCCCCGGCATGCGACCGCGGAACTGGGTATAAAGTGCTTCCGCGGGCTGTGAGCCGCCAGCCGAGAGGATAAAGGTTTCCAGACGCTTGGCAGTTTCAGGATCAAAGGGATTGCCCGCCTCTTCAAAGGCCGCGAAGGCGTCGGCGTCCATCACTTCGGACCACATGTAGCTGTAATAGCCGGAGGAATATCCGTCGCCCGAGAACACATGGGCGAAATGCGGCGTGGCGTGGCGCATGCGGATGGCGCGGGGCATGCCAAGGGCTTCCAGCACTTCGGCCTGTTTCTGCATCGGATCAGCCGGGGCTGGGCCTTCGTGGAACGCAAGATCGACAAGAGCCGAGGACACGAATTCCACCGTCGCAAAGCCTTGGTCATAGGTGCCGGCGGCCAACAGCCTTTGCAGCAGATCCGCGGGCATTGCCTCGCCTGTTTGCCAGTGGCGGGCGTGTTTTTCCAACACCTCGGGCACTTCCAGCCAGTGTTCGTACAACTGGCTGGGCAGTTCGACGAAATCGCGCGCCACAGAGGTGCCCGAGATGAAACCATAGGTCACATCGGACAACATCTGGTGCAGCGCATGGCCGAACTCGTGAAAGAGCGTTCGTGCGTCGTCATAGGACAGAAGGCAGGGCTCACCCTTGGCGAAGTTGCAAACGTTCACCACGATAGGTCTTGTGTCCGCGCCCAGCTTTTTCTGGCTGCGCATGGCCGAGCACCACGCGCCGGAACGCTTGGAGCCGCGGGCGAAGTAATCGCCAAGAAAAACAGCCACATGCCCGCTGTTGCGGGTGACCTCCCAGCCCCGCACATCGGGGTGATAGAAGGGGCCATCGATCTCGCGGAACTCAAGCCCGAAGAGGCGCTGGGCGCAGTCGAATTGGGCGGCCAGCATGGCGTTGAGCGACAGGTAAGGCTTCAGCGCGGCCTCATCCAGATCATGCTCGGCCTTGCGGCGCTGCTCGCTGTAATAGCGCCAATCCCAAGGCTCCAGCGGTCCGGTGATGCCGTCCGCGTGCAACATCGCCTCGAGTACGGCGGCATCTGACAGGGCTTTCGCGCGGGCGGGGTCCCAGACGCGCATCAAGAGGCCGCGCACCGCCTGCGGTGTCTTGGCCATTTCCGGCTCTAACTTGAAATCGGCAAAGCTTTGATATCCCAAGAGTTTCGCCCGCTCTTCCCGCAGGGCAAGGGTTTCTGCCGCAATCGCCCGGTTGTCGTTGGCGTTGCCATTGGCCCCACGCGCCGCCCAAGCCTCGTAGGCTTTTTGCCGCAAGGCGCGGCGGGGGCTGAACTGCAAGAAGGGGACGATGATCGAGCGTGACAGCGTCACCACGGGGCCGGCGGTGCCTTTCTCGGCCCCAGCGGCGCGGGAGGCGGCGATGACGAAATCGGGCAGGCCCTCGAGATCGGCTTCGGTCAGGGGCATAAACCACTCGCGTTCGTCGGCCAGAAGGTTCTGGCTGAACTGGGTGCCCAGAACCGCCAGCCGTGCCTTGACGGCCGTCAGCCGCTCGGCCTCGGCCCCCTCCAAAAGCGCGCCGGAGCGCACGAACATTTGGCGATACAGCTCTAACACACGGGTCTGTTCGGGCGTCAGGCCCAGCGTGGCGCGGCTTTGCCACAGCGCTTCTATCTTTGAAAACAAAGCCTTATTGTTCGTCACCTCAGAGGAAAACGCGCTCATCTTGGGGGCGAGATCGCGCATCAAGGCTTCGCGCGTCTCATTGGCGTCTGCACCGGCGAGGTTGTAAAACACCCCCGACACCCGGTCCAAAAGCCCCTCGGCGAGTTCCAGCGCCTCGATCACGCCTGCGAATTCGGTCGCCGGGCCTTCGGCGATTGCGGCGATGTTGGCGCGCGCTTCGGCCAAGGCGGCGTCGAAGGCGGGGGCGAAATCCTCATCCCGGATCGCGGCGAAGGGGGGCAGAGAAAACGTTGTATTCCAAGGGGTTAAAAGGGCGTTCATCGGGGTCCTTCCGGGCGTTCAGCGCTGGTCGCGGGCGCGCAGGCGGTGTTCGAGGCGGCGCAGAATCAGACTGAGGGTGATGGTCATGGTCAGATAGATCAGCGCGGCGACGTTGTAAGTCTCGAAATAGCGAAAATTCCCGGCGGCCGTCACTTTGGCCAGTTGGGCCACATCTGTCACGCCCAGCACCGCGACCAAGGAACTGTCCTTGACCATGGCCACAAAATCATTGCCCAAGGGCGGCAGGATCATGCGAAAGGCTTGAGGAAAAGTAATATGGCGAAAGCGCTGCCAGCCGTTCAGGCCCAGCGCTTGGGCGGCCTCGATCTGGCCCTTGTCGACCGACTGCAGGCCGGCGCGAAACACTTCGGCCAGAAAGGCGGAGTAGGCCAGCATCAAGGCAATGACGGCGCGGTACAGCAGGGGAAAGTCGCGGGTTCGAAGCGGCGACAGCCCCAAGGGTTCCAAGACCTGATTGACCAGCCATACGAGCCCCGGCGCCAGCACGAAAGCGACGTAGAGCAAGAGCACGATGATCGGGATGCCGCGCATCACCTCGATATAAAGTCGGGCAATCTGGCGCAGGATCAGGTGGCGCGAGAGCGACATCACCGCAAGGCCAAGCCCCATGACGCAGGCCCCAAGAAAGGCCACCACGGCCACTCCGATCGTGATCCAGATGCCCTTGGACAGATTGGCCAGCGCGGCCGAGTAGACCTCGGAGGTGGCGACCTGCCAAAACAGAAATGCCCCGGTCAGGGCCAGAATCACCAGCCACCAAGGGAAATCTTCATCGGGTTTTGAGGGAGAGGTCATGCGGGAAATCGGCGGCCCCACACCATGGGTAGGGGCCGCCTGGGCAATTTATTCGCCCATCTTATATTCGACGAACCATTTCTGGTTCAGCGCATCCATCGTGCCATCTGCCTTCATCGAGGCAATCGCGGCGTTGATCGGCGCGACAAGCTCGGAGCCTTTCGGGAAGATGAAGCCGAAGTCTTCCGAGGCCAAAGGCTCGCCGATGATCTTCAGCCCACCATTCGAGGCGGTGACATAGCCATTGGCGGCGGTGCTGTCGGAGAGGGTCAGATCGACATCGCCCGCCTTCAATGCCTCAAGGCCCGCGCCAAAGGTTTCAAACTTGATGACGCGGGGGTTTTCTTCGTTGCCATCCAGAATGTTGTAGATCGCGGCATAGAAGGGCGAGGTGCCGGGCTGGGCTGACACCAAAAGCTCGGGGATGGCAGCAAACGAGGCCGCATCGGTGAAGCGGGCCTCATCGCCGCGCACGATCATCAGCATTTCAGAGCGCATGTAGGGTTCGGAGAAATCAACCTTTTCCTTGCGCTCGTCCTTGATGGTGATGCCGGTCATGCCCAGGTCATACTGGCCTTCGGACACAGCCGGGATCATCGCATCCCATGAGGTGTTCTCATACTTGACGGTGATGTTGATGCGCTTGGCGATCTCGGCCATGGCATCATATTCCCAGCCCACAGCCGCGCCGGACTTGTCCAGAAACTGCAAGGGCGGATAAGCGTTTTCGGTCACAACGACCACTTCCTTGCCCTCAAGATTGGGCATGTCTTGGCCCATGGCAGCGGTGGCAAACATCGTCATGCCCATGAGGGCGGCAGCGGTGGCGATCTTCATGTGTGAACTCCGTGTCACGAGGTGATGGGTGACTATGCCAGCGCCAAGCGGCGTGGCGCAAGGGGTGGCAGGGCGTCTGGTTTGCGTCGGATTTGCGTCGGGTTTGCGTATGGCATCCGTCCCGACACTGTCCTGACGAATACTGCGCACAGTGATAGGGCGATGCTGCTGTCTTATGTGCAACGGCGCACAGTCATTCACCCATGCAAGGCCATATCCAATCGTTGCGCAAAACCGCAACCGCGCCCATTTTCAGCCCATCACATTCGGAGACCAACGATGACCCGTATGCCCACCTATTTCATCAGCCACGGTGGCGGCCCTTGGCCGTGGATGCCCGACTGGCGCGCCATGTTCAAAAACCTTGAGGCGTCGTTCGTTCAGATGGGGAAAGACCTGCCGGAACGGCCGAAGGCGATCTTGATGATCTCGGGCCATTGGGAGGACGCAAGCTTTGCCGTCATGACCAGTGCCAACCCGCCGATGGTCTATGACTATCACGAGTTTCCGCCAGAGACCTTTCAGATCCAATACCCTGCCCCCGGCGCGCCCGAGATTGCCCACCGCGCGGCTGGGCTGATTGAAGCGGCCGGTCTGCCGGTGCGGCTCGATGACAGGCAGGGGTTTGATCACGGCTGCTTTGTACCGGCCTATGTGATGTATCCCGATGCAAGCGTGCCGGTGTTCCAGATTTCCTTGCAAAAGGGCTATGACCCGGCGCGGCATCTGGCCTTGGGCCGGGCGCTGGCGCCCTTGCGCGATGAGGGGGTGCTGATCGTGGGGTCGGGGCTGAGCTATCACAACCTGCGGCTTTTCGGGCCGGGGGCAAAAGAGCCGTCCGAGGCGTTTGATGCCTGGCTGGCCGGGGTGATGGCGAAACCCGGCGCCCAGCGCAGCGGCGACCTGATCGCATGGGAGACAGCGCCTTTTGCACGCGTCTGCCATTTGCAGGAAGACCACTTTGCCCCGATCTGGGCCGCCGTGGGGGCGGCCGAAGGCGAGCCCGCCCGCAGGGTCTATCATGACACCGGGCTTTTTGGCGGTGTGACCGCCTCAAGCTACCGGATGGGTTGAGCCGCAAATCGGGCAATCGGGGCGCTTCTTGGCCCCGATCACCCGGGTTTCGGCGTAAAGCGCGTCATGGATCAAGATCCGCCCGCGCAAGCCCTCGCCCGCGCCGGTGATGTGCTTGAGCGCCTCCATCGCCATCATCGCGCCGATGATGCCGGGCAAGGGGGCGGCCACCCCGGCCTCGGCGCAGGTGGGAACCATGCCGGGCAAGGGGCGTTCGGGGAAAACACATTCATAGCACGGTCCGCCGTGGGCGGGGTCATAAAGGCTGATTTGCCCCTCCCATTGGGTGATGGCGGCGGAAATCAGCGGCACGCCCGCCTGCGCGCAGACCCGGTTCACCAGATAGCGGGTGTCGAAATTGTCGGTGCCGTCGAGGACAAGGTCATAATCGGCGATCAGATCGGCGGCGAGGGCGGCGTCCAGCCGTTTGTGGTAGGGGCGCACCTCGATGAAAGGGTTGATGGCGCGCATCGCGATCTCGGCGGAAAAGACCTTGGGCATCCCGATGCGGGCGTCGGCATGGATGATCTGGCGCTGCAGGTTCGAGCCTTCGACCATGTCATCGTCGATCACCCCGATGGTGCCCACCCCGGCGGCGGCGAGATAGAGCAGGGCCGGTGAGCCTAGGCCACCCGCCCCCACCACCAGAACGCGTGCCGCCTTCAGCCGCTGCTGCCCCGGCCCGCCGATTTCGCGCAACAGGATGTGGCGGGCATAGCGGTCCAACTCGGCGGCGCGAAAGGCTCCGGCCTCGGCGGGCGGTGCAACCGGTGCCACGCGCGCGCGCAAACGGCGAAGGCCAAGGACATAGGCCAAGACCAGCCCGGCCAGCCCGCCAACCACGGCCCAGACCTGCGCATCGCCGCCGACCAGCACGCGCAAACCATGGCCCTCGGGCAGAGCCAGATGCACCGCAATCGCCGCGACCCAAAGGCCCAGCAAAACCCAAAGCCGCCGCGCCACGGGCACACCCATGACCCAGCCCAAGGCCCAGAACCCAACCGCCAACAAGACCACGCCCATCAGCGCGTCCCCGTCGAGCCGAACCCACCCGCGCCACGCGGGGTCTCGTCCAAGGCCTGAACCACCTCAAACCCCGCCTGCAACACCGGGGCGATCACGCATTGCGCGATCCGGTCACCATGGCTGACCACATAGGGTGCCGCACCAAGATTGACCAAAGCCACCCCCAAAGGCCCGCGATAATCGCTGTCGATGGTGCCGGGCGTGTTGGGCAGGGTGATGCCATGCTTCAAGGCAAGGCCCGAGCGGGGACGGATCTGCATCTCGAACCCCTCTGGGATCGCCACCCGAAGGCCAGTCGGAATAATCGCCCGCTCCATCGGCTGCAGTACAAACCCCGCCGCGCGCATCTCAACCGGCAGGTTGGCGCAGATATCGGCCCCCGCGCTGCCCGCCGTTTGATAGGCCGGCAAGGGCACCAAGGGGTCCGCCCAATCCTCGCGAAGTACGCTTATCTTGACTGCCATTCATCTGTTCCCAAATATCCCCGCCGGAGGCGCACATTGGCCCCAGACGATCCCGCCCAACCCGCTGGCACCCCGGAATTTGCACAAATTCCGGCCAAAATTCTTTTCAAGAATTTTGCAGCGCATCGCTGATGCGCTGGGCGAGTGCGCGGGCCACCTGATCCTTGCCCATGCGCGGCCATGTCTCGGACCCCGCCTCGGAAATCAGCACCACGGCGTTTTCTGTGCCGCCCATGATGCCGGTTTCGGGCGACACATCATTGGCCACGATCCAGTCACAGCCCTTGCGGGCGCGTTTGGCGGTGGCGTGGTCGACCACATGCTCGGTCTCGGCGGCAAAGCCCACCACCAGACGCGGGCGCAGGGCGCCTTTTGAGACGGTGGCCAGAATGTCGGGGTTTTCGGCAAATTCCAGCGCGGGCGCGCGGCCTGATGCGTCTTTCTTCATCTTTTGCGCCCCCGCATTGGCGACACGCCAATCGGCCACAGCGGCGGCCATGACGGCGGCATCGGCGGGCAGGGCTGTATTGACCGCGTCCAGCATCTCGCGCGCGGTTTCCACCCGCACCACTTGCACGCCTTCGGGCGGCGGCACAGAGGCGGGACCGGTGACAAAGGTCACACGGGCCCCAAGATCGCGCAGCGCCGCCGCAAGGGCCGTGCCTTGCGCGCCCGAGGAGCGGTTGGCGATATAGCGCACGGGGTCGATGGGTTCATGCGTCGGGCCAGAGGTCACCAGCACATGACGGCCCTTCAGCGGGCCATCGGTCAGCGCTGCCGCAATGACGGCCATAATCGCCTCGGGTTCGGCCATGCGGCCGGGGCCGTATTCGCCGCAGGCCATTTCGCCCGCCTCGGGGCCGACGAAAGAGACGCCATCGGCCTTCAGCACGCCCAGATTGCGCCGGGTTGCGGGGTGGTCCCACATCCGCACATTCATCGCCGGGGCCATCAGCACAGGCGTGTCGGTGGCCAGAAGCAGGGTCGAGGCCAGATCCTCGGCCCGGCCGGTGGCAAGTTTTGCCATCAGATCGGCGGTCGCCGGGGCCACGACCACCAGATCGGCCACGCGGGAGAGTTGGATATGGCCCATTTCGGCCTCATCCGTCAGGTCAAAAAGCGCCGAATGTACCTTTTCGCCCGCCAGCGCCGAGATGGACAGGGGCGTGACAAACTCTGCCCCTGCGCGGGTGAGAACCGGGGTGACCGCAGCGCCTGCGGTTTTCAGAAGGCGGATCAGCGACAAGGACTTATAGGCCGCGATTCCGCCGCCGATGATGAGAAGAATCCGTTTTCCGGCCAGCATGGCGGGCTCCGTTCAAGGTTGGGCCACGTTAGGCCCGCGCGGCGGCAAACTCAACCGCCCCCGGATGCGGTGCCTGTCAAGGCGGCGCAGGGGTCCTCTCGGGGGGTGGCGGGGGTGATGAGCCAGTGGTCGAAGGGCGGCGCGGCGGGGGCTTCCTCTTCGAATTGGGCGATGGCGAGCAGGCTGAGATCGGGCGCGACCCGTGCCAAAGGCACCGCCAGACCCTGATCGCGGCGCGCGTGGCCGTTGCCGGTGATGACCGCCACCGGGCCGCCGGTGTCGGCCATGGCTTGCACCACGGCGCGGGCAAGGGCGGCGTCGCGCAGGCGCTGGACATCGACCATGCCGGGCAGAAGATCGGGCGGCAGGGCATCGCAATGGGCTTTGGCCTGCTCTGCCTCACGCGCCGATTGATCGTCGGGCGGCAGGGGATCGGTCAGGCCATAGGCGGCGGCCTCGGGGCCGAAGGTGGCGATGGGGCCTTCCTTGATGGCGCGGCGGGCCTCGGACCTTGGCACTTCGGCGCCGTAAACCCGCGCCTGCGGGGCGGCGGCGAAGATGGGGTAATACATCGAGAAATCGGGCCAGCCTGCAGCGTCCCAGCCCAAGATCTGACCCAAGGTCGCTGCATCGGGCAAGGTATCGGGCATCTTCTGCGCCGCCTCGGGTGTCAGCATTTCAAAGACCAGCGCCTTGGGGGCAAGGGCCGCGACGGCGCGGGCCTGATGGGCGTGGTGCGTCGGATTGTCGTGCAATTCACCCAAGATCACCACATCGGCGGTGCCATAGGTTTCGACCCGGCCAAGTGCCGCAGGGTCAAGTTCGACGGCAAAGGCCGGAAGCGCGGCCAAGGCCGCGAGGGCGGCTATGACTTTCATCACAGAAAGTCATGCACCCCTTCGGCGCGGGTCTCAAGATGCCGGCGCAGCTTGGTATAGGCGGCGGCCTCAAGCTGGCGGATGCGTTCTTTGGACAGGCCCATCTCGGCGCCCAAGCTTTCCAGCGTGCGGGGTTCGTCGCAGAGGCGGCGTTGGGCCACGATGTAGCGCTCGCGGTCGTTCAGCCCGGCCATCGCCTTGGCCAGCCAGCCGCGGAGCGCCGCGTGGTCATGGGCGACTTCGACCGCCTCGGCGGCCTGCACGCCGTCATCTTCCAGAACGTCGATCCACTCGCGCCCGTCCTCATCAGAGGCTTGGGGGGCGTTGAGCGAGGCGTCCATGCCAGCCAGACGGCCTTCCATCATCTCAACCTCGGCCAGTGTCACGCCAACTTCGTTGG
>JBMSKG010000039.1:0-14788 GCA_049419625.1 Paracoccaceae bacterium | reverse complement strand
TTGCGCCCCTGCAAGGCAGGCTGACCGAACGGCGGCATTTTCAATCGATGTCTCCGATCCAGATGCTGCGCGCCACACTGCAGGCCGACCCTGACCGGCGCCTCATCGCCACGCTGCACCCGCGCGAAATCTACAGCGCGAGCGAGCTTTTGGCCTTGGACCAACTGGCCGCCGATGAACCCCACTTTACGCTGGCCGAAGGCGACAGCCTGCCCCTCGTCAAGGCCTGCGATTACATCGTGACGCAAAACTCATCCGTGGCGGTGACGGGGTATTTCGCCGCCAAACAGGCGGTTTTGTTTGCCCAGATCGACTTTCATCATATCGCCGGGTCGGTCCCACGCGACGGGATCGATGCCGCTTTTGCCCGCATGCGCCAGCCGCCGCCCGATTTCGCACGCTATCTTTATTGGCTTTTAGAGCTGAACGCGATCCGCACTTGGGACCCTGTGGCGCAAGACAAGATCCGCGCGCGCTTGGCGCATTTCGGCTGGCCCATCTGAATGCAAAAGGCACCCCGAAGGGTGCCCAAAGCCTGCGCGGTCCAAACCGATCAGATCGAGGATTGGATCCAAGTCGCCAGTGCCGCCTTGGGGGCGGCGCCAATCTTGTTCGACACCACCTGACCATCCTTGAACAGGAACAGTGCCGGAATTCCGCGCACACCCAGAACAGCCGGGCTGTCGGGGTTTTCATCCACGTTCACCTTCACGATCTTGACCTTGCCCGCGTATTCGGCGGCCAATTCTTCAAGCGCCGGGCCGATCTGGCGGCAGGGGCCGCACCATTCGGCCCAGAAATCAACCACAACCGGGATATCCGACTTGCGGACTTCGGCATCGAAGGTGGCGTCGGTGACGGCAACGGTATTGGTACCCATGGCGGGACTCCCGGAAGATCTGAACAGGCGTCGAAGCTAGGCAGACTGCGCGGCAACGTCAAGGGAGCGCGGCGCGCTTCAGTGCCGCAGTCACGAGATCGGGATTCAGCGCCATAAGATTGGCCGTTCGCGTCCACAGCACATAGGGCTCGATCACGCGATCCGGGTAAATCTGCGTCAGCGCGGCCACATAGGCCCCCATCTGGCGCAGAATGCCCTCGGGTACCTCGTCGGGCGCTTTCGGACACTGGCTGTTGGTCTTGAAATCGACAATCCGCACGCGATGCCCGTCCACCACCAGCCGGTCAATCGTGCCTTGCAGCACGGTTTGCCCCAGTTGCGCGGTGAACGGCGCTTCAGCCAAGCTGTCAGGCTCGAAGATCCAGCGCAAATCTTCGCGGTCCAGAACCCGCGATGCCTCGGCCAAAGCGTCCGCCACAAGCCCCGGATCGGGGATCAGCGCTGTCGCGGCCGCCTGCCAATCCTCGCGGCCAATCCACGGCAACTGCTCCAACAACAGATGCACCGCCGTGCCGCGGGCCTTTGCCGCCTCTTCCGAGGCGGACAGGCTTTCCCCGGGCAGTGCCTTGGCCCCGCCCAGATCCGAAGGCGACCGCGCCTGCGGCGGCCGCGCCTCTGGCACGATGGGCTTCAGCAGCAGGCCCTCGCCTGCCCCGTGACCGGGCGCGGCAGCAGCCACCTCGGGCGCCCCCAGCGGCGCGGGCCAGTCACCGCTCATCAGGCGCAGCGATCCGTCCGCGGCCTTCTCCGCCCCCAGCGCCTGCATCGCGCGCTCCACCTGGCGGTACCAGCACAGCTCATCAAACGGTTTCGGGGTGGGCGGCTTGCTGCTGGTTTCGGTTTTCGCCTCGCCCGCGCCCGCCACGATCAGCCAAGTGCGCGGCCGCGTCAGCGCCACATACAACAGCCGCGCGTTTTCGGCGGTCTGATTGGCCTTGCGCCGCGCACGGGTCTCGCGGATGGCCAGCGGAGAGGCATCGGCGGGGGTTCTCCACACCGGCAGCCCACCGGGCAACAAATAGATTTCGTCACGATCCTGCGGGTTACGATCGGCAGTATCGGGCAAAATGACAATCGGCGCCTCAAGCCCCTTGGCCCCATGCGCCGTCATCACGCGGATCTTGTCCCCGGCGGCGTCCATCTGACGTTTGACCGTCACATCATCGGTTTCCATCCAGATCAGGAACCCGGTCAGACTGGGCACATCTGTCGCCTCATAGGCCAGCGCCTGCGACAGCAGTTCGTCAATCCCGTCCTCGGCCTCATCCCCCAGCCGCGCCAAAAGCCGCGCGCGCCCGTGGTGCCGGGTCAGCGCGCGTTCGATCAGATCGAAAGGCCGCAGAAAATCCGCCTGATCGCGCAGGTCCCGCAGCATCTCCACAGTCTCGGCATGCAGCGCACTTTCGCGTAAAGCTTCCCACAAGAACCCCTTGCGGCCATGGGCCAGCCGAAACAGCTCATCCTCTGTCCACCCACATAGCGGCGAGCGCAAAACGGCGGCCAGTGACAGATCATCCTCGGGCGTAGCCAGAAACGACAAAAGTGCTGCAAGATCCTTGACCGCAAGCTCGGCCCCCAGCCGAAGCCGGTCAGCCCCAGCAATCGGCAGCCCTTCGGCCTTGCAGGCCCGAATGATCTCGGCAAACACGGTAGACCGGCGCTGCACCAAGATCAGCACATCCCCGGCATGCATCAATCGGGGTTTGCCGTCCTTGTCCGGAATCTGCGTCCCCGCCGCAATCATCCGGCGGATTTCAGCGGCGATCTTGTTGGCAAGCTGGGCGCTGTGGTGGGCCTCATTCACAAGGTCCACCGGGTCATCCCAGTTCTTGTCTTCTTCGGTCTTGGTCGGCTCGATCAGCGGCCATAGATCGACCCGGCCCGGCAAGCCATCATTCACGGCGATATGGGTCGGAGGGATGCCCAGCGCCTGATCGAACCCTGTCTCAAACGTCTTGTCGACCAGCCGCAAGATCGCTTGCGCCGAACGGAACGAATAGCGCAGTTCCATATTCTGGAACTGCTTCTGGGCGCCCTCGAACTTGGACTTGAACAACGCATGTTTCGCATCAAAGGCGGCGACATCGGCACCTTGGAACGAATAGATCGACTGTTTCTTGTCGCCCACCACAAACAAGGTGCGCGGGCGGTCAGGATCGCGCCCCTCGCCCGAGGTGAACTCCTCGGCCAAAAGCTCGATCACCTTCCACTGGTCGGGCGAGGTGTCCTGCGCCTCGTCCACAAGAATATGATCGATCCCGCCATCCAGCCGATAAAGCACCCACTGTGCCACCGAACGGTCGGTCAAAAGCCCCTTGGCGCGGGCGATGAGGTCATCAAAGTCCAGCCAACCCCGCGCCGATTTCGCCTTTTCATAAAGCGGCAGGAACGCGGCCGCAAAGCGATGCAGCGCGTGCGTTTTGCGGGCGGCCTCCAGCGCCAGTCGTCGTGGTCGGGCCTGCTCAACACGCAGCATCAAGGCGTTCAGTTGATCCATTCGATGGCCAAAGGCGGCGCGTGCATCCTTGGTGGGAAAGGCATCAATCTTGGCGGTTTCGCGCTTCGCCTCGTCCTTGACCTCGTCGCTGTGCAGGAAAGTTTTTTCCAACTTGACCAGATCGGAAATGTCCGGCCGCGACAGATTCAATGTTGCAAGCCGTGCGGCGGCCTTCTGGTCATTGGCACCGCTCGCCATCAGCACGGGCAGCAGGTCCGCCAACAGCGCAGGCTCATTGCCAAGGAAGGTGTCCCCCAAAAGCCGTGCCGGGCTATCCGCCGGATCGGCCCCAAAAATCTCTTTCGCCTCCGCTTCCCCCAACGCCATGGCAAACCCATGCCGCGCCGAGGCGACCTGCTCCATCAACGCGGTAAACTCCTCGCCCGTGTAGATCGCGGCGATCTCGGCCATGACGGCGGGCGCATGAGAGTCCGACATCTCCTCGACGATCTGCGCCCGCAACAGCCGCGCGGCGCGGTCATCCAGTTCCGAAAAGCCGGGCGAGATTTTGGCCTCAAGAGGAAAGCGGCGCAGAAGCGTGGCGCAAAAGCTGTGAATGGTCTGAATCCGCAACCCGCCGGGCGCCTCCAGCGCGCGGGCAAACAGCCTGCGCGCCCGGGCAAGATCATCGGCGACAAAGCCCGGTCCCTCGCCCAGCGCGGCAAGGTCTGCACGCAGCTTGTCATCGGGCAACATGGCCCACTTGCCAAGCCGCTCAAACAGACGGTTCTGCATCTCGGTCGCGGCAGCCTTGGTATAGGTCAGACACAAGATCCGCTGCGGTTCCACCCCGCTGAGGAGCAGCCGGGCGACCCGGTCGATCAGCACCCGCGTCTTGCCAGACCCCGCATTGGCCGCAACCCAAGTTGTCGCCACCGGGCTGGCGGCCTGAACCTGGCGTTCGGTGGCCTCATCCATCAACCTCATTTGGCCACCTCTTCACCCACAAAAACCGGCTCGGCGCGGTCGGTCATCTGCCATTCGCCATACCGGGCCAGATGGTCGTAATCCCCCTCGATCCGGTCCGAAAACACCGCCCGCCGCGCGGTATAGCCGGTGCTGGCAAGCCGATAGCGCGTGATCAGCCCAATGAACCGCGCCCACTCCTGATCCAGATCAATCTTCTCGCGCGCGGTCTCGATGGTCTTTGGCGTGCTGCCAAGGCCAACATAGCTGAACCCCGCCACCTCACAGGGCCCAAGCTCGGCAAATCCCCCCCGCTCCACCATCGCGGCGGTCAGGCGCAACTGCTTTTCGTAAGACTCCTGCTGCGGTTCACTGGGTGGCGTGCCCGTCTTGTAATCGAACAGATGCATGCGCCCATCGGGCAGCACGTCAATCCGGTCAGGCTTGCCAACCAGCGTAAAGCTGGGCGGGTCCAGCCGCAGAGAGCCGGGGGTTTCCAGAGCCACCGGTGTGCCACCATGCTTGGCATCTTCGCTCAGGAAATGGCTGACCGCCCGCTCCAGCCGGGCCAGCCACATCAGCCGTGCGGCCGGAAAGGGCGTGCCTCTCTGCAACACATCGGCGGCGCTGGCCAAAAGCCGCGCTCGTCCGGCCTCTTGGGTTTCCCCGGCAGGGCGCTCGCGCACAAACTGTTCCAGCACATCATGAAGGATGCTGCCACGATCGCGCGGATCGGGCGCGGCCCGTAACGGATCCAGCGGCCGAAGCCGCAGCACATGCCGGGCATAGATCGCAAAGGGATCACGGATCAGACGCGTGATCTCGGTCAGCGAAAGCTTGTCAGGCCGGGCGCCGATCGGCGGGCGCGGTGCTGGACGACGTGCCGGCTTGAAGCGCGGGTCTTCAAGAAGCGCCGCCGAGGGGCGATCCAAAGACTGGGCCATGCGCACCCAAGCCTGCCCCCGCGCCCGCATCTCGCGCAGCGCCTCTGGCCCGTGGCATGTGGGCAGGCCGGTCATCAGGTTCTCAAGCCGGTTCAGCCAGCGCGAAGGCACCGTCTGCGCCTCGGCATCGCGGGCCGCGCGGGTGAGCCCCACGCGCGGCGCGGCAATGGCCTGCTGAAAGTCATGCGCCGAAAGGCCAATCTGCCGTTCCGGCAGCAACAGCCCGGCTTCCTTGCGCATCTTGCGGTTCAACCACGGGTCAGGGTCTGGCAGCTTCGGCCAGATCCCGTCATTCAACCCGCCAAGGATCACCAGTTCAGCCCCCTGAACGCGCGCCTCAAGCGTGCCCCAGATCATGATGCGCGGATGGGCCTGCACCGCCTCGCGCACCTCGCCACTGGCCAGAACCGCCTCGAACAGCTCGGCATATTCCGCTGGATGGAACCGCCCGCCATGCGGCGCCTCGTCTTGCAGCGATTGAACCGCCGCCCGCGCGGCTTCGCCCGCCTCTTTCTCCCACAGCCCGCCACTGCCCTCGGCCGCCATGCCGCGCGCAAGGGTTTCCGCCAGATCCCGGTGCAGCGCGACAAGATCGGCCAGTGGCGCTGTCGCCACGGGCTCGAACCGGTCAATCACCCGGCCCACCATCGCGGCCCATTGGGCGGCGTGAGGGTCGGCCCGCGTCCCAGCCCACAAGACAAGATCAGCCCCGGTGGGAAAAACCGGCCCATTGCGACGCAAAGACAGTTCAAGATCGCGCGTCAGGCGCAGATGCGTCCCCCGCTCACCCCCCGAGGCGGCAAGGGGATGCTTCAGCAGCGCCAAAAGCTGATCTGCCGTCAGCTTTTGCCCCAAGGCCCGGCCAATCTGGCGCAAGAACCGTCCCGGTGCCGACAGGCCCAGCGGGCGTCCGGCGGAATCGTCAGGCAAAATGTTCCAACGGTCCAGCGCCGCCGTCACCTGCCGGGTCAGGTTCCGATCTGGCGAGATCAGCGCGGCGGTGGTGCCGTCCTCTGCCGCCTGCCGAAGGATCAACGCGATGGCCAGCGCCTCGACCCGGACCGAGGGCGCCTCGATCAGCGCCATATCGGCGGTCGCCGCCATAAGATCGGGCAGCTTCGGCCCGTCAGACAGCCACTGATCGGTGACCGGCGCTGGGCGCAGCGCCAGCGACACCAGCGCATTGCGCGCAGGCGAGGGTGCCTGACCCTCAACCCAAGGCTGCACCGCGCGCGGCGTTAGTTCCAGCCGGTCAAGCAGGCGGCGAAAGCGGTATTGCGGGTGATCCTCGGCCGTCAGAACATCATCCATCTGGTCCCAGACGGCGCGCGGCATGTCGAAATCAAACCCCGGCAGCACCAGCGCGCCTTGCGGCAGGCGGGCGACCATCTCCATCAGCCGCAGCGTCGCTCCGCGCGAACCGGTCGATCCCGCGATCAAGATCGGATGCGGCGGCGGCGCCTCCGCCCACCGCTGCTCCAACAGATCAATCGCCATGCGCTGCCGCGCCTCGGCTTCAGGGGCGCTGGTGCTGTCGAACACCTCGGCGACAATGCCCAAAAACGCCTGTGTTCGCGCCCAATGGGCCGCGTGGTTTGACACATCCAGCGCCGAAAGCACGCCGGGGTGCAGGCCCTCGACATGCAACTCCTGCATCAGTTGGGCCAGACTGTCGGCCAGATCATAGAGCGCATGGCGCGGCGCAAGATCGGGCTCGGCATCCAACAGGGCGGAAATCAGTTGGGCCAACTCCAACCGCCGCCGCAAGGGCGGCACGGCGGGCGGAAGCGCAAGGCCCGGGCGGTCGGCCAATTCGGTGACGAGCCGCATCCGCGGCAACAGCCGCGCGCCCCTTTCTTGAAACAGCGCCGTGACCCGGCGGCGCATGCGCGCGGTGTTGAGATAAAGCTCCACCCGCGACATGGCTTCGGGCGGCTGGCCCGTCATCCGCGCAATCAGCCCGTCAACCAGATGCCGCGGAAAATCCGCGCCGGGCGGCAAGGCAAAGACCCGGGGTCCAGCACTGTCAAACATTCTACACCCCCAACATTGCCTCGGCCTGAGCAATACCCTCGGGCCGCCCGACGTCACACCACCCACCGTCATGAACCAGGCCAAAGGCCCGGCCCCGGCCGATCATCTCGTCCCACAGGAGGTTCAGCGAGAACACCCTGCGATCCACCTCGGCCAGCCCCTCGCAGCGCAGGATCTGCGCGCCAAGATACACCAAACCCGCGGCACCCTTGGCGCGGGCAATCCGCCCATCCGCGCCCATCACAAAATCCCCCGTGCCGTTGTGCCCGGTCGCCTGACCCACGGGCAGCAACAGCAAAAGCGCATCCATCCGGTCCGGGTCCCACTGCGCCACAAGCTGGGACAGGGGGTTCTGCCCGGTCCAAACGGCGTCACTGTTCAGCGTCATCACCGGGCCATCGCCCAGATGCGGCAGCGCCTTGCGCAGCCCGCCGCCGGTTTCAAGGATCTCATCCGCCTCATGCGACAGCGTCACCGGCCGCCCCGCCAGATGCCGCGCGATCTGATCGGCCAAATAATGCGTGTTCACCACCACCGGCACTGCGCCCGCCTCATCTGCCAAATCCAACGCGTGATCCAACAGCGGCTTTCCCGCCACCGGGATCAGCGGTTTCGGCCGATTGGCGGTCAGCGCCCCCATTCGGGTGCCAAAGCCCGCCGCAAACACCATCAGGGGGAAGGACATGTGTCACCTATGAAAGACAAAACCTCTGGCGTCGGTTCGGGCAGCAACTCTCGGCACAGCCGCGCCAAAGGCGCCGTTGCCGGGTGGGTCAAATTGCGTTGCAACTGGCCCCAGACCCTTGGGATCAGCCGCAGATATCCGGGCTTGCCGGACACCCGGCAAAGCCGGGTAAAGATGCCCAAAATCCGCAAGGCCCGTTGCGCCCCAAGCACCGCATAGGCCGCATCAAACCCCGCATCCGCCCCCATAGAGTCTTTGAACCGGCGGATCATGGCTGTCTCGGTTTCAGGCGACACATCGCGGCGGGCATCTTGCAGCAGTGACACCAGATCATAGCCCGGCTGACCCATCTGCGCGAGTTGGAAATCCAGCACCCCCACCCGCGCAATCCCCTCCCGATCGGGCAGCCAGAGCAGGTTTTCGGCGTGATAATCGCGTAGGATCATCACCCGTGGCCCATCGGCATGGGCGGCCATCACATCTTCCAGCGCCGCGCGAAAGCCTGCCCGGTCGCCCTCCGTTCCAATTGCGGCTTTGCGATACCAATCCAGCGCAAAGCACCCCGCCTCGGCCCAGTCTGCGGCGCTCAGATTGCCAAGCCCCGCCATGGGTGGCTGTCGTTGCAGCGCGCACAAGACATCGGTCGCGCCTTGATACAACGGCATCTCTTGCGCGGGGTCTGCCGCCACAAGCCGGGCAAAGCTGCCGTCCCCGAAATCCTCCAGCAGCAAAAACCCGTGCCGCAAATCCTGCGCCAGACAGCGCGGGGCCGACAGGCCAATTTGCAGCAGATGTGCGGCCACCCGCAGGAACACCTCGGGATCATCCCCCTTGCCGGGCGGCGCATCCATCAAGACCGCCGTTTCCGCCCCTTTGGTCAGCCGGTCATAGCTGCGGTCCGAGGCATCTCCAGCCAGAAACCGCCGCTCGGCGCCACCCCAGCCGGCACGGGTCAGAAACTCGACGGAAAGCTGGTGGCGCTCAGTCATCCTTGACCCAGTCCTTCGCAAAATCGCCCGCAAGATCCGCCCGCTGCCCCGGCAAAAACTCCACCCGGCGGCCCTCGCCCTCTGGCGTGAACCGCAGCCGCATCGTCCCTTTGGGCAGCAGGCTTCCCAGCCGGTCGGGCCATTCGATCAGACAGATCGCGCTGTCAAACGCCTCGTCAAGACCCAGCTCCAGAACCTCATCCGGATGGCGCAGCCGGTACAGATCAGCATGCCAAATCTCCACATCCGCCTGATAGCTTTGCACCAAGGTAAAGGTGGGTGACGGCACATCTTCGGCCCGGCCCAACCGCGCCTGAATAAAGGCGCGTGCAAAATGGCTTTTGCCCGCCCCGATCTGCCCTTCCAGCAGCAGGCAATCCCCTGCACGCAGGCGTGCGGCAAACCACTGGCCCAGCCGGGCCGTGGCGTCGGCATCTACAAGATGCAGGCAAAGGGGGGGAACATCGGCCATCTTGCTGCCGAGTCTATCCGCCCCCCCCGGCCAGCCGCAAGCCTTCAGGCGGTTTTCAGCGTCTCGGCCCCTGCCAGAACCGGACGGGCCATGCCCTGTGGGTCCACCGTCCGAAAGCCCGCCAATGTGGCCCCGCCCGACAAAGGCGCAAACCGACAGGACAACAGCCGCCCGTCCAACAACCGCGCTTCTGACCGCCACGGCACTCGGTTGCCGACGGTCGAGATGAACTCCTCGGCCTCAGACCAAAGCGCGCTGGGCGCGGACAGCGCGCGCCAATGGGCGGCAACGGCATGGATGGTCGCGGTTTTCAGCGTGCCCGCCGGATCATGGGCCCAGATCTGCGCATAGGCGAGGTTCGACATCACCAATTGGCCCGAGGACGAAAAAACCGCCACCGCCTCGTCCATTTCGTCAATCACCGCCTGACCCAACTCCAGATCAGACCGATAGCGCCGACTGCGGGACACCTCATGCGTGATATCCTCGATCATCAAAGCCAGCGCGCCATTGGGATGCGGGCGGCCGACGACCTTGAAGATCTGCCCGTCCGGCAGGTTCCATGTTTCCTCATACAGCCCCGAGGCGGCGGCCTTCTCCATCTCAACCAACTGCCGCCGCCAACTGCGGTAATCCTTCGGCTCGGGAATCATCTTGCGGTCGCGCAGCGCATCCAGCACTGCCACCAGCGAGGGCCGCATCGACAGGAAATCGGCAGGCAGACCTGTCAGGTCCATCAAGGCCGGGTTGAACAGTTGCAACTGGCGCTGCCGGTCAAAGATCGCCAGCCCCGTGGGCAATTGCGCGAAGGTCTTGGTCAAGGTCTGCATGAAATCGCGCAGCGCACCTTCGGCATTCACCGCCGCATCGACGGGCAGGGCAAACACCAGACGCTCTGCACCGCTGGCCGTGCCGATCAGATCATACCAAGCGGTTTGCTCGTCTGGAATCTTGACCGCTGCGCGCTGGCCTCGCACCGTTGACTGGCTGGCCATCCGGTCAAACAGCCGGGGCAGGGGCCAGCCCAACTCTTTGCCAGCCGGAAGTGTGGCAATCGCCTTCAGCATATAGGCGGAATTTGCCCAGACAACATCGCCTGCCTCACTCTCGCGCCAGATCGGCATCGGCGCTTGGGCCAAGGCTTCGCGCAGATGTTCAACCTCTTGGGTCAGCGCGCGATGCGCCAGCCCATCGGTCAACATGGGGCGCCCATCCTGTGCGGGGTCGGTCAGGCGGATCCGGATCAACCCGCCGCTCAGATCCGCCGTCATCAACAGGGCCTTTCCCCGCGATGATTGCCCTTCCAGCAGAATTTGCCCCTCATCCTCCAAGCGCTGCAACTGTGTGTCAATATTGGGAAAATATACAGACAGATAACCAATCAACCGCAGCCAGTCCCCCCCACGCGCACGGCTGGAAGAGAGGATCTGCCGGGCAGACGGCGTTGCATCTACCAGCGTCTCTCCATCAAACAAAAAGACGGTTCCCAGCCCGCCATCTCCGCCCTGCGCGGCACCCGAAAAAATCGACACCCCCGACGGTCGGGGCGGCCCCTGAACGGCCTGCACAGTCAAAAGTCCCGCAATCGCGGCCACAAAGGCAATCAGCACCAACGCAAGCCCAAGCAGCCAGTCCAAAGTGACCCCCCCTGCAGACAGAATTTCAGCATCGAGAAATCAACTTAAGGATGCAATGGTTAAGGCAGTGTTAACGCTTGGAAAGCCCCCAACCGCGCCCCCATGTCCTGCCTGCATCAGCCCAGCGGCTGGTTTTCCCCCAGCGGCACCCCGCTCTCAGCGCTGATCCGGTCCAGCGGCCAAACCACCTCGACAATCGCGCCCGACCGCTCGGGGCGCTCGGTTGTCGCCGGAAACGGATCCGAGGAATTGGCAAAAGACAACTCTGCCCCGGTCCGCTCCAAAAGCGTCTTGGCAATGAACAGACCCAACCCCATGCCCTCATATCCGGGCCGACGCTTTGGCCCCGCCTCATCTCGCCGAGACCGCAGAAACGGGTCCCCGATCCGGCCCAAAACCTGTGGTGAGAACCCGTCCCCGTCGTCGATGATCCGCAACGTCAGGCTGACGTCGGTCCAGCTGGCATCAATCCAGACCCGCGAATGTGCGAAGTCCACGGCATTCTGCACCAGATTGCGCACACCATGAATCAACTCGGGCGCGCGCAGGATCAAGGGCTCGGCAGGTCCCGCCGTCCCGCCCGGTGCGATCCCAAAGTTTACCTGCTTGTCGCGGCCCAGATGCGGCTCGGCTGCCTCGCGCAACACGGCACTCAGCGGCGCAGAGCGCATGTGCAGATCGTCCTTGCCCACCTTGCCCATTGACCGAAGGATATCGCGGCAGCGATCGGCCTGCTCACGGATCAGCCGCGCGTCATCGGCCAGCTCGGGCATGTCCTGCAGCTCGTCCAGCATCTCGGTGCTGACCATCTTGATGGTGGCCAAGGGCGTGCCCAGCTCATGCGCTGCCGCCGCCACCACGCCACCCAGATCGGTCAGCTTCTGCTCTCGCGCCAGCGCCATCTGCGTTGCCAAAAGCGCATCCGACATGGACCGTTTTTCCTCGGCCACCCGATGCGAATAGATGCCCAGAAACACGATCCCGATCACCAATGACAGCCAGAACCCAAAGCCGATCAACGGCGGCATCCGAATAGGGGCCCCGCCGATCTGCATCGGAACCGCAAGTACCGCCAAGATCGTCACAAAGGTCACGGCCAGCGCCCCCAAAAACACCGTCGCCCGCAGCCGCAGTGTGCTGGCGCAGACCGTCACTGGCGCAAGGATCAACAGCGCAAAAGGGTTTGACAGCCCCCCGGTCAAAAACAACAAGAACGACAGCTGCGACAGATCGAACAAGAGCGCCAACAGCGCCTCGGTTTCGCTCATCCGCTTGTTGGCCGGATAAACCGCCACCAAAACCAGATTGGCGATAACCGCCACCCCAACAGCCATAAAGCAAAGCCCAAGCGGCAGGTCGATGTCATAAACCCGCGCGGCCACCCCAATTGCCACAAGCTGGCCGCCAATCGCCATCCAGCGCAGCAGCACCAATGTCTGAAGCCGCAGCCAATTGCCGCGCTCGGGGCGCAAATCGCCAAGATGTCCAGCAGTTTCCATGACAATCGGCCTTGATGCGGATACTGTGATTGATAAGGCTGTGCTGGTTAGGGTTCAACGCGAACCTGTGTGAATGGAGAAGGTTGGCATGACAAAACTTTATGCAGGCGCTGCGGCACTTGCGATCGCGGCATTGTTGGGTGGAACCTATTACGTGATCCAGTCCAGTCAGGGGTCTGATGTCTTTGCCGAATGTCGTGGCGGTGCCGTGGGCGGTGGCGCCATTGGCGGGCCGATGTCGCTTGTAAACGGCGATGGCCAGACCGTCACCGAGGCCGAGATTTTCACCAAGCCCACCCTCCTTTATTTCGGCTATACCTTCTGCCCCGATGTCTGCCCCATGGACAACGCCCGCAATGCCGAGGCGATTGATATCCTTGAAGAGACCGGATTTGACGTGCAGCCTGCCTTCATCTCGATCGACCCTGCGCGCGACACGCCCGAGGTGGTGCGTGATTTTGCCGCAAATCTGCACCCCAAGATGATTGGTCTGACCGGCAGCGAAGAGCAAATCAAGGCCGCCGCGCAGGCCTATAAGGTCTATTACAAAAAGCAGGACTCGACCGACGAATTCTATCTGGTTGACCACTCTACCTTTACGTACCTCGTCATGCCCGGTCAGGGTTTTGTCGAGTTTTTCAAACGCGAGGATAGCGCCGCTGATATGGCCTCTCGAACCGCCTGCTTTGTTTCAAAGTCAGAATAGTGATCGCGCTATGGATGCGCGGTTTGACCGGGCCACTGTCACGACCTAGGTTAAGTGCAGGCGTTTATGGAAGGACTGGGAATGGGTGACGAACCTTCGGCCGAACTGGGAACAGATCGCAGCCTTTTGTTGGTTGATGATGACGAGGCTTTTGTAAAGCGCCTTGCCAAGGCCATGGAAAAACGTGGCTTCCAGCCCGAAACCGCTGCCAGCGTCGCCGAGGGTCGCGCCATCGCCGTATCCCGCCCGCCCGCCTATGCGGTGGTGGACCTGCGGCTTGAAGATGGCAATGGGCTGGATGTGGTCGAAGCCCTGCGCGAGCGTAGACCCGATTGCCGCATCGTGGTGCTGACGGGCTACGGGGCCATTGCAACCGCCGTGGCTGCTGTAAAGATTGGCGCGACCGACTATTTGTCCAAGCCCGCGGATGCCAACGACATCACCAACGCCCTTCTTGCCAAAGGCGAGGCAATGCCTGCGCCGCCTGAAAACCCAATGTCCGCCGATCGCGTTCGGTGGGAACACATTCAACGCGTTTATGAGATGTGCGATCGAAATGTGTCTGAAACCGCGCGGCGGTTGTCGATGCATCGTCGCACGCTTCAGCGTATTCTGGCCAAACGCAGCCCCAAGTAATCTGATTTCTTGCCAATTCAATTAAGCTGATTTAAGACCTTACCGCATTGAAATGACGTAGCGTATTATTGTTCACAAGGAAGCCAACATGTCGATGAATCTGGATGATCTGTCCTTGAAAGAGCTTAAGGATCTTCATGCAAGGGTCTCAAAAGCCATTTCAACATTCGAGGATCGTAAGAAGAAACACGCACTTGCCGAGCTTGAAGAGAAGGCCCGCGCTATGGGGTTCTCGCTGGCCGAGTTGACCGGCGCAGTCACCAAAGTGCGCAAACGGGCACCGGCAACGCCAAAATATGCCAATCCAGCCGACAAATCCGACACGTGGTCGGGCCGTGGTCGCAAGCCACGTTGGTTTGATGCCGCACTGAAGGCTGGCAAGTCGCCCGAAGATCTGGCGATCTAATCCCTAAACACTTTGCAAAAGCGCGGCATGCCGCGCCACAAAGGCCGCCCGCACCATAGCGGGTGGCTCTAATCTTATTTTAAGACCCCGCAACACGGCCGTCTCTGGCCGTCCAAATAACTTGTCGGCCTCGGCCTCGCTAAACCCCGCAATCTGCACAGCCTCCAGCCAGGCCGAGACTTTGTCCGCCGACTTGATGGCTTTCTTGATCGCCACCGGCAATTGCGCCGGCAAGCCAAAGCGCAGATGCACCGCTGCCGTCAACCGCAGGTCCAACTCGCCATAGGCCGCACCAATCGCCGCCTTGACCGGGCTGATCATGTCACCAATCACATATTCCGGCGCGTCATGCAGCAGGGCGGCCAATTGCCAGCGCGCCGCAATTCCGGGGTTCTGGCGGCTGAAAATCTCTTCCACCAGCAGCGAATGTTCCGCCACCGAATAGGGCCAATCCCCCCGCGTCTGCCCGTTCCAGC
>JBMSKG010000038.1:0-14828 GCA_049419625.1 Paracoccaceae bacterium | reverse complement strand
CACGGCCGGGTGAAAGTGTCCTTCGGTGGGGGCACCAACCTGACCAACGATTTTCGTGGTCTGGTGCCCGAAGACCGTCTCGCGCCGTTCTCATTGGTCTGCAAAGCGATTTCAGCCAATGGGCGACCGACTGTTAAACTGTCGGACAACCCAGCCAAAGCCATGGGTCCGGCAGGTGAGATTGCCCGCTACAAGCGGGTGTTCGGCGTGGGAGACCAACAGGCGCAAGAGGTTCAGGTCTGACTGGGCACCCATAAAACTGGGCGCCTGAGTTCAACATATTAACCGTAAAGCGCAAACATCTTCTCGGCCCACATGCAGGCGCGCGCCAAATGGCGCGGATGCACGGGGTCTCCCGGGGCTAGGCGCGGCATCGTCCAACCCACTGACGCGCAGGTGCGGGCCAAGGTAAAGATCTCCACCATCATACGATCCGAGGTGCCATACCCCTCCATAAGCGCATCGCGAATCTGGAGGTAGGCGGGCTCATAAAGGTTCTGCGACAGGACAGTTCCAAGGTCATAAAGAGCAAATCCCCAGCCGGAATCGTCAAAGTCGATCAGCGAAAGCGAATGGTCGTTGACCAACACATTCTCTCGCAAGACATCAGCATGGATCGGTACAACTGGCGACGTGACAGCGTGGTCCGTCAGCCTCTCGCGCAAGAAGCCACGCGCGCGGATCAGCGTGGCGCGCTGGTCGGGGGTCGCCTCGGGATGCTCCCAGAACCGGCCCCAGAATGGCGTCTCGCCCACCAGACCCGGAATGTCCCAACGCGGACGGGTAAAGGCATCGGGTAAGGTCAGCCGTGCGGTCACGGCATGAAACTCGGCCACCAAACGGCCAAGCGCGCGATGACGCTCCAGAAGCACCGGTAACGGCAAAGCAAAAGGCTCACCTGCGATGCCAAGCGCCTCGCCCTTGACCCATGAAATCACGCTGGCTTTGCGCCCGTTGGACAGGGTCACCAGAAGTTCACCTTGAAGCTTGGGCAAGGCCGCGGGCACGGCCACGCCTTCAGCGGCCAGTGCGGCGCACCACCACAGCTCTGACCAGATCGCGGCATCCGACTGATAACCCATCCGGTGAAGCCGCAGCGCTGCTGGGCCAGTCGGCAAGGCAATCTCGAACACCGCATTCTCGCGGTTGCGGATCAGGCGTGGAGACTGGCCTCCCCAGTGCTGGGCAGCCTCTTGGGCAAGGGCTTCGATCATGCGGGCACCGGGGTGGATGTCAGGGCTGCCTCTAGCCGGTCCATCAGGAAATCAGCGTTTTCAAGAGAGAACGGCATCGGCGGGCGGATCTTCAGAATGTTCCGGCCCGCGCCAATCACGTTCATCAGCACGCCGCTGCCTACCATCGCTTCGACCAGGTCGGCGCAGAACCGGGTGGCGGGCTGGCCATTTTCCAAGATGAACTCGGCCCCAAAGAACAACCCGTTCGACCGCGTGTCGCGCAAAAGCGGGTGGCGCAGCGCAGCCATACGCTCGACGACGTAGGCCGACACGCGGGCGGCATTGTCTTGCAAACCCTCATCGCGGATCACGTCCAGCACGGCCAAGGCCGCTGCAGCCGACACAGGGTTGCCGCCAAAGGTGTTGAAGTATGAAAACGCGTTGCGAAAGGCCGCCATCACATCAGGCCGCGTCGCCACCGCACCCACCGGGTGGCCATTGGCCATCGGCTTGCCCATCACCACCACATCAGGCGCAAAACCCAGTTTGCCATGCCCCCAAAAATGACTGCCCGCCCGACCGAAACCGGGCTGCACCTCGTCTGAAATGACGATGCCGCCAGCGGCGCGGATGATTTCGACGGTCTTGGTCAGCCAGCCCTGCGGCAGGCTTGGCAAACCTTCATTCGCGAACATCGGGCAGAGGAGGATGCCCGAACAGCCAAATCCCGCCGCGTCCAACTCCTTCACAGATTGGGCCACATGGCCCGCAAAAACCGACCCGTCCGGGTCGGGGCGTTTCAAACTGTCAGGCGCGGGCACCAGCCGTACATTCGGCCAGCGCCCGCCAATCGGCGGCTTGCGCGTTGACAGCTGGCTGACCGCCATGGTGTTGCCGTGATAGGTCGCATCTGTCGCGATAATTCCGGTTTTCCCGGTGGCCGCCTGCGCCATGCGCAACGCAATGTCATTCGCTTCAGACCCGGTGCAGGTCATAATCGCCTGCGAGATGCCATGCGAAAAGGTGGCGGTCAGGCGCTCAATGTAATCAAGCACCCCATCATGCAAATAGCGGGTGTGGGTGTTCAACTGCCCGGCCTGCCCGCAGATCGCTTGCACCACGCGGGGGTGGCAATGGCCGACATGGGGCACATTGTTGTAGCAATCCAGATAGCGATTTCCTGCCGCATCCCAAAGCCAGACGCCTTCACCCTTCACAAGGTGAACGGGTGTTCGGTAGAATGTAGGGACATTTGGCCCCATCAGTCGGGCGCGGCGATCCATCAGAGTTTCGCTCATTCCTCATCCCCCACTTTGCCGCGCAAAGACTTCACCTCGCCGCGCTGAACCTTGGCGGTGATGCGGCGGCGCTGACTACCCAAGGTTGGCTTGGTGGCAATGCGCCGCTTGGGCGCGACCAGTGCCGCGCGGATCATTTCGACCAGCCGTTCACGGGCAATCTCTCGGTTGCGGGCCTGTGACCGCGTATCTTCGACCTGCACGATCAGCGCGCCTTCCAGCGTCCATTTGCGCCCGGCAATCTTTTTCAAACGTGCCTTCACGGCTGGCGACAAGTGCGGCGAGCGGTCCGCCTCAAACCGCAGTTCAACGGCGGTGGACACCTTGTTCACATTCTGCCCCCCCGGCCCAGAAGACCGCATGAAGCTTTCCGACAATTCCCAGTCGGCAATGTGAAGAGTTTCGGTGATCCACAGCATAAGGGCAGGCTAACGGGGCGCGCGGAAAAGAGAAAGGGTTGCCGACGCGCGGCAACCCTTTCCGAGATCTAAGGAGATGAGCCAGTTAGGATGGGTCATCCAATCTTGTGGTCTGTATCCCAAGGGGTTGCCCTTAGAAAACACCCCCCATGACTGTCCCGACACGTCTCTCCAATATCACTCTAGACACTGGATCACCTCCTTTCAAATGGTTGCCGATAAGCTGAGCCTGACACAGATTTTGTGTTCGTCAACAGTTTTTACGCAACCCGTGCTATCAACCTTGCAACAATGATGCGGAAGGGAAGCAGTGCCGCAATCGCAAGCAAAAGCTTCACCAGCCAGTCAGCCACGGCCAAAGACACCCACAGCGGCGCCACCGGGCCAAGGCCCAAAACCGGCAGCATCTCGCCAGCCCAGGCCACGTCATTCGTCGGTTCCAGCGCGGTCAGTGCCGCCGAAAAGGCGATGGTAAAGAAGACCGCGGTGTCGAGCGAGGAGGACACAAGCGTCGAAACCAGTGGCGCCTTCCACCAGGCACCCGAACGCAGCCGGTTGAACAAGGCCACATCGGTCAACTGCGCGGCAAGGAAAGCGACGCCAGAGCCGATGGCAACACGCAGGCTGACCAGCGGGCCATACTCGCCCATGATCTGCGACCCGATCAGCGAACAAATCACACCGACGACAAAGCCCACCAAAACCACACGGCGGGCCGCAGCGGGGCCTTGCAGTCGGTTGGTCAGATCGGTGACCAGAAAGGCGAAGGGATAGGTAAAGGCCCCCCAGGTCAGCCAAGGGCCGGCAAGGAATTGCACAAGGATGTTTGAGGCCACAACAATGGCGGCCATGGCAAGAATGCCGGGCAGAAGTTGTTTCATGTCTTTTCCGTTTTTTACAAGGTCGCGGAGACTTGGCGCCGCATCAGGCGACGCGGCGGCTTAGCGCCAATCAGGGGCAAAGGTCAATCAGGCAAGCGATACTCGACGATCTGGGTTTGCTGGACAAAGATGAAATTGTCGTCCGAAATCATCGTGGCGCGCAGCACCCCCTGATCGTCGCGCCAGACCGACAGCCCTTCTAGGTTGTCATGCAGCGCAAAAGGGGTTTCAATTAGTGTGGTTTCACCGGTCAGACCATCCTTGCTCAGATCAAACCGCCGCAGGCGGCTGGAAAAACTTCCCAGTGCGCGGAAGTCACGTTCCAGAACATACAGTCGGCCATCCGGTCCAAAATCGGCAGCCACGGGCAGAAAGCGGCCGCGTCGTGGCACCGACAGCTTGGAATCCCAGCCCCCCTTTTCCCAGCGGTAGACCGGAATCCGATCCCCCGGCGGGTCTTCGGGAATAGCGAAAAGGCGAAGATCAGGACCTATCGCCAAAGCCTCAAGTGCGCCGTTGCGGGGTAAGGCGGCAAAATCGGGGTGCAGATCAAGATCGCGCGTGAGCCCGGTTTCAAGGTCAAGGCTGGCAACTCGGGTCCTGTTTTCGAAAGAGACAAAGGCATGACCGTCAGGGCCAAGGGCGAGCCCCTCACTATCTGCGCGCCGCCCGACAAGGGGTTCACCGGTGTTTTCGGCCCTCAAGGGCTGGATCGGCCCGGCCAAAACGTCGATGACCCGACCAGTCCCATCACGCCGCAGCCTCCCGTGAAGGAAGATAGCCTTGTCACCAACGGCAACAAAGCCCCGGCCATCCTCATCAACCTCAATCGCCGAAATACCGCCAAAGGTGCTTTCAGCCATACTCCAGACATAACTGCCCAAAAACCCCTTGGGCGGGCGGGGCTCGGCACTGCCTTGGAATCCCGACAAGAGCGCGAGCCCCAGGGTTATGGCGATGCGAGAACGTCTTGGCATTGGCGCGGCAGATCGGCCATGGTGAACTGGCGCGGATGCTTCTTCTTCGGCTCGTCCTCAGCTTTGGGTTTCTTCTTTTTGGTATCCTTGGGCGGGTTCAGGTAATCGGTCACCCACCACATCAGCGTGTCATCGCACCCCATGCCACCCTTGGACAACTCGCTCACCGTGGGCTTTTGGGTTTCGCACAGCCGTGCGCCTTTCGGACACTTCAGCCGCACGTGGAAATGCGTGTCATGCCCCGCAACCGGACGAATCTTCTGAAGCCACGGCTTATCAGCCTTCGAGGCGGTTTTGCAGATTTCAATCTTGATCGCGGCGGCCACGAAAATGCGGTCCACCCGGGGGTCACTCGCGGCTGCACGCAACAGCGCATGCGCCTTTGGACCCCAACTGTCTGTCACAGTCCTCTGATCAGCCGACCGCATCGGGATCGACGACAGATTTTCCCGCTCGGCCCGGCTCAGGTTCAGCCGCTGCGGCGCAAGCCACCAGATATCGGCGTCCAGCCCGATCTGATGGCTGGCATGGCCAGAAGTCATCGGCCCACCGCGCGCCTGGCTGATGTCGCCGATGTAAAGACCCTTGCCCCAGCCCAACCCCGCAGCCTGTTGCGACAGGTCCATCAGGTATTGCACCATCATCGGATGGCCAAAGTTCCGCTCACGCGACAGGCGCATCGCCTGCCATGTCGGCCCAGTTTCCGGCAATTCGACCGATCCGGCAGAACACCCCCGGGCGTACGAGCCGATGGGCATCGCCTCTTGCTGGCTAGGGGCAGCTTTTGATCCAAATAGCTCGTTCGCCAAAGCTTCGGCCCCAACAGGAAGCGGGGCCGAAAAAAGCAAAATCAAAAACAGTCTACCAATCATCCATTCTCGCCTTTCGGGTTGACCCACAATAGCAGGATCAACGCGATCAGGAAAAGAAGGATGACAGGCGCGATGCCTATTCTTGCCGATTGGCTGAAATGGGTGAACAGACCAATCAAGAGCGGCGTCATGAAGCTGGCCACCTTGCCCGAAAGCGCAAACATGCCAAAGGCCTCGGTCGCGCGGTCCGGTGTGGTGTGGCGCAACAGCATCGTGCGGCTGGACGATTGCAACGGCCCGCCAGCCCCGCCAATCAGCGCGCCGCAGATGAAGAAGATGATGTCCGGCGTGGAAGAAGCCGAGTCGAGCGGAATACCCCAGATCTGCTCACGGTCCATGCCCACAATCAGCGAGCAGACCACGATCAGCACGATGATCGACCAGACGATCACCGGCTTTGGCCCGCGACGGCTGTCCATCTTTCCCGCAAGCCAGCTGGTCAGCACCGCTGTCGCCCCACCGACGATGCCAAAGATACCGATCTGCGTCACCTCCCAGCCCAACACATTCGACGCATAAATTCCGCCAAAGGCATAAAGCCCGTTCAGCGCATCGCGATAAAACAGCGAAGATCCCAGATAGCTGGCCAGGCTGCGACGATGCACAAGGCCCCGGATAAACTCGACCACGCTGGCAAAGACGCCGCTCAGGTTCACGCGGCCAAAGCTGGTTTTTGGCTCTTTCACCCACAGGAAGAACGGGATCATGAACACCATATACCAGACCGCCGAGAAGGGTCCGACCGCGCGGGTGCCTTCGCGCGCCTCGGGGTCAAGGCCAAGCACCGGATCAAGCCCGATCAGCGTGCGGCCCGAAGTTGCCCCTTCGGCAAAGAGCAACAGCATGATGAACAGCGCAATCAGCCCGCCCAAATAGCCAAAGGCAAAGCCATTGCCTGACAGGCGGCCCATCTCATCATCTTCGACCAGTGTCGGCATCAACGCGTTGGTGAAGATCGTGGCAAATTCCATCGACAGGAAGGCAAGGCCAAAGAAGAACAAGGCCCAGCGCAAAGTGCCAATCTCACCCCCCGGCGCCACATACCAAAGCGCCCAGGACGAGACGATATAGACCAATGAGAAGAACCACACCCAGACCAGACGGCGCCCAGTGCCGTCGGCGATGGCGCCCAAGATGGGGGCCAAGACCATGATGACAAGCGAGGTGATGGTCAGCCCAAAGGCCCAATAGCTTTGCGCCGCGGCCTTGGCGGCCTCTTCTTCCATGCCAGTGCCCATGAAATAACCCCGGGCGAGTTCAGCGAAATAAGGGCCGAAGATAAAGGTCAAAAGCAGTGTGTTGACCGGCTGGCTGGCCCAGTCAAAAAACCACCATCCCCATATGCGCTTGCGTGGCGAAATCATCCCGTTCCCCCTTGAACCGGCCTTTTGGTGGCCTTTGCAGGGGATAAGGCCCGAAACCGGGCAGGCTGGCAAGCGAAAGCCTTAAGACTGCACCGCCGCCTTTGCAGTGTCGGGCAAAGCGGGCGGCCAAGTGCGCTCGGCGTCACCGGCAATCCAGGCCCTGACCCAATCAGGCAGTTCGGGGCTTTCAGTCGGCTGACCAAGCGCCGCAAGCACCTCGTGCGGGGGAACCATCCCACCCTTCTTGATAAAGGCCGACCGCAAGAGCATTGATGCCGTGCACTCCCCATCGCGCCAGAAGCTTTGCTCCAGATAGACAAATCGCGCGTCCCAGCCCAAAACGCGGCTGACCTGCGTGAGGCGTTGAAACACCGTCACCCGGCGGCGATAGCGTGTGGAATTGCCCGCCACCGTGATGCCCCAGCCCTTGGCCTTGGCCACAGTGTCAAACCCCATCCGTACCGACATAGGGATCCGGCCAAGGTCAAACAGCGTCAGCGTGCGGCCATTGTTCAACTCACGCCACGGATCCAGATCCCACGGCCAGACACGGTGCGTGCTGATGTGCGGCTCAAGGATCGACAGCCGCGGGCTGCGGCGGAATTTCCACAACTCTTTGGCTATGCGGATGTAGGGATACATGCAGCACCTCTTTGCCATGCGCCTGATTGTGCTGTGCCTGCCCGCCGCCGCCGCAAAGGTCAAGCGCGACGCAACGGCAGGCGCCGTTACAATCCCTTGCCCTTTTTCGGGTCAGACGTTACCTCTCACACAACAGATAGTGGGTGACGCGCATGACTTCCCTTCTCGAAATCGTTTTGATGCTGATCCATCTCGCGAAATGGATCGTTCTGGCCCATGTCATCATGAGCTGGCTTATCAATTTCAACGTGCTGAACCTGCGCCAACCCCTGGTCTGGCAAATCTGGAACGGGCTGAACCGGATTCTTGAACCGGTCTATACCCGCGTTCGCCGCTTTGTTCCGGGGATGGGGGGCATCGATTTTGCACCTCTGATCGTGCTTGTGGCGATCCTGGCGCTGGAAATCGTGGTGTCGAACAACCTCTATGCCTTCGGCTAGGTTAACCGCGCCTTAACCAGCTTTGCCTATCCCCAAGGGATGCTTTCACCACCCATGGCCGCCGACCCGACAGCGCTTTTGCATTCGATCTTTGGCTTTCCGGGCTTTCGTCCCGGACAGGAAGAGATTGTGAATGCCGTTCTGGCCGGGCGCAATACGCTGGCGATCATGCCAACGGGTGGCGGAAAATCCTTGTGTTTTCAGCTGCCTGCGCTTTGCCGGGAAGGGGTGACAGTGGTCATCTCACCCCTGATTGCGCTGATGCGCGATCAGGTCCGCGCGCTGCGCGCAGCGGGGGTTGAGGCGGGGGCGCTGACCTCGGGCAACACCGAGGAAGAAACCGAACAGGTGTTCACAGCGCTGGATGAGGGGCGGCTGAAACTCTTGTACATGGCGCCGGAACGGCTGGCCTCGGGTGCCACGCTGCCGATGCTCAGGCGCATCAATTGCACGCTCATCGCAGTGGATGAGGCGCATTGCGTCAGCCAATGGGGCCATGATTTCCGCCCTGATTACCTGCGCATCGGCGAGTTGCGCCGTGCCTTGGGCGTGCCCTTGGCCGCCTTCACCGCCACGGCGGACGAAGAAACCCGGGCCGAGATTGTTACCCGCTTGTTCGACGGTGTCGCACCCGACAGCTTCCTTCGCGGCTTTGACAGGCCGAACATCCACCTTGCCTTTGCCGTCAAGGACAGCCCGCGCGACCAGATTCTGGCCTTTGCCGCCGCCCGGCGCGGGCAATCGGGCATCGTCTATTGCGCGACCCGCGCCAAGACCGAAACCTTGGCCGCCGCCTTGCGGGCCGAAGGGCACGCGACCGCTTTTTACCACGGCGGGATGGAGGCCGAGGCCCGCCGACAAGTGGAAATTCGCTTTCAGCAAGAAGATGGGCTGATCGTGGTGGCGACCATCGCCTTCGGGATGGGCATCGACAAGCCTGATATCCGCTGGGTCGCCCACGCCGATCTTCCGAAATCCATCGAGGGCTATTATCAGGAAATCGGCCGTGCGGGCCGCGATGGCGCAGCGGCCGAAACCCTTACACTCTATGGCCCCGACGACATTCGCCTGCGCCGCACCCAGATTGACGAGGGGCTGGCCCCGCCCGACCGAAAGGCCGCCGATCACGCCCGCCTGAACGCGCTTTTGGGTCTGGCCGAGGCGATGGCCTGCCGGCGGCAGGTTCTGTTGGGCTATTTCGGCGAAGAGGCCCAGCCCTGCAGCAACTGCGATCTTTGCGATCGCCCCGCCGTTTTGTTTGATGCCACCGACGCCGTGCGCAAGGCGTTGTCAGCGATCCTTCGCACTGGTGGATGGTTCGGCGCAGGCCATCTAATTGATATCCTGACCGGAAACGCCACGACCAAGGTGCGCGAAAAGGGGCATGACGGGCTGCCCACCTTCGGCGTTGGCCGCGATTTGTCCAAACCGGCCTGGGGCGCGGTGTTCCGCCAGATGATGGGCCGTGATCTGGTGCGCCCCGATGGTGACCGCTTCGGCGCGCTTCGCATGACCGATGCCGCCCGCCCCATTCTGCGCGGCGAAGCGAACATCACCCTGCGCCGCGATACGGTGGAGAAGGCCCGTCCAGGCTATACCGTCAAAACCCAAGTGGCCGATGAAGATGCAAGTCTGCTCTCCGCCCTCAAAGCCAAACGCCGCGCCTTGGCCGAGACGGCGGGCGTCCCGGCCTATGTGATTTTCCCCGACCGCACCCTGATTGAGATGGCCGAAAAGCGGCCCCTGACCTTGGATGCCATGATGGGGATCACCGGGATCGGCGCGAAAAAGCTGGAAAGCTATGGTGCGGTGTTCCTGTCGGTTATCACGGGGTCCGAAACCGCGCCCCTGCACCCAGCCCGCAAAGCGTTGGTCGGCAGCGACGCGGGCGCACTGTTTGACCGGCTGGCCGAGGTGCAATTGACCCTGTCGCGCGGCGATGATGGCACCGGCAAGTACCTCTCTTGCACCCATTCAACCCTGCGCCAGATCGCTGAACGCCGCCCCTCCACCTTGGGGGAAATGCAAGCCATTCAGGGCATGGGAGAGCTGAAAACTGACCGCTTTGGCACAGCCTTTCTTGAGGTCTTGCGCGAAGGCTGATCCGGCCTAAATTCTGCTCGATAGGAGACCAATGATGCTGACCGTGATCTCTCCCGCCAAGCGGATGAACGAAAAACCCCACGCCCTGCCCGCAGGGTTTTCGCTGACCCAGCCCGAGTATGCGGCCGATGCGGCCGCCTTGGCCAAACTGGCGCGCGGCCTTTCGGCCGAGGATCTGTGCGGGTTGATGGACATCTCGCCCAAGCTCGGGGCTTTGAACCACGACCGCTTTGCCAGCTTTGACCCCAAAGCCAGCGGGCAACCGGCGGCCTTCCTATTTGACGGCGACACCTATGCCGGGCTTGAAGCCCGCACGATGGAGCCAGACGCCTTGCGCTGGGCGCAGGGTCATTTGCGGATTCTGTCTGGCCTTTATGGGCTGTTGCGGCCCTTGGACGGGATTCATCCGTATCGTTTGGAAATGGGCATCCGGCTGGCCAATCCGCGCGGGGCGGATCTTTATGGTTGGTGGGGGAAAAAACCGGCGCAGGCGCTGAAAACTCTAGCGGCTGAGATGGGCGCAAAGGTCTTGGTCAACTGCGCCTCGACCGAGTATTTCGGGGCCGTTGATCTAAAGGCATTGGGCCTGCCTGTTATCTCCCCCGTGTTCTTGGAAGAAAAAGCCGGTGAGGCCAAGATCGTGTCGTTCTGGGCCAAAAAGGCGCGGGGTGCGATGGCGCGGTTCATTGCGGACAATCACCTGACAGACCCGGCAGATCTGCGTGGCTTTGGCATCGGCGGTTATACCTTCCGCGCCGATCAATCAGACACCGGGCGGCTGGTGTTCAGCCGTCAGGCACCCGAAGCATCGGCGGCATAGCTCCGCTTTACGCAGCGTTTTCGGCGGCCACCGCGATGGGTGCCGCCCCCGGCGGACAAAAGTCGGCCAAGGTGGCGGTGATCGCCTGTTTGCGCAGGGGTTTCGTCATATAGCGGTCAATCCCGGCGGCCAAAATCGCCTCGGCATCGCCCTCCATCGCGTGGGCGGTCAGTGCCACGATCGGCACATGTGCGCGCCCGCCTTCCGCCACGCGAATGGCGCGCGCGGCGTCGCGACCGTCCATTTCGGGCATCGAGATATCCATGAAAATCATGTCAGGGCCGAAACTTTGCCAAAGCGCCACGGCCTCAACCCCGTTTCCCGCAAAGACCAGATCAATGTCGATGTCGCGCACCATCTTTTGAAACACCAACTGGTTGGTTCGATTGTCCTCGGCCACCAGAACCCGCATTTTGCGCTGGTCGCCCAAAGGTGGCACCACCACCTTGACCACCTCTTCAGGCGCGACATCGCCATTGATTGCCTGCAGATGGCGATACAACTCCGCCCGCAGGATCGGCTTTTGCAAGATGGTCGCCAGATGCTCGGCTCCTTCGCCTTCGCGCGCATTGGCGGGGCTGGAGGACAACAGCACCAAAGGCACGAGATTGCCTGCCGCCCGGATATGGGTAGCCAGTTGCAGCCCATCCATCTCGGGCATGTCATGGTCGGTGATGACCACATCAAAACTGCCCGCCTCCAAAGCGGCAAGCGCCTCGGCCCCCGAACGGCACAGAGTCACCGCGATGCCGCAGGGTACAAGCTGGCGTTCCAAGATGGTGCGGTTGATGAATTGGTCGTCCACCACAAGCGCGCGCTTTATGTGGATGGGTCGACGCGGCTGCGCGGCATCTTCGGCCACAGGCAGCGACAGCCGGAAGCCAAAGCAAGACCCCTTTCCGACCTCACTGTCGACCCAGACCGCACCCTCCATCCGTTCGATCAGCCGCTGAGTGATGGCAAGCCCAAGCCCTGTACCCTCAAACTTGCGGTTCGACTGGCTTTCCACCTGGTTGAACTCGCCAAAGATGAGATCGAGGTTCTCCGCCGCAATGCCGATGCCGGTATCTTCGACCGTCACATGCAATTGCTGACGACCCGGCGCGTCCTCCAGCCCCACCACCCGCACCAGAACGTGCCCCTTGTCGGTAAACTTCACCGCATTGCCGATCAGATTGGTCAAGACCTGCCGCAGCCGTCCCGGATCGCCGACATATCGGGTGGGCAGGAACATGTCGAAATCGATCATCAGATCGATGCCCTTTTCCCGAGCGCGGGGCTGCAGCAGCATGGTGACTTCGTGGATGGCGCGCTCCAGGTCAAAGGGTTCGGGGTAAAGCGTCATCCGCTCTGCCTCGAGCTTCGAGTAATCAAGGATGTCATTGATGATGACCAAAAGCGCCTCGCCCGACGATCGAATGGTCTCGGCAAACAGCCGCTGTTCCTCGGACAAGGCGGTGTCGCACAACAGCTCCGCCATGCCGACAACGCCGTTCATCGGGGTGCGGATTTCGTGGGACATATTGGCAAGGAAGGCCGATTTCGCACGGTTGGCCGCCTCCGCCTCGGCGCGAGCAGCCTCAAGCGCGGCTTGCTGATCGCGCTGCGCAGTGATGTCGCGCCGCAGACCCACGCGGCCCCCGTCCGGGGTGCGGTGGTCATGCTCTTCAATCCAGCGGCCATCGGACAGCTGACATTCGGTCATGCCATCGGCCTGCCGCATCTGCGCAAGCCGCTCGGCCAGCCAATCCTCCTCGCGACCCACCGCCTCAGGGACGTGGCCTTGGCGCAGACCGTGGCGCAAAAGCTCTTCAAACGAGACGCCCGGCACCATGGCCTCGGCGCTGTCAGGGAACATGTCGCGGTAGCGGTGATTGAAGGCCAAAAGACGTTCCTCCCTGTCAAACAACACAAATCCATCTGGAATCGCCTCAATTGCGGCCCAGATACGCATTTCCTCGGTGATGTTCAGCGCAAGACTGACCATGTCCCCATCGCGTGCGCGCCGGTCGACCAGGCGCAGCCAGACGCCACCACGCAACGGAACAACCACAGGCTCGATCACCTCACCTTGCCAGCGGTCCAGCATGCGGGCGCACCAATCCTCCGCCCCCTCATCACCCAGATCAATCAGCCCCCCAGAGGCAGCTGCGCGCAGAATGTCGCCATAGGTCGCCCCCAGCGCGATGTCGGTGCCGCGAAAGGGGGCAAGATAGGCTGAATTGGCAGCAACAAGGCAGGAATTGGCGTCAAACACCGCAAAGCCATCGGGGATGGTGTTGATCGAATCCCAAAGTCGGCGTTCAGCCATCACGGCCGCCGAATGGGCGCGGTCTAGATCGCCCTTCACCTGGCTGTTTTGGCCCTTCAAAAGCTCCGCCTCTGTCAGCGCAGATTTCACCACCTGCCGCTGCTCGACGATTTGATCCGATAGCGCGCGGGCATGCAGCGCCAGCTTTTCATTGGCAGCAAACAGCTCTCGGCTTTTTTGGTCCAACAGGCGCTCAGCCGCCAGCCTTGCCCGCCGCTCTTTTGCCAGCCGTTCCGCGATCTCCATCCGTCCATCCTGCACGAGCTTGCGCGGCATCAAGGCCGCGCGCCGGGCCAAATTGGCGGAACAGTGTGAAGACAGGCTTAACGCCGATGGCCTTCGACAGGCCGTAACGTAGCTTGCATGCACAGGGCCCTGCATGTCAGACTTTCTCCATTCAGACTCGGGGGTTTTCAATGCGCGCGTTCCGAACGATTTCCTTATTCGGCGCAGTGGGCGTCATTCTTTTGGCCTGTGCCGGGCCAAGCATGGCGCAAGACCTGATCCCTGAACGCCGCCTTGTGCTGACCGACAACACCGACCTGCCGGGCGGCGATCTGCAATCGATCTTCGACACCACGCTTGAGGCCTGCGAACGCGCCTGCCTGACAAACCCGTCCTGCACCGCCTTTACCTTCAACACGCTGAAGGGCGCCTGTTTTCCAAAATCAGACCCCGGGACGGCCACGCCCTTCAATGGGGCCTTGTCGGGTTTCGTGCTAACAGCCGAAGCGGCAGCAGAGGCCCGCGCCAAGACCCGTTTGGCCGAACTCAGCTTTGTGCAAACCTGGGAAGTGGCAGGGGTCGTGCAACAGGCCGAAACCCTTGCCAACGCCCATGTAACCGGCCCCTACAGCGCCGAGGAACATTTCCAATCTGCCATTGATGCCGAGGGCATGGGTGACGCTGCCGCCGCCAGCCGCTTTTTGGGCGCAGGGCTGAACCTGACCGATGCGGCCAGCGATTGGGCCGAGTATTCCCGCCTGCTTTATGCCGCCGGGCAAGGCGACGAAAACAACCGCCGCTCCTACCACGAGCAGTCCTATTTCGCCGCCGTCAACGCCTATCTGCGGGCCGACAACCCGGCCTTGCAGCATACGATCCTTGTCCAGATGGGGCAGGCGCTTGAAACCATCGATCGGGGCCGCGACACGGTGCAAGCGCTGCGGCTGGCGCAGGCGTTGCAGCCTCGCGATGACACCGCCGCAGCGCTTGAGGCGGCGGCTGGCCTTTACGGATTCCGGATCTTGGCCACCGATGTTCAGGCCGATTCCGCACGTCCGCGCATCTGCGTGGGGTTCTCGGAAGATCTGGTGAAAACCGGGGTCGACTATGCCACTTTCGTGCAGCTTCCGGCGGCAGAGTTGACCGTCAGCTATGACGGCTGGCGCCAGCTTTGCGTCGAAGGGGTCGCCCATGGCAGCCGCCAGACGGTCACCTTCCGTGAGGGACTTCCCGCTGCCGATGGGCAGGTCTTGGTCAAGTCGGTGGACATCACCGCCTATGTGCGCGACCGCAATCCGGGC
>JBMSKG010000037.1:0-14846 GCA_049419625.1 Paracoccaceae bacterium | reverse complement strand
ACAGGATCACGCGCATGACCATCACCATCGGCATCAACGGTTTCGGACGTATCGGGCGCTGCACGCTGGCCCATATCGCGGAATCGGGGCGCAATGACGTGCAGGTGGTGGCGATGAACGCCACCGGGCCGATTGAAACCAACGCGCACCTGCTGAAATACGACTCGGTGCATGGCCGCTTTCCCGGAATGGTCAAGGTCGAAGGCAATACCATGGATCTGGGCCGCGGCCCGATCCGCGTGATGTCCACCTACAACCCCGAAGAACTCGACTGGGAAGGCGTTGATATCGTTCTGGAATGCACCGGCAAGTTCAATGACCGCGACAAGGCCGCCGTCCACTTGGGGCGCGGTGCCAAACGCGTCTTGGTCTCGGCCCCTGCCAAGCGCGCCGATCTGACGGTGGTCTACGGTGTCAACCACCGCAGCCTGCTGCCTGAACACATGGTCGTGTCAAACGCCTCGTGCACCACCAACTGCCTTGCCCCCTTGGCCAAGGTGCTGAACGACGCCATCGGCATCGAATCGGGCATCATGACCACGATCCACAGCTACACCGGCGACCAACCGACGCTGGACCGCCGCCACAAAGACCTTTACCGCGCCCGCGCCGCCGCCATGGCGATGATCCCCACCTCGACCGGCGCCGGCAAGGCCATTGGCGAGGTGCTGCCGGAACTGGCGGGCAAGCTTGACGGCTCGGCCATCCGCGTGCCCACCCCCAACGTCTCGGCGGTAGACCTGACCTTTGTGGCCGGAAAATCCGTCACGGTCGACGAGGTGAACGAACTTATCCGCGAAGCCTCGCTTGGCAAGATGAGTGCAGTGCTCGCCTATGACCCCGAGCCCAAAGTCTCGATCGACTTTAACCACACGCCGCAATCTTGCATTTTTGCCCCGGATCAGACCAAGGTGGTCGGAGGCCGCACGGTGCGCGTGTTGGCATGGTATGATAACGAATGGGGCTTTTCCTGCCGTATGGCCGATGTGGCCGCAGCGATGGGGCGGCTTCTGGGCTGAACCGGGAGGGGCTTTGACCGACCGCATCGCTTTTGTTCTGGCCGGGGTCATCGCCCTGGCAGCTCTGACCGACATGATCCTGAATGGCGGGTCGATCCTGCTGTTTTTGGCACGCAAGATGGTTGACCTGATCGCGCTGGTTTCATTCTGGCGCTAGGCGCCCGTCTCCAGTTCCCGGCTCCCGCAGAATTTGGCCAAGCGCAGCTTTCCGGCTTGATCTTTTCGCCATTATGCGGATGTTAGCGCTAACGACGCTTGCGCGAGTCGCGCTTGTCCCGAGGAAAGGAAACGCCATGGCCGTCAAGGTTGCCATCAACGGATTCGGGCGCATCGGCCGCAACATCCTGCGCGCCATCGTTGAGTCGGGCCGCACAGACATTCAGGTGGTCGCCATCAACGACCTTGGCCCGGTTGAGACCAACGCCCACCTCCTGCGCTTTGATTCTGTCCATGGCCGCTTTCCCGCCACCGTGACAACCGGCGAGGATTGGATCGACGTCGGCCGCGGGCGCATGCGCGTCACGGCCCTGAAAAACCCGGCAGAGCTGCCTTGGGGCGATGTGGACATCGTGCTGGAATGCACCGGCATTTTCACATCCAAGGAAAAATGCGCGGCCCATCTGGAAAACGGTGCCAAGCGTGTGTTGATTTCCGCCCCCGGCGACGGGGCCGACAAGACCATCGTTTACGGCGTCAACCACAAGACCCTGACCGCCGCCGACATCGTGGTGTCCAATGCCTCGTGCACGACGAACTGCCTGTCTCCTGTGGCACAGGTGCTGAACGCGGCCATCGGCATTGAAAAAGGCATGATGACCACGATCCACAGCTATACCGGCGACCAGCCGACGCTGGACACCATGCACAAGGACCTTTACCGCGCCCGCGCCGCCGCCTTGTCGATGATCCCCACGTCAACCGGGGCCGCCAAGGCTGTCGGACTGGTGCTGCCCGAGTTGAAGGGCAAGCTGGACGGCTTTGCCATCCGCGTGCCCACCCCCAATGTTTCGGCGGTGGATCTGAAATTCATCGCCAAGCGCGCGACCAGCGCCGAAGAGATCAACGCTGCCATCAAGGCGGCGGCAGATGGCCCGCTGAAGGGTATTCTGGGCTATACCGAGTGGAAGAATGTGTCCTCGGATTTCAACCATGATCCCCATTCCTCGGTGTTCCACATGGACCAGACCAAGGTGATGGACGGCACTTTCTGCTCGGTTCTGGCCTGGTATGACAACGAATGGGGCTTTTCCAACCGCATGGCCGACACGGCCGTAGCGATGGGCAAGCTTCTGTAATCGCAGTAGATTTTACCAAGGGCGCCTTCGGGCGTCCTTTTGCTATGCGCCAGACGCATAGCGGAAAGCCCATTTGTCCCAGTTGTTATCGCTAACGCTGCAGGTCATATGCTGCACATGCGAAGAAGGGGTTGGCCATTCGGGCCGCCCGGTCGCAAGACGAAAGGACAGATGATGAAAACCCTGATTGCCCGCCTCCGTACCGCCGCCGCTGAACAGGCCACCTACCGCCGTCTGCGCGCTGAAATCGCGGGCCTCAGCCATGCCGAGGCGCTGGACCTTGGCATCTTCCCCGGTGACGCCGACCGCATCGCCCGGGCTGCTGTTTGGGGATAAGCCCGACACACAGCACGTTGAATCGGGCCCCTTGGGGCCCTTTTTCATGCCAAAAGCCGCGCCGCCAGCGCGGGCAAATCGTCAAAATGATCCAAAAGCGCCTCGGGCTGCAACCGCTCAATCGCGCAACCCTCGGGGCCAAAGGTGACCAAGGCCACCGGAACACCCACCGCCAACCCGGTCTTGCGGTCGGTCTCGGTGTCGCCAATCAACATCGACCGACGCACATCCCCCCCCGCCCGGGTGACCGAAGCCACATAGGGTGCCGCATCGGGCTTGCGCGTCGGCAAGGTATCCGCTCCGATCAGCGCCCCAAACAATGGCGCAATTCCCAAACGGCGCACCAGTTCCACCGCCAACCCCTCGGGCTTGTTGGTGCAGATCGCCGTGGCAAAGCCAGCGCTGCGCAAGGCCTCCACCGCGGCGACTGCGCCGGGATACAACCGCGTGTGGGTGTCGATCCCCTCGGCATAGGCCGCCAGCAGCCGGGGATAGTGCCGCGAGATGTCATCCTCGCTCGCCTCAATCCCCAACCGCGCATAGCCCGCCCGCAGCATCGCCCGCCCGCCGTGAAAGGCGACAAGCCGATCGCGCCCATCCAACACCGCGCCATGGCCATCGGCCACAAAACAGGCATTGGCCGCCGCCAGAAGGTCATCGCTGGTATCGGCCAACGTGCCATCCAGATCAAACACCACAGTGCGCATTTTGTAACCTTCCGTGAACCATCGCGGGCTTGCAGCGCCCGTGATCCGGGGTAAAACGGGCGACGTGGAATTGAAAGGGGCGTCATGCCGGTTTCGTTGATTGTTCTGGCCGCTGGCATGGGCACGCGGATGAATTCTGACCTGCCCAAGGTCCTGCACAAGGTTGCCGCCGCCCCGCTTCTGCATCACGCCTTGCAGGCCGGTGCCAGCCTTGCGCCAGAAAAGATTGTGGTTGTCGTCGGTCACGGCGCCGAAGAGGTGGCGCGCACCGCGCGCGCCTACGATGAGGCTGTCGAAACCGTGCTGCAAGAGCCGCAACTTGGCACCGCCCATGCCGTGGCCCAAGCCGCCCCGCTCTTGGCCGATGCCGCAGGCGATGCCATCGTGCTTTATGGCGACACCCCTTTTATCCGCGCGGAAACGCTGCAGGCAATCTTGAAGGCCCGCACGTCCCATGCGGTTGTCGTCCTTGGCTTTCACGCCGCCAACCCCGGCCGCTATGGCCGACTGCTGACCCAAGGCAATGACCTCTTGGCCATCCGCGAATTCAAAGATGCGACGAATGAAGAGCGCGCGATAACCCTATGTAATTCCGGCGTGATCTGCGCTGACGCCAAGACCCTCTTTTCGCTGGTGGCCAAGGTGGGCAACGGCAATGCAGGGGGCGAGTATTACCTAACTGACATCGTCGAACTTGCTCGCGCAGGCGGCCTATCGGCCGGCGTGGTGATCTGCGACGAGACAGAGACCATGGGCATCAACACCCGAACCGAACTTGCCGCCGCCGAGGCCGCCTTTCAGTCCCGAGCCCGCGCCGAGGCGCTGGACAATGGCGTGACCCTGACCGCACCGGACACCGTGTTCTTCGCGCTCGACACCCATATCGGCCGCGATGCCATCATCGGCCCGAATGTCCTCTTTGGCCCCGGTGTCACCATCGAATCTGGTGCCGAAATCAAGGGGTTCTGCCATCTGGAGGGCTGCCATGTCAGCCGTGGGGCCGATGTCGGCCCCTTCGCCCGCCTGCGCCCCGGCGCGGAATTGGCTGAAGATGTCCATGTCGGCAACTTCGTGGAAATCAAGAACGCCATTCTGGACGAAGGCGTCAAGGTCGGTCACCTCAGCTATATCGGTGACGCCGATATCGGCGAGTTCACCAATATCGGCGCGGGCACCGTCACCTGCAATTACGACGGCGTGATGAAGCACCGCACCCGCATCGGCAAACGCGCCTTCATCGGTTCGGATACCATGCTGGTCGCCCCTATCAGCATTGGCGACGGCGCGCTGACCGGCTCTGGCTCGGTCATCACCGAAGATGTGCCCGCCGAGGCCGTGGCATTGGCGCGGGCCAAGCAAGTGAATAAGGCCGGATTGGCCACCAAGCTTTTTGAACGTCTGCGCGCCCTGAAGGCCGCGAAAGGAAAATCATAATGTGCGGAATTGTCGGGGTCTTGGGCCATCACGAGGTGGCCCCCCTTTTGGTCGAGGCGTTGAAGCGTCTGGAATATCGCGGCTATGACAGCGCCGGGATCGCCACCATCAACGACGGAAAGCTCGACCGCCGCCGCGCGGTGGGCAAGCTGGTGAACCTCTCCGATCTGTTGGTCCACAACCCCCTGCCCGGCAAATCCGGCATCGGCCACACCCGCTGGGCCACCCATGGTGCCGCAACCACGCTGAACGCCCATCCGCATCTGTCGGGCCGCGTCGCGGTGGTGCACAACGGCATCATCGAGAATTTCCGCGAACTGCGCACGGAGTTGACCGCAGGCGGGGCGGTGTTCGAATCTGAAACCGACACCGAAACCGTCAGCCACCTTCTGCGCCACCATTTGGACAAAGGTGCAAAGCCCGTCGAGGCCGCGCGCGAGACGCTGAAACGCCTGCATGGGGCCTTTGCGCTCTGCATGCTGTTTGAAGGCGAGCAAGATCTGATGATCTGCGCCCGCAAAGGCAGCCCCTTGGCCATCGGCCATGGCGAGGGCGAGATGTTCGTGGGCTCTGACGCCATCGCGCTGGCCCCGATGACCGACCGCATCACCTATCTGGAAGAGGGGGATTGGGCCGTCATCACCCGCGCAGGCGCGCAGATCTTTGATGAGGCGGGCCATCTGGCCAACCGTCCCGAGGCACGGATTCAGGTTGACCAGACCCGTATCGAAAAAGCCGGTTACAAGCATTTCATGGCCAAGGAAATCGCCGAACAACCGGTGGTGATTGCCGATGCGCTGAAGCATTATGTGTCGGGCGACAATACCCTGCGCCTGCCTGCCGAGCTTGATTTTGCCACCGTGGACCGCCTGACCATGGTGGCCTGCGGCACCGCCTCCTATGCCACCCATGTGGCGAAATACTGGTTCGAACAGATCGCGGGCCTGCCCGTCGAAATCGACATCGCGTCCGAATTCCGCTACCGCGAGCCGCCCCTATCGCCCCGGCAATGGGCGCTCTTTGTCAGCCAATCGGGCGAAACCGCCGACACGCTGGCAGCCCTGCGCTATGCCAAAGAGCGCGTGGGCAAGGTGGTGTCGGTGGTCAATGTGCCGACCTCCTCTATCGCGCGCGAAAGCCATCTGGCGCTGCCGATCATGGCGGGGGTTGAGGTGGGCGTCGCCTCGACCAAAGCCTTCACCTGTCAGCTGACGGTGCTTGCGATTTTGGCGCTGAAGGCGGCCCTTGACCGGGGCCGTTTGGACGCGCCAGGTCTTGCCACGCATCTGGCCGCACTCCACAGCCTGCCCGGCCTGATGAACCATGCACTCGCCCTGTCCACCGATGTCGCCGCGATCGCCAAGGAACTGGCCGAGGCACAGGATATCTTGTTCTTGGGCCGTGGCCCGATGTATCCGCTCGCCCTGGAAGGTGCGCTAAAGCTGAAAGAAATCAGCTATATCCACGCCGAAGGCTATGCAAGCGGAGAGCTAAAGCACGGCCCCATCGCGCTGATTGACAACCGCGTCCCGGTCATCGTGCTGGCCCCGCGCGATGCGCTTTTCGACAAGACGGTGTCGAACATGCAAGAGGTGATGGCGCGCCACGGCAAAGTGGTGCTGATCTCGGACGCCGCCGGCATCGCCGAGGCGGGCGCGGGCTGCTGGAAAACCCTGACCCTGCCCGAAGTGGCTCCACAATTTGCGCCCATCCTCTACTCGGTGCCTGCCCAGCTTTTGGCCTATCACACCGCCATCGCCAAAGGCACCGATGTAGACCAACCGCGGAATCTGGCGAAATCGGTGACGGTGGAATGACTGTCAGCCCGGATCAGGCCATCGCCGCGCTGGAAGCTCTGGCCAACCCCGAAAAGGCCGCCGAGATGGCAGCCTATCACAAATCCACCCGCCGGTTCTTGGGCGTGAGCGTGCCACAGATCGACGACCTGACCGACGCCTGGCGCGCCGAGTGCACGCTGGACGAACGGCTTGCCTTGGCCGCAGCCCTTTGGGCGGCCGACATCCATGAGACCCGCGTGGCGGCGGCCAAGCTTTTGACCCAAGCCCGCATCCGCCCCGATGACGAAGCCGCGTGGCAGCTTTTACAAAGCTGGCTGCCCGATTTCGACGGCTGGTCTTTGGCCGATCACGCCATGATCGCCGCGCAAAAGCGGCTGGTCTGGCAGCCCGACCGGATCGAGCCGATTGAGGGCTGGACCAATAGCCCCCATATGTGGACCCGCCGCGCCGCGATGGTCATCACCCTGCCCTTTGCCAAGCAAAACCACCCCAAGCCAGAGGAAAACGCCATCCGTGAGCGGGTTCTGGGCTGGGCCGTACGCTATGCGGCCGACCCCGACTGGTTCATCCAGAAATCCGTGGCCTGGTGGCTGCGCGATCTGTCCAAGCATGACAAACCCCGAGTGGAACGCTGGCTGGCCGAGCATGGCGACAGCTTGAAGCCCTTTGCGCGCAAAGAAGCGTCCCGGCATTTCTGACCGCGCACCTCCTCGTCGACGTCGTCGCTCGTCGGGGATAAACCGAGGAGAAGCCGAAGGCGCTCGACGAGTCGCCCGACGAGTCGCGGGGTCACTCCGCCGCCAGCGCCTTTTCCAGTTCCGGCCGGAAGCGCTGCAGGTAATCATCGCCCACCAAGGGGCCGATAAAGCGATACACCACCTCGCCCTTGCCGTTCACGATAAAGGTCTCGGGCGGGGCGGTGACGCCCCATTCCAGCCGCGTCCGACCCTTCGGGTCAAAGGCGATGCTGGCAAAGGGATTGCCATCATCGGCCAAGAAGGCCAGCGCATCCCCCTCACGGTCCATCATGTTGACGCCGATCACCGGAATGCCTTCCGCAGCCAGCGCGGTCAGCGTCGGATGCTCTGCCCGGCAGGGCGGGCACCATGAGGCCCAGAAGTTCACCAAAACAACGCGGCCCTGCGCCAGATCGGCCTGAACCGGCGCCGGGATGCCCGACAAGGCTGCCCGCTCAATGGCAGGGGCCGGTTTGCCCAGAAAGACCGACGGCAGGTCATTGGGGTTATCCCGGGTCATGCCTGTGTAGAACAGCACCGCCAGCCCCAAGAACAGCAACGGCGGAACCAGCAACAACCATCTAAGCATCGCCTGCCCTTTCTTGCCGCGCCTCAACCTCTTGCAGCGCGCGTTTCACCCGGCGGCCTTGCCACAGCGTCACCGCCACCAGTGCCACCAACAGCCCGATGGTCGAGACATAAGACCAAATCACTGCATCGGCGTATTTTCCCAGATCGGGCATCATGCCAACCTCTCGCGTGACAACAGCGCCTGCAACCGGCGGGCACGAATTTCGGTACGGGTCCGCATCAGCACCAGCAGCACAAACAAAAGCACAAAGCCCGTGATGCAGACCAAAAGCGGGAACCAATAGACATCCGACACGTTCTCTTCCTTGTCCAAAGACAGGCTCGCCCCCTGATGCAGGCCCTGATTCCAGAACAAGACCGCATAGCGCGACAGAAAGGCAAAGACCGACCCCACGATCGCCAAGACACTGGTCAGGTCTGCAGCGGTATCGGGGTTCTCCACCGCCGCCCAAAGGGCGATGTAGCCCAAATAGAACAGCGCCAAAATCAAGAAGGCCGTCAGCCGCGGATCCCAAGCCCACCATGTGCCCCACATCGGTTGGCCCCAGATCGCCCCGGTCACCAGCCCGATCACGGTAAAGACCAGCCCAATCGGGGCCGCCGCCTTGGCCGCCAGCGCCGAGACGTGATGCCGCCGGATCAGCCAGATCAGCGAGGTGACCAGCATCATCGTCCAGGCCGAGATTGCCATCATCGCGGCAGGCACATGCAGATAGATAATCTTGACGGTCGAGCCGAACTTGTCGGCATCGGGGGTAAAGAAAAAGCCCCAGACCAGCCCCACGACCAGCGTCACCCCCGTCAACACAGCAACCCAAGGCAACAAAACGCCCGAGGTCTGCATGAACTTCTTTGGGTTGGCATATTCCCAGATCGACATGGTTTATCCTTGAATTGCCGGGCGCTGACGCTTGCTTAGCATGGCGCGGGCCTAACGCAAATTGACGCGGATTGCCGCAGCTGCGGCAAAGGGCAACAGGGCCAACGACCCTGCGGTGATCGCGGCCAAAAGCGCAAGCGGCGTGCCCAAAACCATGCCCGCCGCCCCTCGCTTCACAACCTCGGCCCCGAAAATCAGCGTCGGCATATACAATGGCAGCACCAAAAGGCTGAGCAACAGGCCACCGCGCTTTAGCCCCACCGTCAGCGCCGCGCCAAAGGCACCGATGATCGAGAGGGCCGGCGTGCCCAATGCCAAGCTGACAACCAACCAAGCATAGCCTTGCCCCGGCAGGTTCAGCAAAATGCCCAGCACAGGCGCCGCCAACACCAAAGGCAGCCCCGTGACCAGCCAATGCGCCAAGGCCTTGATCGCCACCGCCCCCTCCATCGGCACGGGCGAGGTGGCCAAAAGGTCCAGTGAGCCATCCTCGAAATCCAAAGCAAAGATGCGGTCCAGCGACAAAAGGCAGGACAAAAGCGCGCCCACCCACAGGATGCCCGGTGCAATCTTGGCCAGCGTTGCGGGTTCCGGTCCCACGCCCAAAGGCACGATCACCGCCACCAAGAGGAAGAACGCCAAGCCCAGCCCAAAGCCGCCCCCGGCCCGAATGGCCAATCGCAGATCCCGGCTCAGAAGGGCGATCATGAGAACGCCTCATCAAAGGCTGAACGTACCCCGCCTTGCGACAGTTTGCGCGCTTTGAACGGGCTGAGGTCCAGCATATCGGCCTCCAGACCCAGATCGATATGCGTCGCAATCAGCGCCGCGCCCCCGTCGGCCAGATGGTCGCGCACGACCGCGGCGAAAAGCTGCACCGAGGCCGCATCCAAAGACACCGTCGGCTCGTCCATCACCCAGATCGCCCGCCCGCTGACCAAAAGCCGCGCAAGGCCAAGTCGGCGCTTTTGCCCGGCCGACAGGTTCGCGGCCCGACGTTCGGCCAGGTCGCGCAGCGCCATCCGATCCATCGCGGCACCCACCGCATCAGTGCCAAAGACCCGCGCCCAGAATGTCAGGTTTTCCGTCACCGTCAGCGTGGCCTTCACCCCATCGACATGGGCGGCATAGGTCACGCTGTCAGGCGCCGCCTGAACCTGACCTTCTAGGGGCGGCTGCAGCCCTGCAACCGTGCGCAAAAGCGTGGTCTTGCCAATGCCATTCGGCCCGCGCAGCACCAAAGCCCGCCCCGCCTCCAGCGCAAAACTCACCCCCTGCAAGACCGGCACCCCGGCCCGCGCGACGGCCAAGTCCTGCACGGCAAGCAGCGTCATGGCCCCACCGGCAACAGGGCGGCGGCAATCCGGCGCCCCTCTCCCAACAAGACGTTGTAGGTCCGGCACGCGGCAGGTGAGGACATTGGTTCAACCCCGATCCCCGCCGCCTCCAGCGCGTCGCGAAAAGCGCGCGGAACCGGGGTGATCTGCGAGCCAAGGCCCAACAAAAGAACATCAATGCGCCCTGCCAGCGCCAAAGGGGTGGCGGTGTCGGCTAAACCGCCCCAACCACCTGCATCCCATGGGGTTACCAGTGTCGCGCCCTGCAGGGCATGCGCCCCCACCCGAAAGAAGCCCGGCCCATACCCCTCAATCGCCAAGGCCGCGCCATAGCTGACCTCGATCAGGCGCATGGCTTAGGCTTCCACATCGGCAAATTCATGATCCGTGGGCTTGCCAGTCTTGGGCTTGTCGCTGCGGTCTAGCCCCAACATCAGCACGATATTCTTGGCCACATAAAGCGTCGAATAGGTACCGATGATCACACCAAAGAGCATCGCAAAGACAAAGCCCCGGATCACATCACCGCCCAAAATCAAAAGGCAGGTGAGTGACAGGATCGTCGTCGTCGCCGTCATGATCGTGCGGCTCAGCGTTTCGTTCGCGGTCAGGTTCATCATATCGCGCAGCGGCATCGCCTTGTACTTGGCCAGATTTTCTCGAAGCCGGTCAAAGATCACCACAGTGTCGTTGACCGAATAACCAAGGATGGTCAGCAAAGCCGCCACGATGGTCAGGTCGAACTTCAACTGGAAAATCGCAAAGACCCCGACAGTCACGATCACGTCATGGATCAGGGCCGCAACCGTACCAACGGCAAACTGCCATTCAAAGCGCAGCCAGACATAGACCCAAATCCCCAAGGACCCCGCGGCCACAGCTATCAGCGCAGCCCAGATCAACTCGGCCGAAACCTTCGGCCCAACCGATTCGACCGATGGAAACGTGATCGCCGGATCCACGGTGCGCAGTGCACCCTCGATGGCGGCAATGGTTTCGGGGGTGATTGCCTCTTCGCCCTCTTGAGCCTCGATGCGCACCATCGCCACATGCTGATCTTCACGGAAAGTCGGATCAAACACCTGCGTGATGGCCACATCGCCCAAATCCAGCCCCGCAAGAGCCTGGCGATAGACGCCGACGTCCACCGCTTGCGTACTTTCTGTGCGAATGGTGGTGCCGCCTTTGAAATCGACACCAAAGTTCAGCCCCATGATCGCCACCGCCAGAATGGAGATGACAACCGCCGCAGCAGAGGCCCCGAAGGTTACCCACTGCAGCTTGAAGAAATCGATGTTGGTCTTGACCGGAACCAGCCGCAAACGCCATGCCATGATATCACTCCCCCTCAGACCACAAGCTCTTTGGGCTGTTTCCAGTTGTAATAGGTTGTCACGATCAGACGCGTCACCAAGATGGTGGTGAACATCGACGTGAAGATCCCGATCCCCGTCGTGATCGCAAAGCCGCGCACGGCGCCCGAGCCGATGACGAACATGATGATCGCCGTGATAAGCCCCGTGATGTTACTGTCCAAAATGGCCGAGAAGGCGCGGTCAAAGCCCAACTCAATCGCCCGGGCGGGGGATTTGCCTTCGCGCAATTCCTCGCGGATGCGCTCATAGATCAGCACGTTGCTGTCCACCGCGATGCCCGTGGTCAGAACAATGCCGGCGATGCCGGGCAGCGTCAGCGTCGCCCCAATCGTCGACATCAGCGCGATCAGCAGCGTCATGTTGACGGCCAGCGCGATATTGGCAAAGACACCGAACAGCCCGTAGCTGGCCACCATATAGCCCGCCACGGCGATAAGCCCGACGATCCCGGCCAACTTGCCGGCATCAATGCTATCTTGCCCCAGTTCCGGGCCAATCGTGCGTTCTTCCAAAAAGACCATCTTTGCCGGCAAGGCGCCTGCCCGCAGCAAAACGGCCAGATTGGTCGATTCCTCCACCGTGAAATTGCCGGTGATAATCCCCGAGCCCCCCGCGATATGGCTTTGGATCGTCGGGGCCGAAATCACTTCTTCGTCGAGCACAATCGCAAATGGCTCGCCGATATGAGCGGCCGTGTAATCGCCAAAGGCCCGCGCGCCTGCCGGGTTAAACCGGAAACTCACCGCAGGACGGCCGTTTTGGTCAAACGAGGGCTGGGCATCGGTCAACTCTTCGCCGCCCACCACCGCCTCTGAAGAGATGATGTGATAGACGCCCTCTTCATTGGCATCGGCCACCAACCGGTTACGTGGTCCCGGATCGGCCCCCGCATCCGAAGTGCGTCCCAGCACCTGATGGAAGGTCAACTTGGCGGTGGTGCCAATCACGGCCTTCAATTCTTGCGCCGAGCCGATGCCCGGCACCTGAATCAGGATCCGGTCATCGCCCTGCCGCTGGATCGTGGGTTCACGCGTGCCCACTTCGTCCACTCGGCGGCGAATGATTTCAAGGCTTTGCTGCACAGTGCGGCTGTCGCTGGCCAGACGCTCGGCCTCGGACAGTTGGACGACAATCTCCAACCCCTCAACCGAAACATCAAGGTCCGAAGCCCCTGCCCCGGTCAGCGTCATGACCGGGGTGGCCAATGCGCGGACCTTTTCCAACGCCACGGGCATACCGTCCGGGTTCGAGATGGCCACCCGTAACACGCCGGGAACCGAGGGCTGACGGCGCACCGCGCCCACCTCGTCACGCACCTCGCGCAATGCGTCGCGCACCTCGGGCCAAAGCCCGTCGATCCGCTGGGCATAGACATCCGCCACCTCGACGCGCGCCAAAAGATGCGCGCCACCCCGCAGGTCCAACCCAAGGCTCATCAAAGCCGAGGGCAGGATGTCGGGCCACAAGGCACGCTCGACGGCCTGCGCCTCGGTGGCCACGCCCTCGTTGGCCTCGATCGCCTTTACAGCATCATTGTGACGTTCGACTTGCGTGTAGAGCGCGTTTGGAAGTGCCGCCAGGATACCCCAGCCAACAACCAAAACGATCAACAGACGCTTCCACAGCGGAGTATGCAGCATGATATTGGTTGCCTTCAGGCGGCCGCAGCCGGTTCGGTCTTGTTCATGACTTGAACGATGGTGTGCTTCAGAACCTTGACCTTGACGCCATCGGCAACTTCGACATCCAGCACGCCATCATCACCCACGCGGTGAATTTTGCCGATGATGCCGCCTTGCGTCAGCACTTGGTCACCCTTGCGCAGGGCTTCAACCATGGCCTTCAACTCTTTGACTTTCTTTTGCTGCGGACGGATCAGCAGGAAATACATGATCGCGAAGATCAGGATCAGCGGCAAGAAAGAGCCAAGGGCAGCACCGGCCCCACCAGCAGCACCAGCATCTTGCGCATAAGCGGCGGTCACAAACATCGGAAGTCCTCTCGTTGGGGCCACATGGCCCGGTATGGATCGGCGCGCACCCTATCCTTGGCCTTCCCCCGGCGCAAGATTGCCGCGCTCCACGGTGTCACTTGGGCAAGACCCGTGCATTGCGCAAGGGATTTGGCTATCCATTCCCTATTCATTTGACAAAAAGGGCCGTTATGGCGCGCAATTTTCTGCTTTCGGCAATGAAAAACGAAGGGCCCGACGTATTGGAATGGGCGGTCTATCATCGACTGGTCGGCTTTGACCACATCCTTGTTTATACGAATGATTGCACTGATGGCTCGGATGCGCTGCTTGATGCCATCGCCGGGCTTGGCTGGCTCACCCATCGCCGCCATACCCCACCCGCTGGGGTCTCGCCGCAAGACGCCGTCGCAGCCCGCGCCAAGTCCGATCCTGCGTTGCACGGGATTGAGTGGGGGATGTGGCTGGATGCCGATGAATTTCGCGTGATCCACGCGGGCGGGCGTCGTGTAGCCGATCTGAGCGCCGCCGCGCGCGGCGCCGAAGCCATCGCGCTGAACTGGCGCAACTTTGGCGATGGTGGCCATCAGACCACGCCTGCGGGGCTGGTGGTGGAAAACTTCATCCACGGCATGACACTCGACAATCCGCAAAGCCGCAGCGTGAAAACGCTGTTCCGCCATACCCCGCGCATCGCCGAATTTGCCATCCACCGCCCGATCTTCACGACAGGCGAAGAGATCGCCTTTCGTGACGGCGGCGGCAAACCCCTGCGCCACCACTTCCAGTTTGACCGCAACAAGGACAATCGCCCCAAGCACCGCGTTCCCGAAGGTCGCCAAAGCTGGAAGATCGGCCAGATCAACCATTACCCGATCAAGGCGCTGGACCGCTATCTTCTGAAACGCCTGCGCGGCAACGGGCTTGACCCCGACTGCGCGCCCGAACGCTTTGATCCGGAATATCTGGATATCTTCAATTTCAACGACGTGCAGGATCTAAGCCTACACCAAGATTTGACGGGACTGAGATCGGCCATGGCCACCGCTTTGACCAACCCGGCCATCGCCGCCGCTTACGCCGACTGCACCGCCCGCGACGCCGCCCGCCGGGCCGAGGTTGCCCGCCTGATCCCGGCCCTTCTGCCCCTGCGCTATCGCCGGGGCGGCCCCCCTTCCCCCTCGCAGGCGAATGGGGCATAACCCGGCCAGCCATTTGCCAGACGAGGCCCCCCATGCACGACATCCGCGCCATCCGCGAAAATCCCGCCGCCTTTGATGCGGCCCTCGCACGCCGGGGCCTTGCGCCGATGTCGCCCGCCATTCTGGCGCTTGACAACGACCGCCGCGCCAAGATCTTGGCG
>JBMSKG010000036.1:0-14888 GCA_049419625.1 Paracoccaceae bacterium | reverse complement strand
GGCCGAGGTGCTGCGCGATGCCTATGCGGCGTCGCGTGTGATCTTGGAATATGGCTCGGGTGGGTCGACATTGGTCGCAGGTGAAAACCCCGATGCCATGATCTTTTCGGTGGAAAGCGATGCCAATTGGATCGCGATGATGCAGCGCTGGTTTGACGAAAACCCGCCCCGGGGGCAGGTTTTGTTGCATCACGCCGATATTGGTGAAACCAAGGCATGGGGCATGCCGGTGAACAACCGCCGCGTTGCGCGTTGGCCGGGGTATCCGAATTCGGTTTGGGACCGTGAAGATTTTCGCCAACCCGACACCGTATTAATTGACGGGCGGTTCCGCCTGGCCTGTTTCCTGACGGTGCTGTTGCGCACCACAGGCCCGGTGCGGGTTCTGTGGGACGACTATAGCGACCGAACCGCCTATCATCGCGCCGAAACCCTGTGTCCGGTGCAACGCCGTCACGGGCGCATGGCTGAATTTCACGTTGAACCGCAAATGCTTAAGCCCAAGAATCTGCCTTGGGTGGTTGAAGCTTTTGTGACACCGCATTGAGTTGTGCACGTCTGTGCAACCCCTGAAACACCGGCCAGACTGGCCATGAGAATGAACCGAGGACCGCAAGATGCTTGAGATCAAGAACCTTCACGTGAAACTGGCCGAAGAGGACAAGGTCATTCTGCGCGGCCTGGATCTGACGATCGGCGCGGGTGAGGTCCATGCGATCATGGGGCCGAACGGGTCGGGCAAATCGACGCTTAGCTATGTTCTGTCGGGCCGTGATGGCTATGAGGTCACCGAAGGCTCGGCTAAACTGTTGGGTGAGGAACTGCTGGAGATGGAGCCCGAGGCGCGGGCGGCAGCCGGCCTATTCTTGGCCTTCCAATATCCGGTGGAAATTCCCGGTGTGGGCAACATGACCTTCCTGCGCACCGCGTTGAACGCACAGCGCAAGGCGCGCGGTGAAGAGGAAGTGTCTGCGGGCGATTTTCTGAAACTTGTCCGCGAAAAGGCCAAGGCCTTGAAGATCGACGCTGATATGCTGAAGCGTCCGGTCAATGTGGGCTTTTCGGGCGGCGAGAAGAAGCGCAACGAGATTCTGCAGATGGCCATGCTGGAGCCCAAGATGTGCATCTTGGATGAAACCGATTCCGGGCTTGATGTGGATGCGATGAAACTCGTCTCTGACGGGGTGAATGCGCTGCGCGACGCGGGGCGGTCGTTCCTGGTCATCACTCATTACCAGCGGCTTTTGGACCACATCAAACCCGATGTGGTGCATATCATGGCGGCCGGACGCATTGTGAAAACCGGCGGGCCAGAGCTGGCGCTGGAGGTGGAACACAACGGCTATGCCGACCTTCTGGCCGAGGTGCAGTGATGGGGCTGATGAAGGCAAAATCCGACGCGCTGGCGGCACGGCTGGTGGGCCGGGTTGCGGGGCAGGGCGGTTGGCTGGGCGCTGCGCAAGAGGTGGCGTTGGAGCGGTTGCAACCGATGGGCCTGCCGGGTAAGCGCGATGAGTATTGGCGCTATACCGACCCATCCAGCCTGACCGCGCCTGCGGCACCAAAGGCGGATCTTTTCGACACCAAGGGTGAGGCGCGGCCGTTTTCGGCGATCGACCGGCTGAAAATCGTCTTTGTCGACGGCGTCTTTGACGCGGCGCAATCGGATGCCTTGGCAATGGAAGGTCTTGAGATCGCGCATCTGACCGATGCCGCGGCAGATGCAGGCCATTGGGCGGCAGGCCTTTATGGCACGCTGGAGGCGCGAGGGCAGGTTCCGGTAGAGCGGCCCTTGGCGGCGCTGAACACCGCGATGGCGCGGTCGGGTGTTTTGATCCGCGTGACAGGGAAACCATCCAAACCTATATCGCTGATTTATCTCCGTTCATCAGACTCTTCCGATGCAACGCTCCACCATTTTGTGAAGATGGAGCCGGGTTCGGAAGTCACGCTGCTGGAAAACGGTCCGGCAGCAGCGCGGTTGAACAAAGTCCTTGAAGTGGATGTGGCCGAAGGCGCACGCTTTCACCATGTACGCACCCAAGGCCGTGACCATCAGCGCCGTGCCGCGACGCATATTTTTGCCCGCATTGGCAAAGGTGCGTTGTTCAAATCCTTCACGCTGACGGCCAACGGTCGGATGACGCGCAATGACGCCTTCATCGAGCTTTTGGGCGATGATGCCGTGGCCCATGTGGCGGGTGCGACAGTGGGGGACGGCGATTTTCACCATGATGACACGGTGTTCGTCACCCATGCCGGGATGCGTTGTGAAAGCCGGCAGGTGTTCAAGAAGGTCTTGAAGAATGGTGCCGTTGGCGTGTTCCAGGGCAAGATTTTGGTCAAGCCCGGTGCGCAAAAGACCGATGGCTATCAGACCAGCCAATCGCTTTTGCTGGACGAGGCGAGCCAATTCCTCGCCAAGCCCGAGCTTGAGATCTATGCCGATGATGTGAAATGTAGCCACGGCTCTACCTCGGGCGCGATCGACGAGATCGCGCTTTACTACCTGCGTTCGCGTGGGGTACCGATGAAGGCCGCGCAATCGCTTTTGGTGCTGGCTTTCCTCGCCGAAGCGATTGACGAGATCGAGGACGAGGCGATTGCCGATGATATTCGCAACCGGCTGGAAGGCTGGCTGCATCGCCACGAGCATTAAGATGTCGTTGTTGGTGGACATCGTGGACAGCTGGCGCGCCCCGCGACGCGTGGTGCGGCAGCATTTGCAACGCCCGCGGTCTGAGGCGTTCATCTTTACCTTTTTGTTCACTTTTCTGTTGGTATCCTTCATCGCGCAATGGCCCGTGGCCGCGCGGTTAAGCCATTTGCAGCCAGAGGTGCCGATCGAACAGCGGATGTTCGGCTTTGCCTTGGGCCTTTTTGCGCTTGTGATGCCCTTGGCCTATGCACTGGCTGCGCTGTCGCGGCTGGTGGCCCGTGTTATGGGCGGGCAGGGCAGTTGGTATTCGGCCCGGCTGGCGCTGTTTTGGTCTTTGGCCAGTATCACGCCGGCAATGTTGTTGATGGGTTTGGCGCTGGCCTTTTTGGGGCAGGGGCAACAGACCACAGCACTGGGTGTGGTTGTCGGAGCGGTATTCGTGATCCGTTGGATTTTGATGTTGAGTGAAACGGAGCGCGGGTCATGACGCTGGACACATTTCAAGATCTCTTGCGGATGACAATTGCCAATCCGCGTGCCGCGGCGGCGCGTTTGAAAGCAATGGACCTGCCGGTGCAAACCGGCTGGACTGCGATGCTCTTGGTCTCGGTCGCCTCGGCTTTTCTGGGGTTCATTGGGTTCATGGCCTCACCCGCGCAGGGCGATCCGGGGGTGGCGGCCATGTTCGGCAGCCCCATGCGCACGGCGCTGATTCAGTTTTCCGTTTTGGCTGTGACCGGTGTGCTGGCCTATTGGGTGGGGCGGCGCTTTGGTGGAACGGGCACGTTGGCGCAGGCGCTGGTGCTGGTGGCGTGGGTGCAGGTGCCGCCGATTGCGCTTCAGATTGTGCAGCTTGTCGTCATGGTGCTGGCTCCGGGGCTGGCGCCCTTGGTCGGGCTTGTGGGCTTTGCGCTTTATGCTGTGCTGTTGTCGCTGTTTATCGCGGAACTTCATGGGTTCCGGTCGGGCGTGGTGGTGTTTTTCGGTATTCTTGCGGTCAGCTTCGTGGTCGCATTGGTCGCAGCCTTTCTCTTCGCGGTCCTGATCGGAGTGCCCCAGAATGTATGATGTCGCGCAGATCCGGGGCGATTTTCCGATCCTGTCTCGCACGGTGAACGGCAAGCCGCTGGTCTACCTTGACAACGGGGCCTCGGCACAAAAGCCGCGGGCTGTGATTGACGCGGTGACGCAGGCTTATTCGATGGAATACGCCAATGTTCACCGTGGTTTACATTATCTTTCGAACCTTGCCACCGACAAGTATGAGGCCGTGCGTGGAACCATCGCGCGGTTCTTGAACGCGGCGTCAGAGGACGAGATCATCTTTACCTCGGGCGCGACAGAGGGGATCAACCTGGTGTCCTATGGCTGGGCGGCACCGCGCCTGCAGGCGGGCGATGAGGTTGTGCTGTCCATCATGGAACATCACGCGAATATCGTGCCCTGGCATTTCCTGCGCGAGCGCCAAGGCGTTGTGCTGAAATGGGTTGAGGTGGATGCCAAGGGCGACCTCGACCCGCAGGCGGTGATTGATGCGATTGGCCCAAAAACAAAGCTGGTGGCAATTACCCACATGTCCAATGTGTTGGGTACTGTTGTTGATGTGAAGGCGATTTGCCGGGCGGCCCGTGAAAAAGGGGTGCCGGTGCTGGTCGACGGCTCACAAGCGGCGGTGCATATGCCGGTGAATGTGGCAGATCTTGGGGCAGATTTTTATGCGGTGACGGGCCACAAACTCTATGGCCCCTCGGGTTCGGGCGCGATCTATATCCGGGCCGAACGGCAGGCCGAAATGCGCCCGTTCTTGGGTGGCGGTGACATGATCCGCGAGGTCACACGCGAGGCGGTCACCTGGAATGACCCTCCGATGAAGTTCGAGGCTGGCACCCCCGGCATTGTGCAGCAAATCGGTCTGGGCGTGGCGCTTGAGTATATGATGGGGTTGGGGATGGATAACATCGCCACCCATGAACGGCGCTTGCGGGACTATGCGCGCGACAGGTTGTCAGGTCTTAACTGGCTGCAGCTACAGGGAAATTCGGCGGGGAAGGGGGCAATATTCTCATTCACGCTGGAAGGCCCGGCCCATGCCCATGACATCTCGACGGTACTGGACAAGCGCGGCATTGCCGTGCGCGCCGGAACCCATTGCGCCATGCCCTTGATGGAGCATCTGGGCGTGGGGGCGACGTGTCGGGCGTCGTTCGGGCTTTACAACACCGAGGCGGAGGTGGATGCCTTGGTCTCGGCGTTGGAACTCTGCCACGACCTTTTTCAATGATTTCGCGTTGCAGCCCTGCGCTTGGCGCGCTATAGGGACTGCAGGCACCCATAGCTCAGCTGGATAGAGTGTTGCCCTCCGAAGGCAAAGGTCGCACGTTCGAATCGTGCTGGGTGCGCCAATTTCCCTATGATCTCAATCGTGCGCCTTCCGGGTCAAAAAATGCCCGGCGCCGGACGGTTGCCGCTTGGCCGAGGACCGAAACCTGCGTGTTCTCATGGGCGAAAGCCGTGTCAATATGGGCCGTGGCCAGCACGGCACCAACCGAATAGCCGTGATCGGAATAGGTGACATGGCCGATCTGCCGACCATCGGCCATCACAGGCGTCTGGTCTGGGGCAGGGGTGGTGCCCGTCATGTGCAGGCCAACCCATGTCGTCGCCACGCCCTTATCGCGCTGACGCATTAATGCGTCACGCCCGATGAATTCCCCTTTGTCAAAGTGGATGAACGCATCCGTTCCCACATGAAACGGTGTTACAGATTCGTCCATGTCGATCCCATGCGCGGGATAAAGCTTTTCAAGCCCCAAGGTGAACATCGCCTGCACGCCATAGGGCTTTAACCCAAAAGCACCGCCGGCCGCGAACAGGGTGTTCCAGACATTGGCGGCTTCATCGGCTGGCACAAAAAGCTCGAACCCCAATTCGCCCGTAACCCCGGTGCGCGAGATCATCACGCGGGTTCCATTAAGGGAGCCATGGGTGAAATTCCAACGTTTCAGACCGGTTAGATCGGCATCTTCAATTGCCGCTTGAAGCAATGCGCGCGCGTTTGGACCTTGGATCGTCGGAAATGCGATGGCTGCGGTCTGATCGGTGACATAGGCGCGGCGATCTGTGGCATGGTGCGAAAACCAGTCGCGCATCTTGAGACGGTTGCGCGAGCCTGAAACGACGAGAAAATGCTCCTCGGCGAGCCGAAACACCGTCAGATCATCCATAATCCCGCCATCTGGCGTGCAGACGCTGGCATAGCGGGCTTGGCCCGGGCGCATTTGGGCTGCATTGTTGACGATGAGATGGTTCACCAGCGCTTCGGCATCTGGGCCTTTGACGTCAATTTTTCCCATTGTGGAAAGATCTTGCACACCGACATATGTGCGCGTGTTCAGGTGCTCAGCTTGCACATCGCCATAGCTGTGAACGTTCATAAACCCGCCGCCCACAGGACCCATCTGTGCGCCCATGGCGCTGGCAAGGGCGTAAAAGGGGGTGCGGCGTAGGGGCATGGCGATCTCCGGGCGATGATCCGCCCAGATTGTGCAATTTCAGAATTGGCGCGCTGTGGTCTCCGACAAGGGGTGTCGGAAATGGATGATTCATTTATCGCATAATCATTATTATGTAATGTATTGCAGAAACGTGAAAGCGTCATTCAGTCTAGAATGCAATGTAACACATTTAAACCACGTGCTTTTCCGAAAACGGCTTGCCAGAGATGATCCGGTCAATCGACAGGTCCGACAGATCCAAACTTTGCCAACCACCCGTTAGCAAATGTTCCGCGACGCCGCGCCCGATCGCGGGAGATTGTTGCAATCCGTGGCCCGAAAAGCCGTTCATGAACAACAGGTTTGGTATCTCTGGATGCGGACCCAAAATCGCATTCTGGTCCAGCGTGTTATAGGCATAATGGCCGACCCAATGGCGCACGACCTTGACCGCATCAAAGCCCGGAGCGCGGTGGTAGAGCTGCTCCCAAATCACGTCCTCAAAGAGGTGCAGGTCTGGTTCAAAGTCATCCGCGGCGCAGGGTCCGTCCTCGTCGGGCACGGTCGCGGTGATCCATTGGCCACCGTGTTCTGGGCGCAGGTAAAAGCCGCTGTCGACCAAAAGCGGCGCATCCGGATGACGGGCGTTCGGTGCGTCGATGACAAAGACTGTACGCTTGCGCGGCTCGACCGGAAGCGAAAGTCCAGCCCAGCCCGCCACCACAGCGGCGCGGGTTCCGGCGGCATTGACCGCATGGCCGCAAGCCACGCGCCCGGACTTGCGCAAGGTCACGGCAGCCACACGACCATTCGCCATCTCAAGACCGATCGCCTCATCGGTGATAAACTGAACACCTTGCGCCTTGGCTGCCGCGCGGAAGCCCGCCAAAAGGCCCATGTTGTCAAACCAGCCCTCATCGCGCGGGCCGAAACTGGCGGCGGCAAGATCTTCGACGTTCAGCCAAGGAAAACGGGCTTGGGTTTGGGCCGGGCTCCACACCTCGGTAGCAGCCCCCTGCCCCCGCTGCATCTGGGCAAGCTCGGTCAGAAGATCGGCCCCTTGGGCGCTATGGGCCAAGAACAGATAGCCGTTTTCCTTAAAGCCCAGCGTGGGGATGCCCACATCATGACCCAGGTGGTCTTGAAAGTTGCGAATGAATTCAATGCCAAAACGGGAGATTGCGACATTCACCTCGGTCGAGAACTGCGAGCGGATCGAGGCGACTGACAGCGCTGTTGAGGCGCGGGCAAAGCTTGGGTCCTGCTCGACCACAAGGATCGAAATCTCAGGCTGCATGCGGCTGAGCCAGAACGCGCAAGACGCGCCCATGACCGCACCACCGATCAGCACCACATCATAGGGTCTCATCTGCATCTTCGCCCGCCTCGTCTGCCCGGTGCCAAGTCTTGGGTCGACCGGCGCGTGAGTGATGGGATAGACCCGGGCCGGGCCAAGGACAAGACGGGCGACGCAATTCGACCGCCCGCCATGTCAAAATGCAGTGCTGGGCTTGGTTGAGATCAATCGGCAGCAGCGGCGCGTTTGCCCCAGCGTGGGAAAGGATCGGCACGGCCGGCCCACGCCTCGGGCGTGAACTCTATGGTCCTGACCAGAGCGGCATCCAGCGCAGCGGTGATCGCCGCTTGGTCAAAACCCGCGCCGAAGAAGACAAGTTCTTGGCGGCGGTCGCCCCAAGGTTCAACCCAGCGGCGCGCGATTTCGGCCTGCGCCTCGTCATCTTGTGGCCGCCGCTCGGTGGGCAGGCTGACCCACCAGAACCCCAAGGGCGTGACCGAGGACATCGACCCGGCAAGGCTGAACTCGGCGGCCCATTCGGGGCGCGTGGCAATCCAGAAATGGCCTTTGGCGCGGATGACTCCCGGCAAAGGGCCGTTCAGCACCGCATGAATCTCTGCAGGGTCAAACGGCGCGCGGGCGCGGTACACGAACGAGGAAATGCCATACTCCTCAGTCTCTGGCGTGTGATCGGCGAAGCCATACAGCTCTTTCGCCCAAAGCGGATGCTCATGGGCGCGGTCAAAATCGAATAGGCCAGTATCAAAGATCGCTGCTGGATCCACATGTGAGCGGTTGGTTTCGATCAGCCGGGCATCCGGGTTTAGCGATCTGATGATCTTGCGCGCCGCGTCCAGTTGGCCGGCGCTGGCGTCGCCCACTTTGTTGAGCACAATCACATCCGCGAATTCGATCTGTTCGGTCAGCAGGTTGACCAGTGGGCGCTGATCGGTGTCTCCCAAGGATTCACCGCGGTCAGCCAAAAGGTCGTGACTGGCAAAGTCATTCAGCAAATTCACCGCATCCACCACCGTCACCATCGTGTCCAGCCGCGCAACATCCGATAGGCTGTTACCCGCTTCGTCCGTAAAATCGAAGGTCGCGGCCACTGGCAAAGGCTCGGCGATGCCGGTCGATTCGATCAGCAGATAGTCGAAGCGCCCCTCCTCGGCCAAACGCCGCACTTCCTGCAAAAGGTCATCGCGCAGCGTGCAGCAGATGCAGCCATTGGTCATCTCTACCAGTTTTTCCTCAGCACGGCTGAGGCTTGTGCCCTCACGCACCAGATCGGCATCGATGTTCACCTCAGACATGTCATTGACGATGACAGCCACCCGGCGGCCGTCTCGGTTGTTCAGAACATGGTTCAGAAGCGTGGTCTTGCCCGCCCCAAGGAAGCCGGAAAGGACGGTGACAGGAAGGCGGGTATCGCGCGGCATAGTATCCCCATATATGTTATAATATAACGTATATGTCTCAACTGAACAAGAGGCAAGAGGCGCAAAACGAAAGGGCCAGCGTTGCCGCTGGCCCCTGCCCTGCACAAGCGTGCAAACCCGTTCGAGCTTAGCCCTGAACCATCTTCGCAACTTCCGCCGCGAAATCTTCTTCTTTCTTCTCAACACCTTCGCCAACCATCACGCGGGCATAGCCGGTGATCTCGACGCCCGCATCCTTGGCAGCAGCCTCAACCGTCAGGTCGGGGTTGATGACGAAAGCCTGACCCAGAAGCGTGTTTTCAGACAAGAAACGCTTCATCCGGCCCGGGATGATGTTGTTGTGAATGACCGCATCCGGCTTCGGCTTGGCCGAAGCGGCGTTTTCTTCCAGTGCCTTGGCGGTTTGCACGGCCAGTTCCCGCTCAACCACGATCGGGTCAAGGGTCGCTTCCGAAAGCGACAAGGGGTTGGTCGCGGCGATGTGCATCGCGAACTGTTTGCCAATCTCTTCGGCTTTCGCCGCATCGCCGTTCAGCGCAACCAGCACGCCGATTTTGCCCATGCCGGGGGCTGCAGCGTTGTGGACGTAAGACACCACAGTGCTGCCCTCCAGCACATGCATGCGGCGGAAGGTCATGTTTTCGCCGATACGGGCGATGGTTTCCTGAATGGTCTCGTCCACCGATTTGCCGTTCAGATGCGCGGCCTTCACCACTTCAACCGAGTCACCGGCGGTCAGGGCAACCTTGGCCACTTCGCGCACCAGTGCCTGGAAATCAGCGTTCTTGGCGACAAAGTCGGTTTCCGAGTTGATCTCGACAGCCACGCCCTTGCCGTTCGACACGGCGACACCGACCAGACCTTCAGCGGCCACACGGTCAGCTTTCTTGGCGGCTTTCGCCAGACCCTTGGTGCGCAGCCAGTCAACGGCGGCATCCATGTCGCCATTCACTTCGGTCAACGCTTTTTTTGCGTCCATCATGCCTGCGCCGGTCGAATCGCGCAGTTCCTTCACCATTGCGGCGGTGATTGCGGTCATTTTTCAGACTCCTGAATTCCTGAAATGGAGTGGCGGGGAGTAATCCCCCCGCCAAATGTCAACAGTATGACAAGGCTGATTAAGCCTCGGCAGCTTCCTCGGCAGGAGCTTCTTCCAAAGCGCCAAGGTCGACACCGGCCGCACCCATCTGCGCCGACATGCCGTCCAATGCGGCACGGGCGATCAGGTCGCAATACAGACCAATGGCGCGGGCTGCGTCGTCGTTGCCGGGGATGACATAGTCAACGCCCTTGGGCGAGCAGTTGGTGTCGACCACGCCGACAACCGGAATGCCAAGCTTTTGCGCTTCGAGGATGGCAAGGTCCTCTTTACCAACATCGATCACGAAGATCAGGTCGGGGGTGCCGCCCATTTCGCGAATGCCGCCCAAGCTGGCCTGCAGTTTGGCCTGATCGCGTTCCATCATGAGACGCTCCTTCTTGGTCAGGCCTTCGCCGCCAGCGCCAAGGATCTCGTCGATTTGCTTCAGACGCTGGATCGACTTCGACACGGTCTGCCAGTTGGTCAGCGTGCCGCCAAGCCAGCGGTGGTTCATGTAGAACTGGGCGCACTTTTCAGCAGCCTCGGCGATCGGCTTTTGCGCCTGACGCTTGGTGCCAACAAAGAGGATCCGGCCGTTCTTGGCGACGGTGTCGCGCACAACCTTAAGCGCGGCGTCCAGCATTGGGACGGTCTGCGTCAGGTCGAGAATATGGATGCCGTTGCGGTCACCATAGATATACTCGCCCATGCGGGGGTTCCAGCGGGCGGTCTGGTGGCCGTAGTGAACGCCAGCTTCCAACAGCTGACGCATGGAGAACTCGGGAAGAGCCATGTCTTATCCTTTTCCGGTTTGAACCTTGATGCGGCCGTCTTCAGGGTTGCCCCCAACCGGCGGATGAGGCGGGATTTCTCCCCGCAGCACCCAAGCCACACCTGTGAAGTGGCGCGTCCTTATCCCGGCACGCCCGCAATCGCAAGGGGTTTGCGGCGCGATTTCCATGAAATACGCCCAATTCCTTCAGCAATCTCAGGCTCTGGCGTCGCAAAGATGAGTATTTGGAAAGGCGCAAATCCCTTAGCCGCTGCGCTTTTGGATTTGCGCCTTTTGAAATACTCCCGCCGGAGGCTCCGCGGCTTCGATCTTGCGCCGCCTGGTACCATCGGCGATGTAGGGGGCATGACACCTGATATCCTCTGTATTGGCGCAATCCTGTGGGACATCATTGGCCGCTCACCCGCGTCGATGCGGCTGGGGTCGGATGTGCCGGGGCGGATCACGCGGCTGCCCGGCGGGGTGGCGATGAACATCGCGATGACCTTGGCGCGGTTTGGCATGCGTCCAGCGCTTCTGACGGCCATTGGTCGAGACGACGAAGGCAATGAGTTGGTGGCCGCTTGCGCGCGGATGGGATTGCTGACCGATCACATTTACCGATCCGACGATCTGCCGACCGATCGCTATATGGCGATCGAGGGGGCAAACGGTCTGATTGCGGCGATCGCTGATGCCCATTCCTTGGAGGCGGCGGGGGACAAAATCTTGCGGCCCTTGGCCAACGGTGCCCTAGGCCGTGCTGACGCGCCTTGGCGCGGCCTGATTGCGCTGGATGGCAATCTGACCGAGCAGCTCTTGGCCGAGATCGCCGCCTCGGCCCTTTTTGCAGCGGCCGACCTGCGGGTGGCGCCGGCGAGCCCCGGCAAGGCCGAACGCCTGTTGCCGCTTCTGAACCATCCCAAGGCGACGCTTTACGTAAACCTTGAAGAGGCCAATCTCTTGACGCGCGGGCAGGCCCAAACGGCGGCCGCGGCGGCTGAGGCGCTGCTGCGGCGCGGTGCCACGCGGGTTTTGGTTACGGATGGTGGCAAGCCTTGTGCCGAGGGCACGGCGGGCCTTGGGGTCATCTCTGACAGCCCACCGCCGGTTATGGTGGCGCGGGTCACCGGGGCTGGCGATACGTTCATGGCCGCCCATATTGTCGCCGAGCGCGCGGGCGCGGATCGCTCGACCGCACTGGCGCGTGCGCTTGCGGCGGCGGCCACCTATGTTTCGGGAGATATCGGCACATGAGCCTTCCTCTTCGTTTTTCTCCTCAAGTTGCCAAAGCGCGTGCTGAGGGAACCGCGCTTGTGGCGCTGGAATCCACCATCATCACTCATGGCATGCCCTTTCCGCAGAATGTCGAGACGGCCCGCGCGGTTGAGGCCGAAGTGCGCGCTCATGGCGCGGTGCCAGCCACCATTGCCGTCATGGGCGGGCAGATTCACATTGGTCTGACCGAGGCTGAGTTGGACCAGCTGGGACAGGCCAAATCGGTCGCGAAGTTGAGCCGGGCCGATCTTGCCGCCTGTTTGGCTATGGGGGGCATGGGGGCGACCACGGTTGCAGCTACGATGATCTGTGCCCATCTTGCCGGGATCAAGGTCTTTGCCACAGGCGGCATTGGCGGAGTGCATCGCGGGGCCGAGAGCAGTTTCGACATTTCGGCCGATCTGATGGAACTGGCGCAGACGCCGGTCACGGTGGTGGCTGCTGGGGCTAAGGCCATTCTTGACCTGCCCAAGACGTTGGAAGTCTTGGAGACCCAAGGCGTACCGGTCATCGGCTTTGGGCAGGATGAGTTCCCCGCTTTTTGGTCGCGCCGGTCTGGCCTGAAAGCGCCTTTGCGGATGGACCGGGCCGAGGACATTGCGGCCGCCCATCGCCTGCGCGGAGTTTTGGGCCTGCCGGGCGGGCAGTTGGTGGCCAATCCAATTCCGCTGACCGATGAAATCGCCCTGGATGTGATCGGCCCGGTGATCGAGGCCGCGCTTGAGGAGGCACAGGCGCGCGGCATTGCGGCCAAGGCGGTCACGCCCTTTTTGCTGAACCGAATTTTCGAGTTGACCGAGGGGCGCTCGCTTGCCGCCAATATTGCGTTGGTCCTGAACAATGCCCGTCTTGCATCTGCAATCGCACGTCATCTGATCTAAGCCCATTGCCCGAGCGCCTGCGCATCCTTAGATTGCTCTGACAGAGCAGGAGCAGCCATGTCAGAAGAACCCCGTCGGTCTATCCTCGGTGCCTTGCGCGCCTCGTTTCTGACTGGGCTTGTGGTCGTCTTGCCTGTGGGCCTGACGATCTATGTCGTCTGGGGGGTGGTGGGCTGGATCGACGGGTGGATCCTGCCACTCATCCCGGCGGCTTATCAACCCGAAGCCCTGATGCACCGGCTTTTCGGCCCCGAGGCGAATTTCCCGGTGCGCGGCATTGGGGTCTTGGTGTTCTTGATCTTTACCGCGCTCGTCGGGTCTGTGGCGCGTGGTTTGATCGGCCGATCCATGGTGCGCAAGGCGGAAGAGATCGTCGACCGCGTGCCTTTGGTGCGGTCCGTCTATTCGGGGGTCAAGCAGATCACCGAGACCTTCTTTGCCAAGTCGGAAAAGAACTTTGAACGGACCTGCCTCGTGGAATTCCCACGCCAGGGGTATTGGGCGGTGGGAATGGTGGCGACCAAGCCAAAGGGCGAGATTGCCGATAAGCTGCCCAATGGCGAGGGTATGGTGGCGGTGTTCATTGGTCTGACGCCGCTGACATCAGGCATGCTGATTTTCGTTCCCGAGCGCGACGTTATCATTCTGGATCTCAAGGCGGATGAGGCGGTCAAGCTGATCGTGTCGGCGGGTTTGGTTTACCCGGCGACGAAAGATCAGATGCAGACCGCAATCGCGGCGCGCTGAGGCGAGGCGTATCGCTAAAGGGCCGTCCACCCACCATCGACAGAAATCGTGGTTCCCGTGACCTGATCGGCATGCGGGCTGCAGAGATAAACAACCGTCCCGCCGATCTGTTCGGTCGTGGCAAATTGACGGCTTGGCTGGCGCAAGAGCATCACCTCGCGGATCACGGTGTCGCGGTCCATGCCATGCACCTTCATCTGATCGGGGATCTGCGCCTCGACCAAGGGGGTCAGCACATAGCCGGGGCAGATGGCATTGCAGGTGATGCCCTGGCCCGCAGTTTCCAGCGCGATGGTCTTGGACAGGCCCACGACCCCATGTTTGGCCGCAATATAGGCCGATTTATAGGGCGATGCCGTCAGCCCATGGGCAGAGGCAATGTTCACCACCCTGCCCCACCCCTTGGCGCGCATCATCGGCAGGGCAACAGCGGCCGTGTGAAAAGCCGACGATAGGTTGATCGCAAGGATCAGGTTCCATTTGTCGATAGGGAATTCTTCCACCGGCGCGACATGCTGGATTCCGGCATTGTTCACCAGAATGTCGCAGGCCCCAGCCCGTTCGACAAGTGCGCGGCACTCCTCGGCCTTGGACATATCAGCAGCGATATAGCGGGCCTTCACCCCATGTCGGCGCCCAAGATCGGCGGCAAGCGCATGATCCTCGGCCCGGTCGGTAAAGCTGTTCAAGATCACATCGGCCCCAGCGCGGGCCAATTCTTCGGCGACACCCAGCCCGATACCGGAATTTGACCCGGTGATGATTGCGGTTTTGCCCTTCAGCATCTTGGCCCCCTATGTTGCAACGCAGCATAACGCCTGTGGCGCGAGACGCCAGAGCCTGTGAAATCGACAACAGAGCGGTCAAAATCCTGAAATGGTCGCATTTTCACCAAATGCCAACAAATCTTCGCCTTGATTAACCACGATAAGGATATCTGTCTGGGCGGGGGCACAGGTGAACGGTTTCAGCGGGTCTGAGGCTGTTAGTACGGAGTGCTGCCATGTCTGAGTTCGTCACACGTATGACGTCGAACACCTTTACCATGCGTCTTGTCTTTGACGACAAAACGGCTTTGGAGGTGAGCATTACCGGCAAAGGTTTTGCCTTTGACCGCGACAGCGGCGCGTTGGTGCGGGGTACTGTCGACAGCGTTGCTATGACCAATCTGACTCAGCAAGGTCGTCGCTTTGATCTGGTGGAAAGCCACAAGCTGGGCGGACTAAACCTTACAGTTGAT
>JBMSKG010000035.1:0-14951 GCA_049419625.1 Paracoccaceae bacterium | reverse complement strand
CCACAGACTGCCCTCCACATCCTCCAGCAAGACCCCATCCAACTCTTGCCGACCCAGCCGCGTGCCGCCATAGCGCGCGCGCACTTCCTCAAGGAAGCTCGCCGCCAGATGCGCGCGGTTGGCCTCCGTCGGCGCATGGGTGGTCACGGTCGAGGGGTTCTTCAAGATCGCCTTCAACACCTCAACATTCTGCGGTGTCGTCGTCACCACCTGCCGAGGCGCTTCGCCCAGCCGCAGACCAAACTGCAATTGATCCCAAGCCTCTTGGGCCTTGGGCCATTTTGCCAATTCATCGGCCCAAGCGGCATCAAACTGCGGCCCGCGCAAACTCGCCGGATCATGGGCCGAAAACACTTGCGCCACCGCGCCATTGGGCCAGACAAGCTGGCGCCGTGTCGCCTGCCACTCGGGGCGCCGATCCGGCGGAGAGCAGGCCAAAATCCCGCTCTCCCCCATCACCATCACCTCACGCACCTGATCCACAGTCTCGCCCACCAGCGCGACCCTCAGCGCGCGGCCAGGTGCCATCGGGGTCGCCCCCTCCACCTCGGCGCGCACCCATTCCGCCCCGGCGCGGGTTTTGCCCGCACCGCGCCCGCCCATGATCACCCATGTTTTCCACGCGCCTTCCGGCGGCAACTGATGCGGCAGCGCCCAAAACTCAAACAGCCAAGGCAAAGCCAACAGCGCGTTGTCGCTCAACCCTTCCAAGAACGCCTCAATCGCCTCCGGCGTCGCGGAGGCGAGCCAGCCTGCGCCCGATTTCATCGCGCGCGGCGTCCATGTCGAGCGCGCCGGTTCCGACAGACCCGACAACTTGTTTACGGAGTTTTTCAACACGATTTCCTTCTTCAACGGCCAATTGCACCGCCGCTTTCAGCCCCTTGATGCACTCCACCGCGTCCTTGACCTTGCCGAACTCGCCAGCCTTGATCGAATGAACGGTGCTTGCCAAAGCCTCAGCCGCCTCGCGCAGCCAGATTTCCGTGGTCGCCAGCATGTCCACTGGCGGCTTGTCCCCCGAGGAGAAATTGATTGTCATCGTCGCTGACCTGCCCCTTCATGCTCCCCACATGCGCAAAATGAAAAAGCGGCGCGGGGGTTGCCCCCGGCCGCTTGCCCATCTCTCCTAGCATGACAAAAACCTTAGCTTAGGGCGCACGCAAAGTCAAAGGAATTGCGTTTTATAACAATGGTTTGACGCACGTAGCTTTAACTGCGCGGTAACTCTTAATCCCCCGCCGCGCCCGCCGCCTCGGCCTCTTCTTGTGCCTTCAGCAACTCCGCCTCAATCGCGCGCCATTTGGCGACATTGGCGTTATGCTCCTCCAGCGTGCGAGCAAAGGCATGGCCCCCGGTGCCATCGGCCACGAAGAACAAGAAGTCAGACCCATCCGGGTTCAACGCCGCTTCAATCGCGGCGCGGCCCGGATTGGCGATTGGCCCCGGTGGCAGCCCATCAATCACATAGGTGTTATAGGGCGTCTCGCGCCGCAACTCGCTTTGCCGCAATCCGCGCCCCAAAACGCCCTCGCCATTGGTGATGCCGTAAATCACCGTGGGGTCGGTCTGCAACCGCATCCCCTGCCGCAAACGGTTGACGAACACACTGGCCACCCGGCCCCGCTCTTCGGCCACCGCGGTTTCCTTTTCTACGATCGACGCCATAACCATCGCCTCTTCGGGCGTGTCATAGGGCAGCCCCGGCGCCCGCGCCGCCCAAAGCTCGGCCATGATGCGCTCTTGCCGCTCGGACATCTCGCCCAACAGCGCCGCGCGGTCTGCGCCACGGTCGACCTCATAGCTGTCAGGGGCCAAAGACCCCTCTGGCGGCACCTGATCCAGCTCACCAGCCATGAATTCGGCCCGCTTCAGCCCCTCAACCACCTGCCAACTGGTAACACCTTCGGCCACCGTGATGCGCAAGCGCACATCATCCGCTGTTGCCGCCTCGGTATACTCAGCTGGGACCGGCCCCACAGCCGGGTCAAACTTTACCACTTCGACATAACGATTGGTGGCTGGGTCCAACTCACGCAGCACCACATCCGTCGAGTTCACGCTGATCCGGAAGTTGACCTCGCGCCCACAGCTGGACTGACCACCCGCCGTCAACTGATCAATCACCTGCTCCATCGAAGATCCCGGCGGTATCAGGTAACTGCCAAACTTCAACGCCCCGCTCTTGTCGGTGTAATCCGCGCCAATACGGAAAATCCGCGCATCACTGATCGCCCCCTGCGCCTGCAAAGCCCGGCTCACCTGGCTCAGGCTTGCGCCGCGCTCCACCTTGAAACAGACCGCCTGCGTCAACGGACCTGGCCCCGTATAGGCCTGCCGACCCCAAGCCAGAAGGCCAGCCGCCACAACCAGCAGCACAATGAACAACGTCAGCGCGTTCGAGGCAACCGCGCGCCACATGGTTTAGCTCACCCGGCCAAGCACAAGGCTGGCATTGGTGCCGCCAAAGCCAAAGCTGTTGGACAAGGCCACATTAATCTTGCGCTTCACAGCCTTGTTGGGGGCAAGGTCCAACTTGGGCTGCACCGCAGGCGTGTCCAGATTGATCGTCGGGGGGGCAATCTGGTCACGCAGGGCGAGTACGCAGAAAATCGCCTCCACAGCGCCCGCAGCGCCCAACAAATGCCCGATCGAGGATTTGGTCGATGACATCGTGGCCTTCCCCGCCGCATCGCCCAAAAGCCGCTCCACCGCGCCAAGCTCAATCGTATCCGCCATGGTCGAGGTGCCATGCGCGTTGATGTAATCCACCTGATCCGGCGTGATCCCGGCGCGGTTCAGCGCCATGGTCATCGACCGGAACCCGCCGTCCCCATCTTCCGAAGGGGCGGTGATGTGATAGGCATCGCCCGACATGCCATAGCCCAGCACCTCGGCATAAATCTTCGCGCCGCGCGCCTTGGCGTGCTCGTATTCTTCCAACACCACAACGCCCGCGCCCTCGCCCATCACAAACCCGTCGCGGTCTGCATCATAGGGGCGGCTGGCCTTGGCAGGCTCATCAGCGCGCTTGGTGGACAGCGCCTTGCAGGCGTTGAACCCGGCAATCCCGATCTCGCTGATCGGGCTTTCTGCGCCGCCGGCCACCATCACATCGGCATCGCCAAAGGCAATCATCCGTGCGGCATCGCCAATCGCATGGGCACCCGTCGAACAGGCCGTCACCACCGCATGGTTCGGCCCCTTAAAGCCAAAGCGAATAGAGACCTGCCCCGACACAAGGTTGATCAGCGCGCCGGGTATGAAAAAGGGTGAAACCCGCTTTGGCCCCTTTTCCTTGATCAGGACAGCCGTCTCGGCAATCGAGGTCAGCCCGCCGATGCCCGAGCCAATCATCACCCCCGTGCGGCAGCGATCTTCCTCCGTCACCGGCTCCCATCCCGAATCCTGCACCGCTTGCGTTGCGGCGGCCATGCCATAAAGGATGAAATCATCCACCTTGCGGCGGTCCTTGGCTTCCATCCAGTCATCCGGGTTAAAGGTGCCGTCCGAGCCATCTCCCATCGGGATCTCACAGGCATATTGCGTCACAACATTCACCGGATCAAACCGCGTGATCGGCCCCGCGCCTGACTGGCCAGCCAACAGACGGCTCCAGGTTTCCTCAACCCCGCACGCCAACGGCGTAACCATCCCCAGACCTGTGACCACCACTCGACGCATGTCGCCCCTCCTGACCCCGTGTCGTTCCTTCCTCGCCTGATACACGCCAGCCCCCCGCTTCGCAACGGGAACTGGCCAAACCCCGCCGATGACCTATCTGCCACGCATCGGATATTCACCAGCGCTCGATCAGACCCCAGGGCTTGACCTTTCGCCGCGCAGAACCAATTATGAATGAACGTTCATTCTCCAGAAGCGGACTCACCCCAATGCCGGCCACTCAACTATCGCTTCGCCCAGACGCAAGGCATGACGGCCGCACCGCTGAGATCCTTGCGCTTGTGCGCGTGGCCTTCGCCGAAAAAGGCTTTGACGGTGCCTCCATGCAAGACCTTGCCCGCGCGGCCGGGATGAGCGTGGGAAACTTCTATCGCTATTTCCCCTCCAAGGCCGCGATCGTTCAGGGTCTTATCGACCAAGATCTGGCCGAGATGGAGGCGGATTTCCTGACAGTCCTGCAATCGCCCGCCCCGATGGAGGGTCTGCGCAGCCTGATGCAGGCCCGGCTGGACGATCACCGCACCCGCGAAGACGGCCAACTTTGGGCCGAAATCACTGCCGCAGCCCAACGAAAGCCTGAAATCGGCCAAGCCGCCTGCGACATGGAAACTCAGATCGCATCCTATCTGACCCGCATCTTCGCCGCCGAAACCGGCCTCTCCGAGGCCGAGATCACCAACCGCTTCCCCGCCCATGCTGCCTTTGCGATCACCCTCTTCAAATCGGCTGCCATGTTACCCCCGACGGTCGAGCCGATCCGCACCGACCTCATCGCGCTGATCCAGCGTGCCATTGACACGACCATGAGCGACATCCTCGCCGCCCGGAAAGCCTGACACCATGCGTTTTGCACCTGCCCTTTGCCTCACCGCCCTTCTCGCCCTGCCCAGCGCGCCCCTCTGGGCCGAGGCGGCGACCGATGCCCCGGCCACCCTGCCCGCGCCCCATATCACCGTAACCAGCGTTCAAACCCGCACACTGCGCGATATCGTCATCGCCTCGGGCCTGATCGGCGCGGTCGAACAGGTGCAGGTCGCCCCCCTTGTTGAAGGCCAGCAGATCGAGGCGCTGTTGTCGGACGTCGGCGATCAAGTGACCGAAGGTCAGGTGCTTGCGCGCCTCTCGACCTCCACCTTGACCCTGCAAAAGGCCCAGCTGACCGCGTCACTTGCTGCCGCCCGCGCGGCCATCCCGCAAGGCGAGGCGCAGGCCGATGAAGCCCAGCGCGTTGCCACCCGTGCCGAGACACTTCTCGCGCAAGGAACCTCCTCGCAGGCCGCCGCTGACAAAGCCCGCGCCGCCGCCATTGGCGCGGTGCAATCGCTCGAAGCCGCCCGCGCCAATCTCGCCCTCGTCGAGGCGCAGCTTGCCAATGTCGAATTGATGCTGGCGCGCACCGAAGTCAAAGCCCCCGTCGCCGGTGAAATCACCGCCCGGTCGGCTCAGGTCGGAGCGATCGCCTCTGCCGCCATGCCGATGTTCTCCATCATCCGCGACAACGCGCTTGAACTGCGCGCCGATGTCGCCGAAGGCGATGTCTTGCGCCTCGCCCCCGGCCAGACCGTAACGCTGCACCTTGTGGGCGACACCGGCCCGCGCAAAGGCACCGTGCGTCTGATGGAACCCGCAATCGATGCCACCACCCGCATGGGCCGCGTCCGCATCACCATCGATGATGCTGCGGGGGTCCGCCCTGGAATGTATGCGATGGCCGAGATCCTTGTGACCGAGCGTGAAACCACTGCAGCCCCGATCACGTCACTTGGCGTCAATGCAAGCGGTCAAACCGCGCTCAAGCTCAGCGGTGACACCGCTCGCCTTGTGCAAGTGACCACCGGTATCCGTGATGAGGGTTGGATCGAAATCCTCACCGGCCTTGCCCCCGGCGACCAGATCGTCGCCAAGGCTGGGGCCTTCGTGCGCGACGGGGATCGCATCACCCCGGTCGCAGCTCAGGAGTAACGCGTATGAACTTCTCCGCTTGGGCCATCAAGAACCCCGTCGCGCCACTTCTGGCCTTCTTCATGCTGATGGTCTTGGGCTGGCAGTCCTTCAACGCCCTGCCCGTCACCCGCTTTCCCAACATCGACATCCCCGTCGTCGCCGTCACCGTCGCCCAACCGGGTGCCGCGCCGGCCGAGATGGAAAACCAGATCACCAAAAAGATCGAAGACGCGGTTGCGGGCCTGACGGGGGCCAAGAATGTCACCACGACGATCTCTGACGGCATCTCGACCACCGCCATCGAATTCCGCATGGAAGTGCCCACCGACAAGGCGGTACAAGACACCAAGGACGCCATTGACCGCATCCGGGGCGATCTGCCGTCCTCCATCGAGGCCCCCATCGTCACCCGCGTCGACATCGAAGGTCAGGCGATCATGACCTTTGCGGTCACCGCCCCCGACATGACCTTGGAAGAGATGTCATGGTTTGTCGATGACACCATCATCCGTGGCCTTCAAGGCCGCCCCGGCGTCGGCAAGGTTGAACGCTATGGCGGAGCCGACCGCGAGGTGCGCGTGGCGCTCGATCCGGTCAAGCTGGAAAGCTACGGCATCACCGCCACCACCGTGTCAAACCAACTTAGGCTGACCAACACAAACGTTGGCGGCGGCAAGGCCGAGATTGGTACCGCCCAGCAGGCCATCCGCACGCTTGGCGATGCCCAAACCGTCCAAGGTCTGGCCGAGACTCCCATCTTCCTGCCCGGCGGCCGCCATGTGCGACTGGCCGATCTGGGCGAGGTGGTCGACGGCTATCAGGACCTGAAATCCTTCTCACGTCTGAACGGCGATCAGGTCGTCACTTTCGCCATCTTCCGCGCCAAAGGCGCGTCTGAGGTGTCGGTTGCCGAAACCGTCAACGCGACGCTCGACACGCTTCGTGCCGAACACCCCACCGTCGGCATCACCCTTGTCGATGAAACCGTGTTCTACACCTATGGCAATTACGAAAGCGCGATCCACACTCTGATCGAAGGCTCGATCCTTGCGGTTCTGGTGGTCTTTGCCTTCCTGCGCAACTGGCGCGCCACGCTCATCACCGCCGTGGCCCTGCCTTTGTCGGCTGTGCCGACCTTCTGGGTCATGGACCTTTTGGGCTTCTCGCTGAACCTCGTCAGCTTCCTGGCCATCACGCTCGCCACCGGCATCCTTGTCGATGATGCGATTGTCGAGATTGAAAACATCGCCCGACATATTCGAATGGGCAAGACCCCCTACCGCGCGGCCATAGACGCCGCCGATGAAATCGGCCTTGCCGTCATCGCCACCACCTTCACCATCATCGCCGTCTTTGTGCCGGTCAGCTTCATGGGCGGCATTCCCGGCCAATACTTCCGCCAGTTTGGCCTGACCGTGGCCATCGCCGTGGGCTTCTCGCTTCTGGTCGCCCGCCTTATCACCCCCATGATGGCCGCCTACCTCATGACCGCCAAGGATGCCAACGCCGGCCATCACGAGGGCGAAGGCGACGGTCCGGTGATGACGCGCTACCTGGCTTTCGTGAACCGCTCGATCCGGGGCGGCATCCGGCTGCCCTTCACGCGCTGGAAACTGCCCAGCTACTTCGTGACCCTCGTCTCTGCCATCGGCGTGCTAATCGTCTCGGTCCACTTCATCCTGCAGGTGCCCGGCTCTTTCCTGCCGCCCGAAGATGTCAGCCGCATCTCCGTTTCGGTCGAACTCCCGCCCGGTTCAACGCTTGAGGACACCGACCGCACCACCCAAGCCATCACCGCCGCGATCAAGGACATCGAAGGCGTGCGCGATGTGTTAGTGCTTGGCGGCACCTCACCGCGTGGTGAGCTTGACCTGCGCCGCGCCTCGGTTGCGGTGGTGCTCGACCGGCTGGATCACTCGCTTCTGCGCCGCCTGACCGAGATCGGCAACAAGATCCCGGTGCTGTCGCTTGTGGTGCCTACACTCGAAAACCCGGGCCGCACCCGCACGCAGAACCAGATCGAGGTGGAAATCTTTGAAAAGCTCGCCACCATCCCCGATATCCGCACCGCCAAGTTGAATGACCGCGGCGATCGCGATATTTCCTATTCGGTCTTGGCCAGCAACGACGCCGATCTCAACACCGCCGTGCAAGCCTTGCAAGACGCCCTTCGCGGCGAGCCGACGATCACCGGGCTTTCGGCCGAAGGCGCGCTCCCGCGCCCCGAGGTGCAGATCACCCCGCGCGCCGATGAGGCCGCCCGTCTTGGCGTCACCGCCGCTGCCATCGCACAAACCCTTCGCATCGCCACCATCGGCGATCTGGATGCCGCCCTGGCGCAGGTCTCGCTCGACAACCGGCTCATCCCGGTGCGCGTGCAACTGGCCGATATCAGCCGCGAGGATCTGGCCCGCATCGCAGCGCTCAAGGTGCAAACCGCCACCGGCGCGCTGGTACCCCTTTCGGCCGTGGCGGATGTCATCATCGGCGAAGGCCCTGCGACAGTGAAACGCTTCAACCGCGAACGCCAGGCTGTGATCGGCGCCTCTTTGCCCTTGGGCGTGGCGCTCGGCACTGCCAAAGAACGCTTTAACGAAATCGTCGCCGCCACCGCGCTGCCTGCGGGCGTCAAAGTGTCAGAATCTGGCGATGCCGAGGTTCAGGCAGAACTGATGACCTCGTTTGGCAATGCCATGATCATGGGCCTGATGCTGGTGCTCAGCGTGCTGATCCTCCTCTTCCGCTCGGTCATCCAGCCCTTCACCATCCTCCTGTCGCTCCCCCTCGCCATCGGCGGGGTGGCAGCCGCCCTGATCCTCACCGGCTCGGCGCTGTCGATGCCCGTCCTGATCGGCATCCTGATGCTGATGGGGATCGTCACCAAAAACGCCATCCTCCTGATCGACTTCATCATCGAGATGCGCGCCCGCGGGCTTGACCGTATGGCCGCGGTGATCGAGGCCGGGCACAAACGCGCCCAGCCCATCGTGATGACCTCGATCGCCATGTCAGCGGGCATGCTGCCCTCGGCCCTTGGCGTCGGCGAAGGCGGGGCCTTCCGCGCGCCCATGGCGACAGCGGTGATCGGCGGCATCATCGTCTCGACCGTGCTGTCGCTCGTCGTGGTGCCGTCCTTCTACCTCATCATGGACGACCTCTCGCGCCTGATCAGCCGCCTCTTCTCTCGCTTCATCGGCGAGAAAGAGGCCGAGCCTGAAAGCCCCAGCCCCGAGGCGCTGGCCGCCCAGATCGCCGCACTTGAAGCGGCCCAAACCGATCTGAAGCGCCGCATCGACGGCCCCGGACTGCGCGCCGCCGAGTAAAACCCCGTCGGCCCGCCCCCAAGGGGCGGGGCCGCCCTCCAACATGGCACAGGCCCCCATCGGGCGGTGGTTTCCCCCGCCACCGCCCCCACCTCTTCGTGGAACAAACCTTTCCATCTTGTTGTGACGTTTTCCGAAATCATACGTTTTCAATCGCTTAGGGTTTCGTCTGCCCTTGGACAAAATCACCGCCCCCCCTTTCCGTCCGGCCCAACCTGCGCCATTGTGATCCTGCCCTAACGCGCCGGACCCCTTCCCATGACCGCCCACTCCACCCGCAAGGGCATCCTCCTGATGATCCTCGCGGTGTTCCTCTTCACCGTAATGGACGCGGTCGCCAAGGGGCTCATCGAACGTTACCCGGCACCACAGGTGATCTGGGCGCGCTTTGCCGGACAGGCGCTGATTGTCGCGCTGCTTCTTGGTCCCCGCATGGGCCCGATGCTGCGCACCCAACACCCTTGGCTGCATGTGGTGCGATCGGCCTGTCAGTTCATGGCCACCGCCTTTTTCTTTCTGTCACTCGCCTATATCAGCCTGCCCGAAGCCACCGCCTTGGCTGACACCAGCCCGGTCCTCATCACCCTTGGGGCAGCACTCTTCCTGGGCGAGAAACTTGGCCCCCGCCGCATCTTTGGCGTCGTCGCCGCCCTGATCGGCGCGCTCATCATCATCCGACCGGGGGCCGAGGTCTTTACCCTCGCCGCTCTTCTGCCTTTGGCAAATGCCGTGGCCTATGCTGGCAACGCGCTTCTCACCCGCCACATCGGCATGAAAGAGCCGTTCTGGACCTCGCTTATGTATGGCGCCCTGTTCGGCGCGATTCTCGGCGGGGTAGCGCTACCCTTCGTCTGGGTCACCCCTACCCTGCCCGACCTGGGCCTGTTCTTCCTTGTCGGCTGCCTTGGCACAGCGGCACAGCTGTGCATCATCCGGTCCTTCTCCACGACCGAAGCATCGGTCGTCGCCCCCTTCACCTATCTTGGAATTCTGTTTTCGACCATCTGGTCGATCCTCTTCTTCAACGACTGGCCCGATGGCTGGACCTTGGTCGGGGCGCTTGTGATCGTGGGGGCGGGGCTTTATGTCTGGCACCGCGAAACCCTCCACGCCCGGAACTCCCAAACAGGGTCTGATGACTGACACCCCCCACCACACCGCCGCCAACTGGCTGCAAGATCGCGCCCTTCGCGCGCTCTTTTGGGGGATGCTGCGCCTCCCTTACCGCTGGCGCGTGCCCTTGGCGGGCTGGGTTGTGTCGCATATCGTGGCCCCGCTCGCTGGCTACCGCCGCCGCATTCGTGAAAACCTTGCCCTGATCCTACCCGACCTGCCCGCCGCCGAGGTGGCCCGCATCACGCGGGCCGTGCCCAACAATGTCGGCCGCACCCTGATCGAGATCTACTCCGGCGCCGAGTTCACCGCCCATGCCGTCAGCCACCCCCTCACCGGGGATGGCGTGGCCGCCCTTGAGGCCGCGCATCAATCAGGCCGACCCGTCATTCTGGTGACGGGACATTTCGGCAATTACGACGCCAGCCGCGCCGCCCTCATCGCGCGCGGCTATCGGGTGGGCGCGCTTTATAACCCCATGAAGAATCCCTACTTCAACGACCACTACGTCGCCGCGATCTCGCAGATCGGCACGCCGCTGTTTCCACGTGGAAAGAAGGGGCTGGGCGATATGGTGCGGCATCTGCGCTCGGGTGGAATGTTGGGGCTGTTGATGGATCAGGCCATGCGCCACGGCGCGGCCCTGACCTTTTTCGACCAGACCGCGATGACCGCGCTCTCAGCCGCCGAACTCGCGCTGAAATACAACGCCTTGGTGATCCCAACTTACGCCGTGCGCCAGCCCGATGGGTTGTCCTTCCAGATCATCGTCGAAGCGCCTATCCCCCACGGCACACCCGAAGCCATGACGCAGGCATTGAACGACAGCCTTGAAGCCATCGTGCGCAAGAACATCGACCAATGGTTTTGGATTCACCGCCGCTGGAAGTGACCAACGGCCGCTTATTCGACCGCCGCCGCCGCCAGAATCTCCGCCGGCCCCTCGCGCTGGACGATGACCACGGCCCGCCCGCCAATGTCGGGGGCGCGGATCGACAACGGCGCCTGCCCCGACCAATCGCCAAGCTGATCCCACGAGGTCACGATATTGTGGTATTCCATCGCCAACCCGGCATTTTCACCACGCGAAATCTCAACCTTGGCGGCCTCGCGATAACCCACAAGCTGCACCATAGCTGGCGCGGTCAAAGGCGGGTCTGCCTCCACCTCGATCATGATCTGCCCGCCCTGGCGCCAGACTTTCAGCCGCACCGGCGCCGGGCGATCCGCAGCCGCCGCAATGGCCGCCGCTACGGCCTCGGGCTCATGGCCCACCACACGCACGCCCCCCTGCACGATCATCTGCGGGGTATAGACCATCCGCTCGCTCGCGGCCTTGGCATAGGCCTTTTGACGCTTGGTAAATCCGGGATGGGCGAATTCATCTTTCCAGCCGATATAATCCCAATAATCAACATGCAGCGCCAAGGGGATCACCCCCGGCTGATCGGCCAGCTTCGCCAACAGCGCATCGGCAGGCGGGCAGGACGAACATCCCTGCGAGGTGTAAAGCTCCACCACCACCGGCGACGCGGCCTCTTGGGCCACCACAGGGCTCAAACCGCACAGCCAAAGCGCACAGGCGGCACTCATCATTTGTCGCATCATGGTGAACCCGTTCCCTGCTTGCCGTCCCTGTGTACAAGAGCCCAGTCACACGCGCCAATCAAGGTTTTGCGAGCCGCCGCGTCCCCTATGACACAGACACGTCATCAGCGCGGCAGAACGCCCCTTTCATTTCGGCATACAATTGCATACAATGCCGTCAACACCAGAATGATTCCCTTGCGCGGGTCGCGCCCTTGCGGCAAAGACCCGTCAAGTCCACCCAATGGAGGCCCCCATGACCGTGACCGTCGGACACGATACCGCCAAAACCCGCCAGACCCTGACCGCAGGCGGCAAAACCGTTGCCTTTTACTCAATCCCCGCCGCCGAAAAGGCCGGCTTGGGTGAGTTTTCCAAGCTTCCCGCCGCGCTGAAGGTCGTCTTGGAAAACATGCTGCGGTTCGAAGACGGCAAGACGGTTTCGGTGAACGATATCAAGGCGTTTTCCGACTGGGGCAAGATGGGCGGCAAGAACCCGATTGAAATCGCCTATCGCCCCGCCCGTGTTCTGATGCAGGACTTCACCGGCGTTCCGGCCGTGGTGGATTTGGCAGCCATGCGCGACGGGATCAAGGGCCTTGGTGGCAATGCCCAGGCCATCAACCCGCTGGCCCCGGTTGATCTGGTCATCGACCATTCGGTCATGATCGACGAATTCGGCACCCCGCGCGCCTTCCAAGCCAACGTCGACCGCGAATATGAGCGGAACATGGAGCGTTATGTTTTCCTGAAATGGGGTCAGAACGCCTTCAACAACTTCCGCGTCGTGCCGCCCGGTACCGGCATCTGCCATCAGGTGAACCTGGAATACCTCGCCCAAACCGTCTGGACCGACAAAGACCAGAACGGCCATGAGGTCGCCTATCCCGACACGCTGGTCGGCACCGACAGCCACACCACCATGGTCAACGGCATGGGCGTTCTGGGCTGGGGCGTCGGCGGGATCGAGGCCGAGGCCGCCATGCTGGGCCAGCCCGTCTCCATGCTGATCCCCGAAGTTGTCGGCTTCAAACTCACCGGCCAGATGGTCGAAGGCACCACCGCGACTGACCTCGTGCTCAAGGTCGTCCAGATGCTGCGCAAGCACGGGGTGGTGAACAAATTTGTCGAATTCTACGGCGAAGGTCTGGATCACCTGCCCTTGGCAGACCGTGCCACCATCGCCAACATGGCCCCCGAATACGGCGCCACCTGCGGCTTCTTCCCGATTGATGCCGAAACCATCCGCTACCTGAAAAACACCGGCCGCGACGAGGCCCGGATTGCCCTGGTTGAGGCCTATGCCAAGGCCAACGGCATGTGGCGCGATGGGTCCTATGACCCGATCTACACCTCGACCCTGCACCTCGACATGGGCACCATCGTGCCCGCCATCTCGGGCCCCAAGCGCCCGCAGGACTTCCTGCCGCTGACCGATGCGAAAGCTTCGTTCGCCAAGGAAATGGAAGGTTCCTTCAAGCGCCCGCAGGGCGTGGAAGTCGCCGTCAAAGGCGAAAGCTATACCATGTCCTCGGGCAAGGTGGTGATCGCCTCGATCACGTCGTGCACCAACACCTCGAACCCCTATGTGATGATTGGCGCTGGCCTTGTGGCCCGCAAGGCACGCGCCTTGGGCCTGACCCGCAAGCCTTGGGTGAAAACCTCGCTGGCTCCCGGATCGCAGGTGGTGTCGGAATACCTCAATGCCGCCGGCCTTCAGGAAGACCTTGATGCCGTGGGCTTCAACCTCGTCGGCTATGGCTGCACCACTTGCATCGGCAACTCCGGCCCCTTGCAGCCGGAAATCTCGGCCGCCATCGCCGAGGGGGATCTGGTGGCGACCGCCGTCCTGTCGGGCAACCGCAACTTCGAAGGCCGCATTTCGCCTGACGTGCGCGCCAACTACCTCGCCTCGCCGCCCTTGGTCGTGGCCTATGCGTTGGCGGGCGATATGAACATCGACCTGACGACCCAGCCCTTGGGCACGTCGAAAGACGGCAAGCCGGTCTATCTGAAAGACATCTGGCCGACGAACAAGGAAATCGCCGACCTCGTCCACGCTACCGTGACGCGTGAAGCTTTCCAGAAGAAATACGCCGATGTGTTCAAAGGCGATGCCAAATGGCAAGGCGTCAAGGTGACGGATTCGGAAACCTACGACTGGCCAGCAGATTCCACCTATATCCAAAACCCGCCCTATTTCAAAGGCATGGCCAAGACCAAGGGCAGCATCAAGAACCTCTCCGGCGCCCGCGTGCTGGCGCTTTTGGGCGACATGATCACCACCGACCACATCTCGCCCGCAGGCAGCTTCAAACCCACCACCCCGGCGGGCAAATACCTGACCGAACGCGGCGTTCCGGTCAGCGAGTTCAACAGTTACGGCGCGCGACGCGGCAACCATGAAGTCATGATGCGCGGCACCTTCGCCAACATCCGTATCAAGAACGAGATGCTCGATGGGGTTGAAGGCGGCTATACGCTTGGGCCAGACGGCCAGCAAACCTCGATCTTCGATGCGTCAATGGCCTATCAGGCCAAAGGTACGCCCTTGGTGATCTTCGGCGGCATCGAATACGGCGCAGGCTCCTCGCGTGACTGGGCGGCCAAGGGCACGGCCCTTCTGGGCGTCAAGGCTGTGATCGCGGAATCCTTCGAACGCATCCACCGCTCGAACCTCGTCGGCATGGGCGTGATCCCCTTCGAATTCACCGGCGGCGACACCCGCAAGACCCTTGGCCTGAAAGGCGATGAGGTCGTGTCGATCGAAGGTCTCGAAGGCAACCTCAAGCCACTCTCGACCCTGCCCTGCCACATCACCTATGGCGACGGGTCGAAGAAAACCATCCAGATCAAGTGCCGCATCGATACTGCGATCGAGATCGAATACATCGAACACGGCGGCGTGCTGCACTACGTGCTGCGCGATCTGGCCTCGCGTTAAGAGACGCACTGTTTCGACATCAAAGGCCCGGAGCGATCCGGGCCTTTGGTCATGTTAAACTCTTGTCAAATCTTTCACGACAGGCTGGCGGCAGACCCCAAATTCAGACCCCAAATTCAGACCCCAAATTCAGGCCCCGCCATGCCCAAGCCCCGCTTTCCCACCCTCGCACCGCAAGAGCCAATCACCATTGGCACAGGGCAGGCAGCGCCTTTGCGCCTGTCGCTCTCCCTCATTCCGCTGCCGATTGGTGAGGTCTCGGTTCTGATCACAGGCTGGCTTTTGGTCATGCCAAGCTGACACAGCACAGCGCCCTTTTGGCAGGCGCTGGCCGCCAAACCCATACGATTATTCTG
>JBMSKG010000034.1:0-15061 GCA_049419625.1 Paracoccaceae bacterium | reverse complement strand
GAAGGTGGCCATGCTGACGGCATCGGAGGAGGATGATGATCTGATACAAGCGCTAAAGCTTGGGGCCCTAGGCTATGTCCTGAAAGGGGTGGGTGCGGGCGAGTTGGTCGAGGTGGTGCGCGGGTTGGCTGACGGGCAGTCCTATGTGTCGCCCGGCCTTGCGGGGCGGCTCTTGGTGGGTATGCGAAACCGCGGCGCAGTCACGGCCAATCCGCTGGCTGACCTGACCAAGCGCGAGGAAGACATCCTGCGACTCGTGTCACAGGGTCTGTCGAACCGCGAAGTCGGTCAGTCGCTGGACCTGCAGGAAAAGACCGTCAAACACTACATGACCGCGATCCTGCAAAAGCTTCATGTCCGCAACCGGGTTGAGGCCGCGATGTTGGCTCGGGCACATCTGAAAGATTGACCAAGGGCCGGTATCGACCCGGACCAAGGTCCCATCGGGCTTGGGCATTTCGCAAGCCCTAGGTCGGTTCTGATTTTGGGCTGCATGGGTCAGGATCGGGGGTATTGAAACCTTGACCCGATTGGAGACCTTCATGAAAACCCTTATCCTGACTGCGACGCTTGCCTCACTCGCCTTTACTTTGACCGCCCCGGTCAGCGCTGCGACCACGGGCAGCAGCATTATTGCGTTCGAAGAGATGTTGCAGGGCGACTTCGACAAGCGCAAGAAAAAGCGCGTCAAGGGCGGCTCGGGTTGCGATGATGCCGGCGATATTCTGGAACATCCCGCATGCCGCTAAGCCTGGCTAAAGCGCTGCGGTCATTGTCGCGTCGCTGAACCCAACCCGATTTGCCCCTTGGGCTGGCAACAGGGCAGGCCGATTGGCCTGCCCCTTCCAATCCTCGCTTTGCTTGACATTTTCGTGCTGATGCGGCACCTCTTTCGCCGGTTCGTTGGGGCAGTAGCTCAGTTGGGAGAGCGCGTCGTTCGCAATGACGAGGTCAGGGGTTCGATCCCCCTCTGCTCCACCATTGACCCAGTCATCATCCTTGTTTGAATGACTGATCGAGCAAGGCTTGATAGACTCTTTGGACACCGCAATGTCTGGGGCCAGCTTGAAGCTGGACACATAATCCGTTCCCGACAATGCTTTCAGACCGGGACACTGTATACCGAACCGCGAAGCGATTGCCCGACGATATCCAATCTACTTGTCTCGACCCTCACCTTCCCCCTTGCCCCCACCCGCCCTAGCCCTTAAACGGGTCGACGGAGTGGTGGCCGAGTGGTCGAAGGCACACCCCTGCTAAGGGTGCAGACGGCAACGTCTCGAGGGTTCGAATCCCTTCCACTCCGCCACTAATCTCTTATAGATCTTGAAATTATTGATTTTTATGCGTTTCGCCGTATTGTCCCCATTTTTTCCATGTGACTCATCTGCTGGTTAGTTAGCGAGCGTTGCACGCGGATCGTTGGTTCGCGGACTGAGCTACTCCCGAAACCATGAGCGCTGAAGATCGCCGCCAGGCTTGGTTTGAGAACCAACTGACCGGCTACAACCCCGCTGATTGGGACTATGGCCCGGAAATCTTGGACTTTCTTGCCCCGCATTTTCAGGCGATAGAAGCAGTTCTTGGCGAGAAAGAATGCGCGCCACATCTGCGCACAATGCTTTACGGCCCCGATGTGCAGGGTGACACATGGCAGGAGGTATTTGTGACCTATTGGCCGTCAATCGGTCTGGATTGGCGCGGCGCAAAGCTCATCGATAATGTCGGCATCTATGCACTTTATGGGGTTACGCCGTCAGATGTCCCGTTGGCGGAGCGTCCGGATTGGGTTGCCGAACTTGCGGGGAAGCTTGATCAGTTTCGTTTGCTCGTCGGGCCATCCGCTGAAAATGCCATTGGTCGCATCATCAATCTTGCCCTCTCCCGCCATGCCATTGATATCGGTGAAGGCGAGGTTGATCTGCAGTCGCTCGCACTTTTCGGTGGCGTTACGGAAGGCCGGATCCGTAACATCCTCTCGAGTGGTGATGGTGGTCTGGAAAAGGTCGGTCAGCGTGCGACGGCAGTCAGTGCTGCCGCGTGGTTGAAAGGGCGGAAGGAGTTCTTCGCTTCTATCTGGCAGCAGCCGGATGAAGCCGCACCCGAGGCGCCGAGACTGGATTTCTCGGACGATTTGGTATTCGTCCCTGTCGCGGCGGATGGCAGCCATTTCCATCCCGGCCTCGCGCGCGGCGGCAAGTTCATGATCGGCGCGAAGAGTGAGGAGGTTTGGTTTCCCTCCTTCAACGAGGCGCTGTTTGCCCTTCATAAGATGGCCACGCCGCGCTGGCGCCGTCCGAATGAAGCGGGCAATTGGGGCATTGTTTCGGGGCGCGATTGGAAGCGCATCGAACGCCGCCAGTTGATGTCTATGTGATACGGAGTGTGACAATGCGTTTCTCTGCCGAAAACCTGCTTTCCGCTCTTCTGGAGGCGACGCCGCGCCCGACCCTAGAGGCGCCAAGCGATGCGCGCGGCCTCTATGGCCTCGTCGATCACCATGGTGATCTTCGCTACATTGGCTCGACAAGTTCAACCGATCAGACATTCTACCAGCGGATCCATCAACGCCATCGGACAGGGTCGGAGGACATGAGCCACTACTTCTCGGCCATGTACAACACCGGCCGGATGTGGCGCGACCGCAAGGATGTGATTGCCGCGGCAGATGGAAGATTGCCAAGGCGCTGCGAAGTGAATTTGTCGTCCATCATTGCCGCGCAGTCTGGCTGCCTTTGCCTGACACAGCGGATATTGCCCGGCTGGAGGCAGAGGTGCTTGTACTCGCGCCTGACCACGCAATCGCTTGGAACCGGCGCCGGATGGAGGCCTATGACGAGCCGGTCAATCTGGTAGAAGCCACACTGCGCCGTCTTGGATGGGGTGCACCGGAACTGGCGGCCATCGAACGTCAGCGCTTGCGCTTCCTTTCCGCGATGGTTGATCCTGTCGCGGCGCCTGCGCCGAAGCCCGTGGCCAACCGGCAGACACGTGTCACGCCTTTTCCCAAGGGACCGTTCCGCTTTTTTGCTCTGGACGTCGAGACGGCGAACAACGACCGTCACAGCATTTGCCAGATCGGTGTTGCCTGCGTGCGCCCCGACAATTCCATCGAGACTTGGATGACTTACGTTGACCCGCAGGTGGAGCGCTGGGTGTTCACCTACCTTCACGGGATCAGCGCCCGCACGGTGAAGGGCTCCCCGACCTTTGCCGAGGTGCTGCCGATCCTGCGGAATGCGTTGAACTGCGCGACGGTCTATCAGCACTCTGGCTTTGACCGCAGCGCCGTCGCAGCTGCCTGTGGCAACTGCGATCTGCCCGTCCCCCAGTGGGACTGGCGCGACAGCGTCTATGTTGCCCGCACCGCTTGGCCCGAGCTTCGGGGCAACGGTGGACACGGTCTCGCAAACCTTAAGCAGCATCTTGGCCTCGTGTTCGAGCACCACGACGCTGGCGAGGATGCCCGCGCATCAGCGGAAGTGGTCTTGCGCGCAGAAGGTGTTCAGCCCGTTCGCACGCAGCATCCGGTTCAGACGGGCCGGATCACGATTACGGACGACACTGATTTTGACCTGATCGAGGACAGCGACGACCCGGTGCTGTTTGTGCAGCAAATCCCGACCGCACCCTTGTCGTCGCCAGACCCAATCCCGCGCCAGCACTCGGGCCGCCACATCGGCACGACCGAAATCACGCAGGGCAACATCGACAACAACCACATCTATCTGAGGAGCTTCTTTGAGCAGTTTCCGGCCGATGCGATCGGCGGATCGAACTTCGCTTCCGCCGCCCAGCGCGAAGTCGCCGTGGATTGGGGTGGCGGCAATGTGGTCATGACCGACCTCGACGGTTCCAAGCGGTTCTTCCGTAAGCGTGGCTGGATCCGGGAGTTCTTCGAAGGTCATGGGGCGCGGGCAGGGGACAGGGTGATGGTCAATGAAGTCGCACCTTATAGCTATCGACTGGACTTTATCCGCAAAGGGATTTCAGATTAAGGATCGAAATATGAAAAGCAGGGACATCTGGGATAAGCGGGGCCATTGCTTCAATCGCGCAATTGGCGTCGCGGAAGGTAACAAAATCTTCTACGCACAGTGGGTTACCATGGGAACTACCGACCCTGTTTGCTCGCTTAGCTTTCGGCTTAAGACCTAGACTCAGTAGGGAGATTCTTCGTCCCACAAAGAGCTACAGACGTTCGGCACAAGCCAAATTCTGTCCCCGCAATCACCTTTTCAAAGCCAAATCAGTCACTTAAAGTCTGCCTAACAGTGCGGCCTTTTGCTATCACCCCAACGGCCCTGGGATACCAGAGCCTTGCTCGTATTCTTCTGAAGGGGTGCCGCCCTACGCTATTGACCTCTGGACAAGCCGCGCAGGCGAAGCACCTCTTTCGGGGCGGGTTGACGCCAGACCGTTTGGAAACTTTCAACCACGTTTTCGCGCGTGACACCAATTCCGGGCAAGGCGATCCAGGCTGGAACGGGGCGGCCCAGCAGGCAAAGTATGACGGTTTGTGCGGCAGCAATACCTTGCAAAAAAGGCTGCTGGGCTGCGATGCAGCAGATCGAGCCTCCCCGCGCGAGGCTGATCGCCGCCACCTCGCCCAGATCGACGGTGGCCATTGGCAGGTTGGCACCGCGTTCCGCCAGGCGGGCGGCGACGGAAATGGCGGGCGTGTCCCACACCACGAACAGCCCCGCCAGTGCGGGATGGTCTGACAAGAGGGCGTCTGCGGCGACGGCTGCGTCCTCGATCCGTGCAAAGCGCTGGATGCGTGTCGTGATGTCAGGGCGGTTCGCTTGCAGCCATTTGGTGAAGGCGATCTCGCGCTCATTCGTGGCGAAGAAATCGGCGGCGAATCCCAAAACACCCACTTCGGCCCCGTGGGCAAGTTGGGATGAAAGACCCGCCGCAGCGATCTTTCCAAGGCCGAAGTTGTCGGCTGACACCAGCGCGGTATAGTGGGTTCCAGGCAGCAGGCCCGTAGGCGCGTTGTCCAGAAGGACCAGCTTTATCCCTGCCGCAGAGACTCGGGCGTGGGCAGCGGCGACCTGTTCGTTGGCCACCGGAAGCGAGATGATCGCATTAGGGCGTTCGGTTATCAGGCGGTCCAGTTCGGCGCCCTGCCGTTCGGGTGAGAAGCCGCAGTCGACGACGTCGACGGCCGCCGCTCCACAATCGCCCAGGATGCCGACGATCCCCGCCAGCTGCTGCTTGGCCCAGTCGCTTTCCAGCGTGTGCAGCACGATAGCCACGCGCCACCCGGCCATCTTGGCCGCAGAGCGGTCGTCGGGCAAAAGGCTGACGCGCTCTGGCGGCGCCGCGCGTTCACCGTGGGGACCGAGGCCAGAGATCGTCATGCGAAGGGCTCCTTTCCGTTCCGCACTGCCGGGGGCAGGGGCGGGGCGTTCCGTGGCGGGACATCCACCGCAAGACGAGCGTGCAGGGCTGTAAGGGCAGGATGGGCCCGCGGGCTGCCCTGCATTACCCATTCCTTCAAGAAGGTCGGGGCAAAGAGCGCCTCGGAGGCCACCCGTGCCGCGCCCACCAATCCGGCAGAGCTGCCCATCTGAGAGCGGATGATACGCAGATCGCGGGTCACGAACGGGTGAGAGGCGCCGTAGACCGCTTCGCGCAGCGCGGCCAGAAGGATGTCGTTGGTCTGTACGATCGCCCCTGACAGCACGATCAGTTCCGGGTTCAAAGCATTGGCAAGCGTGGCGACCACCTGTCCGATCAGGTGGCCGGAATTGGACAGGATCGCCACGCAGGTCGCATCGCCCATCTGGGCGGCCTGCGACACTTCGATCGCCGAGATTTCGCCGCCACGGCGCAGGATGTCGGCAAGGACAGGGCTGCGGCCGTCCTGTGCCGCAGCCAACCCTTCGCGCTGGATCATGTCTGATCCCGCCAATGCGTCCAGAGTCCCATTGCGACCGCTTGCCGTCACAGGCAGCGACCCGATCAGCCCCGCCGCGCCCTGCGCGCCGCGATAGAGCTGGCCGTCACAGACGATGCCAGCCCCAATGCGGCGGCCAACCTTGATGAAGAGCATGGTTCGCAAGCCGGTTCCGGCGCCGGCGTGCAATTCGCCCATCGTCATGGTTTCGACGCTGGAGCGCATCCAGACCGGAACGCCAAAGCTGCGGGTCAGTGTCTCGACCAGTGGGAACCCTTCCCATGCGGGCAGGACGGGTGGGGTGGCGGCGAGAAAGTCGCTTTCTGCCGTACCCTGAACGGCACCAGGGACGGAGAGCGAGATGCCCCAAAGCCCCCCCGGCGCCGCATGGCGGTCCATCGACCAACGGAAGAGCGCGCTCAGGCGGTCGGTCAATTGATCGGGCGGCGCTGTGAGGTCGGCGGCTTCGTGGTGTTCGGTCAGCAGGTTGCCCGATAGGTCGGCCACGCCAACCCCGATTGCCGTCTGGTCCAGCGTTGCGACGAGGATCGCGGCGCGGCGGGCGGCGAACCGCACAAGTCGCGGCGCCCGGCCCCCGGTGGCAGTCCCCAGTTCGCTTTCATCCACGAGCCCAAGATCGCCCAGCATCGTCAGCCGGTCGGCGACCACCGCGCGGCCAAACTCGCTGTGCCGTTCAAGTTCCTGCCGCGTGCTGGCCGCGCCTGTGCGCACGAGGTTCAGCAGTTCGACCAGCGACGGCGCGGCGGTTTCCACCGTGCGCGGACGCCCCTTGCCACGCTGGCGGGCCGATTCGCTGAAGTCAGTGTCATTCGGGGGCAAAGGCGTTTCCTTGCAGGGTTTCGGAAGGGATAAAGCCATGACTTCTGCTGTTCAAGGAAAAACTTTTGCTGATAAAATGCAAAAGTATGGGAAGATCAGCATTAAAAATGTTGACGAGTGTTAAATTGGCGCTTAACGGAGTCGTCACGGTCAGAGGAGGCCGACAGGAATTCGGGCGGTGCGGGGACAAACCGCGGCACCTGCTCGGAAGGGAGGGATACGGATGACAACGTGGAAACTGGCCTATCACGCCAATTGCTGGGGTGGCCTCGGCGGAGACGCGGTTGGCGTCACTTCGGTCACACAACTGGCCTATCGCACCTTTGGCGATATGGACCGCGCCTGTGCTGATATCGCCGCTGCGGGTTATGCCGGGGTCGAGATGTTCGATGGAAACCTGTTGGACCGCAATGCTGCCGAGATGCGCAAGATGTTGGCTGACAACGGGTTGGCATTGGTCGCCAGCTATGCGGGTGGAAACTTTATCTTCGACGATATCCTGCCCGAGGAACTGGCCCGCGTGACCCGTGCGGCCGACCGTGCGGCCGAGTTGGGCGCCCCGCATTTGGTGGTCGGGGGTGGTGCGAAACGCTTTGATGGAACGCGAGAGCCTGATTACCACAAGCTGGGCGCGGCGCTTGACCGAGTGAAGGCGCTGGCCGACGCGCGCGGGCTGCAGGCACATTATCACCCGCACCTGTCTACAATCGTCGAAGGTCCGGCCGAAGTGGCCAAGATCTTCGATCTGACCTCGATCAATTTTTGTCCTGACACCGCGCATCTGGCCGCGGCGGGTGGTGATCCGGCAAAGCTGATCCGCGATCATGCGGCGCGGATTTCCTATGTCCACCTTAAAGGGTTCCAGCGCCAGCCTTTCGCCTTCACTCCAATTGACCGGGGGGACGTCCCAACCGGGCCGATCCTTGAGGCGATGAAGGATGTTGGTTTCACCGGCTGGGTCTGCACCGAGCTTGACGCCTGGCCCGACCCCGCTGAGGGGGCGCGCCTAAGCATGAATTACCTGAACCGGGCTATTGCGGGCTAGACCGCCAACCCACCTAATGGGGATCATCCCCGCCATTTCTCTGGGAGGAAGAAGACATGTTGACCAGACGCAGCCTTTTGGGCTCTGCCACAGCGCTTGCACTTGTGATGGGCGCTGCAATGCCGGCCTTTGCCGATCCTGACGCGGCTCTTGCAAAACTGCAGGAAACCGTCCTGTCCAAAGGACCCAGCGGCGAAAATCCCTCGCCCGCCTCGGATGTCGTCCTGACTGACGAGGAACTGGCGAAGATCAAGGAGATGGGTGCTACCGCGGCCATCGTCATGCACTACGGCGGCAATGACTGGAGCCAGGCACAGATCAACGGGTTGCAAACCCAGTTCGACGCCATGGGGATCGAAGTGATCGCCGTGACCGATGCGGGCTTTAAGCCCGAAAAGCAGGTCAGCGATTTGGAAACCATCATGGCCCAGTCGCCCGACATCATCGTGTCGATCCCGACTGACCCAACCGCCACCGCAGCCGCCTATCGCGCAGCAGCAGAGGCAGGCGCCAAGCTCGTGTTCATGGACAACGTGCCCGCAGGTTTCGTGCCGGGGACCGATTATGTCTCGGTCGTCTCAGCTGATAACTATGGCAACGGCGTTGCGGCCGCCCATCTGATGGCCAAGGCGCTTGGTCCCGATGGCGGCGAAATCGGTCTGGTGTTCCACGCCGCCGACTTCTTCGTGACCAAGCAGCGCTATGACGCCTTCAAGGCCACGATCGCCAGCGATTACCCGAACATCAAGATCGTCGATGAACAGGGGATCGGTGGGCCGGACTTCTCGGGCGATGCCGAAAAGGCAGCGGGCGCGATGTTGACCGCGAATGCGAACATCAAGGGCATCTGGGCGGTCTGGGACGTTCCGGCCGAAGGCGTCATGGCTGCCGCGCGGTCGAACGGGCGGGATGATCTGATCATCACCACCGTGGACCTTGGCGAAAACGTCGCGATCAGCATGGCTCAGGGTGGCTTCATCAAGGGTCTGGGGGCGCAGCGCCCCTATGATGCCGGCGTGGTCGAGGCGAAGCTGGCGGGTTATGCCCTGCTGGACAAGGACGCGCCAGACTTTGTCGCGCTGCCCGCGCTGCCGGTCAGCCAGGACAACCTCTTGGAGGCTTGGAAGCAGGTCTATTCCACAGAGGCCACCGAAAACGTGAAATCCTCAATGCAATAAGTGAGGCCGCGCGGGGTGCTTTTAGCACCTCGCGCGCAAACTTGGCCCACGGGGTGGTGATTGCTTCCCACACGCGAAGGCCCACCCCCCATTCCGGAGACCGACAATGACCAAAGTGATGAACGTCGCCATGATCGGCGGCGGGTTCATGGGCAAGGCGCATGCCATGGCCTATGCCTCTATGCCGATGTTCTTCTGGCCTGCCCCGGCCATCCCGCACCGCAAGGTGGTTGTGGACATCACCGACGGAGCGGCTGAAGAAGCCCGCCGCCGCTTTGGCTTTGATGAAGCCTCCAGCGACTGGCGTTCGGTTGTGACACGGCCTGATATAGACGTGGTCGACATCTGCACCCCCAACAACGTCCATGCCGAAATCGCCATCGCGGCTGCCAAGGCGGGCAAGCACATCATCTGCGAAAAGCCGCTGGCGCGCACCGTGGAAGAGGCCCGCGCGATGGCTGAGGCCGCAAAGGCTGCGGGGATCATCCACATGGTCGCCTTCAACTACCGCCGCACGCCCGCCGTGGCGCTGGCCAAGAAATACATCGATGAAGGTCGGATTGGCCGCATCCTGAACTTCCGTGGCACCTATCTGCAAGACTGGTCGGCGGATGAAAATGGTCCGCTGTCTTGGCGCTTCCAAAAGAAAATCGCAGGCTCCGGCACGGTGGGTGATATTGCTACCCATGTCGTAGACCTTGCCCATTACCTTGTCGGCCCAATTGCCGAGGTGATCGCGATGACCAAGACCTATGTGACCACGCGCCCGATCCAGCAGGGCGGCGTCGACAAACTGGGCGCATCCGAGAAATCCGCCGATGCGGAACGCGCGCCCGTCGATGTGGATGACGAGGTGGTTTCGATGCTGCGCTTTGGCAACGGAGCGATCGGCAGCCTTGAGGCGACCCGCAACGCTTGGGGCCGCAATAACTTTATCACGCTGGAAATTCATGGCACGAAGGGGTCGATTGCCTTCAACTATGAACGTCGTGACGAGTTGCAAGTGATGTTCGCCGACGATCCTGCCGATGCGCGCGGCTTCCGCACCGTTTACACGGGTCCTGCGCATCCCTACGGCGGTGGACTTTGGCCCATCCCGGGCTTGGGCATCGGCTATTCGGAGACCAAGATCGTGGAATGCTTCGACCTCTTCAACGCCATTGCCACAGGCAAACAACCCAGTCCGAATTTTGAGGACGGGTTGCTGACTGAACTGGTGGCTGATGCCCTGCTGCGGTCGGGTGAAACCGGCAAATGGGAGCGGGTGGAATGACTGCCCCCGCTCCGATGCAGCCTTCTGTCGCAGTGCGCATGACGGGGATTTCAAAATCCTTCGGCGGTGTGCGGGCGCTGGATGGCGTGGATTTCGAGGTATACGCCGGAGAAGTCCATGCTCTTTTGGGGGGCAACGGAGCGGGGAAATCCACCATCCTTAAGGTTCTGAACGGCGTGCATGTGCCCGATGCGGGCGAAATCGAAGTTGCCGGTCAGAAGCTGGCTACCCCGACGCCCGAGACGGCCCGAGCTGCGGGCATCGCCATGAATTTTCAGGAAATGTCGCTGGTTCCGACGCTGACTGTGGCGCAGAATGTCTTTCTGACCCGTGAGGCGCGGGATACGCGCGGCATGATCGACGACGCGGACTCTGTCCGTCGCGCACAGGCTATCTTTGACATGCTGCAGGTGCAGGTCGATCCGACTGCGCTGGTGGGCGATCTTGGGGCCGGACAAAAGCAATTGACCGAGATTGCTAAGGCAATCAGTCAGGATGCACGTGTTCTGATCCTCGACGAGCCCTCGACAGCGCTGTCGGTGTCAGATGTCGAGCGATTGTTCATCTTCTTGCGGAAGCTGAAAGCCGATGGTGTGGCCATCATCTATGTCAGTCACCGCATGGATGAAATTGCCCGCATCGCAGACCGCGCCACCATCCTGCGCGATGGGCAGCATGTCATTACAGCGCCACTGGTAGAACTGCCCATCGATGTCATGATCGAACATATCGTCGGCAAACGGTCGAAAGGCCTCGCTGATGTGGTGCGTGGCGATGTCGTGCGGGGCGAGGTGCTGCTGGAACTTGTGGGCCTGACCGGTTTGCACAAACCCGAAGAGGTGAGCTTCACCCTCCACCGGGGTGAGGTTTTGGGCCTTGCGGGACTCCTCGGGTCTGGCCGATCCGCCTTGGCGCGGGTCATCGCGGGGATCGAACCTGCGGTGGCAGGCGATATCCGCATCAAGGGCGAAAAGGTCGCCATCCGCCGCCCCGCCGATGCGATCGCCCATGGTGTGGCGCTGGTGCCGGAGGCGCGGGCGACACAAGGCATTATCCCCGCCCATAGCCTTGCCGACAACATGGCGATGGCTGTGATCGGTCGCATCTCGCCACGGGGGATTGTAGATCGCTCGCGTGTCCGGGCGGTGGCAGACAAAATGATCCAGCGCCTATCGATCAAGACGGCCAGCCAAGATCATGCGGTCTCGACCCTGTCGGGGGGCAACCAGCAAAAGGTGGTGATCGGCAAATGGCTGGCAACAGAACCAGAGATTCTGATCCTGGATGAACCTACGGCCGGTATCGACATTGGGTCTAAGGCGGAAATCATCCGTCTGGTGCGCGATTTGGCGCAGGCAGGTAAGGGTGTGATCGTCATCTCCTCGGAACTGTCGGAGCTGCTAACTGCCTGTGACCGCATCCTCGTGATGGCCGATGGTCGTGCGCATCAAATGCTCGACCGCGCCGATCTGGACGATCCGTCCGAGAGTGACCCCGAACACGCGCTGCAAGCCGCCGAGCGCCGTCTGCAGATCGAAATTCAAAAAGCCCTAAGCATCAAGGAGCCCAGCCATGGCTAAGGCAGCAACCGCCCCCGCCGGGGGCTTCTTCGCCAACTGGCGGCAGAATATCATCTATATCGGTTTCATCGTGATCTTCATCATCTTTGCGGTGACGTTGAACGACAAAGGCTTTTTGAACCCCAACAACCTACTGAACATCGTGCGTCAAACCGCGATGATCGCGGTGATGGCGGTGGCCATGACCTTTGTGCTGTCGGCCGGCGAGATCGACCTGTCGGTCGGTGCTGTCGCCGGTCTTACGACTGTGACGGTCGCCTTGGCGATATCTGTTGCGGGGCCTTTGGGCGGTGTGCTCGCTGGGCTGGCCACAGGGCTGGCCGTGGGGGTGTTCAATGGCTGGCTGACCACAAGGATCGGGATTCCATCTTTCTTGACCACGCTGGCAATGATGGGCATTGCCAAGGGCGTGGCCATGTGGATTTCCGACACTGCAGCGGTGCCGATCTTGTCGCCATCTTACTCTTGGATATTTGGCGGCGGCTCGGTTGGCCCTATTCCGGTCCTGATGTTCTGGATGGCCCTAATTGCAGGCATTGGCCATGTCGCGCTACGTCGGTCAGGTTTTGGCCGCCGGGTACTGGCCACGGGCGGTGGTGAGACGGCCGCGCGCTATTCTGGCATCAACACAGCGTCGATCAAGTTCAAGGTGCTGGTCTTGTCCTCTTGTGCCGCCGCACTTGCCGGGATGCTTTATGCCGGACGCCTGCAATCAGGCCGTTTTCAGCTTGGCGAAGGCGATGAGCTTTCGGTCATCGCCGCTGCCGTTCTTGGGGGCACCAGCCTCTTTGGCGGCAAAGGGACCGTGATCGGGACGATTGTCGGCGCCCTCATGATCGGTATGATCAACAACGGACTGATCTTGATGGGGCTGGAGTTCAGCCAGCAACTTATCGCCAAGGGCGCGATCATTATCTTCGCCGTCGCCCTCAGCCAAAAGCGAGGCTAAAAATGTACACGATCCTTGGTACCGTCGTTGCCCGACCTGACACGCGCGAAGAACTCGCCGCCCTGCTGGCCGCACAAGTGGCCCCGACGCGGGCCGAGCCGGGCTGCATCAATTACGACTTCCATGCTGATGCCGCCGATCCTTGCGTGTTTGTCTTTTACGAAAACTGGATCGACCGCGCCGCGCTGGACGCGCATCTGGCAATGCCGCATCTGCAGCCGCTGTTTTCGCAACTGGACCGGCTGCTGGCCCGTCCTGTCGAAATCCGCCCGCTTGCCATGCTGTCGGAATGGGTCGCGTGATGGGGGCCGCGATCAAGGGGCCAGGCATTTTCCTTGCGCAATTCGCAGGCGATGCTGCACCGTTTGACACTCTGCCCTCGATCGTCGCTTGGGCCGCAGGGCTGGGCTACAGGGGGGTGCAAATCCCGTCCTGGGACAAGCGGCTGTTCGATCTAGAGCTTTGCGCCGAAAGCCAGACCTATGCCGATGAGGTGACTGGCATCTGCGCAGATGCGGGCGTGGTAATCACCGAGTTGTCCACCCATCTGCAGGGCCAGCTTGTGGCGGTGAACCCCGCTTATGATGCGGCCTTTGACGCGTTTGCTCCGCAAGCCCTGCGCGGCAATGCTGACGCACGTCAAGCTTGGGCGGTCGATCAGGTGACCAAGGCTGCCAGCGCCGCACGCAGGCTCGGTCTTGGGGGGACGGTCAGCTTTACCGGGTCGCTGGCCTTCCCGTATCTTTATCCTTGGCCGCAGCGCCCCGCAGGGCTGGTCGAAACGGCCTTTGCTGAACTTGCCCGCCGGTGGAGTCCTATTTTGAACGCCTATGACGAGGCGGGCGTGGATATTGGCTTTGAACTGCATCCTGGCGAGGATGTGTTCGATGGCGCAAGCTGGGAACGGTTTTTGTCCGCCGTCGACGAACACCCGCGCGCGCGCATCAACTATGATCCGTCGCATTTCCTGCTGCAGGCGATGGATTATCTGGCCTTCATCGATCTCTACTATGATCGGATTTCGGCTTTCCATGTGAAGGATGCCGAGTTCCGTCCCGATGGGCGGCAAGGCGTCTATTCTGGCTATTCGCCTTGGGCCGAGCGGGCAGGGCGCTTTCGCAGCCTTGGGGACGGGCAGGTGGATTTTTCCGCAATCTTTACGCGGTTGACACAGCACGGCTATCGCGGCTGGGCCGTGATGGAATGGGAGTGTTTTCTCAAATCACCTGCTCAGGGTGCAGCTGAAGGTGCGCCTTTCATTACCCGCCATCTGATCGAGGTGACGGGGCAAGCCTTTGACGATTTCGCCAGTGGTCAAGCCAACTCGGAGGTGTTGCGCCAAATGTTGGGGATTAAGGCATGACGCTAAAACTGGGCATGGTGGGCGGAGGGCAGGGGGCCTTTATCGGGGCGGTTCACCGCATGGCCGCTCGTCTGGATGGGCGGTGGGACCTTGTCGCGGGGGCGCTGTCATCAGATCCAGCGCGCGCGATGGCATCGGCGGCGGAGGTGGGCATTGCTCCCGAGCGCAGCTATGCCAGTTTTGCCGAGATGGCGCAGGCCGAGGCTGCGCGTCCTGACGGAATCGATGCCGTTGCGATCGTCACACCGAACCACCTGCACGCCTCAGTGGCCACGGCGTTTCTACGCGCAGGCATCGCCGTCATCTGTGACAAGCCGATGACTGCGACGCTGGCCGAAGCGCAGGAATTGGCCGCACTGGTCACGAGCACGGGGGTACCCTTTGTGCTCACACAGACCTACACGGGCTATCCGATGGTCCGCGAAGCGCGGGCAATGATCGCGCGGGGGGCGATCGGGGCCGTGCGCCATGTGCAAGTGGAATATCTGCAGGACTGGCTGGTCGGGCCCGTGGAGCAAACCGGACAAAAGCAGGCGGTCTGGCGTACGGACCCACTTTTATCGGGTGAGGGCGGCTGCATCGGCGATATCGGAACCCATGCCGCCAATCTAGCGATCTTTGTCACTGGGCTGGATCTGCAGGCGGTCTTGGCGGACCTCACGGCCTTTGAGCCGGGCCGCAGGCTCGATGACAATGCTGCAGTGATGCTGCGATTTGCATCTGGTGCCAAAGGGATGATCTGGGCCAGTCAGATCACACCGGGCACCAAGAACGCCTTGCGCTTCCGGATCGCAGGGGAAAAAGGTGGGCTGGCGTGGGATCAAGAGAACCCCGAAACACTGGAGTTCACCCCTGCCGGCGAGGCCACGCGCCTCTTGCGGCGCGCCGACGGCGTGACCACCACCCCAGCGCGCGTTCCGGCAGGCCC
>JBMSKG010000033.1:0-15063 GCA_049419625.1 Paracoccaceae bacterium | reverse complement strand
GGGCAGCTTCCAGAGCGGCAGAGCGGTAGCCCAGCGCGTCCATGTCCTGGCGCAGCGTGTCCCGGTAGTTGGCGACCTCTCCTTCCAGGAACATCAGGTCGAACAGCACCGGCATCCCCACGATCCGGGCCGGCAGCCCGGCTGCCTGGATCATGCCCGTGAACGCCTCGATCAGCCGCCGCCCGGTGGCGCAGGCGCGGTCATAGACGCCCGGTTCCCGCAGGACCTCCCGCGTCGCCAGCCCGGCGGCCGAGCCCGCGGCAGCCAAACCTGCACGATCGTACAAATCTAAAGCCGCGACTCCTGTAGCGGCCGCTGCCCCCAAAACTGCTGCGCCCAAGGCCCCGCGCAAGAAGAAAGCTGCGGAAGAATGACCCAAAATGATGACATCGACAATTCTGCAGCACCGCTGATCGAGCATCTGGCAGAATTGCGCAACCGTCTGATTTGGGCGGTGTTGTCCTATATCATCGCGATTTTGGCCTGCTTTTTGGTGGCCGAGCCGATCTTGAATTTCTTGCTGCATCCTATCGAGTTGTCGATGCGGGCATTGGGGGATCCCAACCCGGTGATGCAATACACCTCACCGCAAGAGTATTTCTTTACTCTTGTGCGGATCTCGATGGTTGCAGGCTTTGCCGTGGCCTTTCCGGTGATTGGCTATCAACTGTGGCGGTTCATCGCGCCGGGTCTCTACAAGTCGGAAAAGAACGCGTTCTTGCCCTTCCTGATCGCATCTCCCGTGCTTTTCTTGATCGGTGCGGCGTTTTCCCATTATGTCGTGACACCCATTGCCATGGACTTTTTCCTTGGCTTTGCTGATGCGTCTTCGATTGTTGCCACGATCATTCCGGCGCTGACCGATGTGCCCACAGATGTGCCCGCTGATCTGGTGCCGGATACCGGCATCGACATCGTGTTTCAGGGCAAGGTCAACGAAACGCTGGACATCTCGCTGAAGCTGATTGTCGCTTTTGGGATGTGCTTTCAGTTGCCGGTACTGCTGACGCTGATGGGCAAGGCAGGGATTGTCTCGTCAGCCGGTCTTGCGGGCATGCGCAAATATGCGGTGGTGTTGATCCTTTTGGTCGCGGCGCTTGTCACGCCCCCCGATGTGATGAGCCAGCTGATCTTGTTCTTCGCCGTCTACCCACTCTACGAAGTGTCAATCTTCCTGATCCGCCGCATCGAAAAGCGCCGTGAAGCCGAATTGCGCGCCGAAGGGCTGTGGGACGAGGATGAGCCCACCGACGAGACCGAAGGCAAGGCATGACGGACGCGCTCATTCGTATCGCTGAGGCGCTGGAGCGTCTGGCACCGGCCCCCATGCCTGCGCCCGATTTCACCGCCGCAGAGGCCTTTGCGTGGCACACAACACCCGACCGGCTGGAGCCGGTCGCGCGGGTGTCTCGGGTGGATATCGGGCTGCTTGTTGGCATCAATCGTTCACGCGATACGCTCTTGGAAAACACCCGGCATTTTGCCGCTGGATTGCCGGCCAACAACGCACTGTTGTGGGGCGCCCGGGGCATGGGAAAATCAAGCCTTGTCAAAGCGATCCATGCCAAAGTTGTGGCGGATGGGCTGCCTTTGAAAATCGTGGAACTTAGCCGAGAGGATTTGCCTTCGGTGGGACGTCTTTTGGCGCATCTGCGCGTGGCACCCTACCGTTTCATCCTGTTTTGCGATGATCTGTCGTTTAGCCATGATGACCAGCATTACAAATCGTTGAAAGCAGTTCTGGATGGCGGGATCGAGGGGCGGCCGGAGAATGTGCTCTTCTATGCGACTTCTAACCGCCGCCACCTGATGCCGCGCGATATGATCGAGAATGAAACGCAGGCCGCCATTCATTCGACCGAAGCGGTCGAGGAAAAGGTGTCCCTGTCAGACCGCTTTGGTCTGTGGTTGGGCTTTCATCCTTGTGATCAGGATCAGTATTTGGAGATGATTGCGGGATACTGTGCGGCTCATGGTGTTGCCGTGCCGCCAGAACGGTTGCGCGCCGAGGCGATTGAATGGCAAGCGACGCGCGGCGGACGGTCGGGCCGGGTGGCTTGGCAGTTCTTTTGCGACTTGGCCGCACGCGAAGGCGGGCGGCTCTAGCCCGTCTGCCGATATTTCGGCGCTCATCTTGCACTTGCCGTGGGTCACGACCATCTAGGCCCGATCATGATCCTTGAGTTGTGCATCATCCTAGGCCTGATCTGCCTGAATGGCGTTCTGGCCATGTCGGAACTGGCGATTGTTTCGGCGCGTCCAGCCCGCCTGCGACCGCTTGAAGCCACAAGCCGTGGCGCGGCGGCGGCGCTTCAGCTGGCAGAACATCCGGGGCGGTTCTTGTCGACCGTGCAGATCGGCATAACGCTGGTCGGGATTCTCTCGGGCGCGCTATCGGGCGCAACGCTGGGCGCTCGGCTGACGCACAGGCTGGTGGCGTATGGGGTGGACCCGGATTGGGCCGCCAACCTTGGCGTGGGCGTTGTGGTGGTTGCGATTACCTATGTTTCGCTTATTGTTGGCGAGTTGGTTCCAAAGCAACTGGCGCTGCGAAATGCTGAAAAGCTGGCGATCACGATGGCACCTGCGATGCTGTTGTTGTCGCGCGTCGCGGCGCCGCTTGTTTGGCTCTTGGATCGGTCGGGTCGTGCGCTGCTGTGGCTCTTGGGCCAGCGCGGGGCCACTGCCAACCGGGTGACCGAAGAAGAGGTGCACAGCCTTTTGGCTGAGGCCCATGACAGCGGTGTGCTGGAACCGGAAGAGCGCGAGATGATGGCGGGCGTCATGCGGCTGTCAGACCGGCAGGCGCGCGCGTTGATGACACCGCGCCGCGATGTCGAAATGCTGAGCATCGACATGACCAGCGCTGAAGCTGTGGCTGCGCTGCGGCGCATTGGCCGCCCGCGCGTGCCTGTGCAAGATCGCGACACGGGGGATGTGTTGGGCATCGTGACGCTGGCCGAGGCTTTTGACGCCATCTCGCGGCGTGAGGCGCTGGATCTGCGCGCGCTCATGCACGAGGTGCCGGTGGTTTCGGACCGTGCCGATGCGCTGGACGTCTTGGCTGTTCTGCGCGCCGCCGAGCATCATCTGGCGTTGGTCTATGATGAATACGGCCACTTTGAAGGCATCATCACCTCGGGCGATGTGCTGCAAGCGATCACAGGTGCTGTTGCCACGCATGATGACAGCGAACCCGCCATGGTGCAGCGCGATGATGGCAGCCTTTTGGTTGCCGGTTGGATGCCCGCAGATGAGTTTTGTGACCATCTGGGCCTGCCGCGCGACATGTCCGGGGGATATGACACGGTCGCAGGCCTTGTGCTGCACCAGTTTGGGCACCTTCCAGGCTTGGGCGAACATGTGGTCGCCCAAGGACACAGGTTTGAGGTGATCGACCTTGACGGGTTGCGGATCGACAAGGTCTTGGTTTCCGCAGCCTAGCCCGAACGCCTAAGGGCCGCCGTCTTATTGGACGTAAGGCAGAGGATCGAGACTGTCGACGCCTTTGCGGACCTCAAAATGCACGAAGGACGGATTGGCATCGCGTACGGCGGCAATGGTCTGGCCTTTCTTGACCGCATCGCCCTTGGCGACCTTCAGCCCATCCACACCAGCATAAACTGTCAACAGCCCGTCAGCGTGGCGGATCACCATGATGGGCGTGCCAGTGGTGTCCTTGGTAACTGCCGCGACGCTGCCATCTGCTGCGGCCTTTACGGGGGTTCCGGCGGCGGCGGCAATGTCGATGCCGTCATTCTTGCCTTTGGAATAGCCGCGAATGATCTTGCCCTGCACTGGCATCACAAACTTCGATCCCGTGGTGCGCTGGCTGGCCATGTCCTCTTCGGCAGGCTTGGCCTTGGCCACTTCGGCGGCGGTTGCCACCTTTTCATCGGGCAAGGGCTCTTTCGCCGAGGGCGGGGTCGGGGTCGGGCTGCCGGTGCCGGGCGAAACCTCTGCCACCTTTTGCTTTTCGGGCGGTGCGCCCGTTGGGGTGGGGATCAGCAGATACTGGCCTTCCCGCACCGAGAGTTCGGCATCAAGCCCGTTCCAATCGGCCAAAGCCTTGGCCGAGACATTGTAACTGCGCGCGATCGAGAACGCGGTTTCCCCGCGCGCCACGCGGTGGCGTGTCGGTTCCATGCCGCTGGTGCCACCGATGGTTTTGGCGGCAGTCGGGGTTGCGGCGGCAGTCGTTGGCGTGGTGGTGCTGACACGGTCCAGCGCCGTGGTGGCGATGGTCGACACATCGACCGATCCAGCCGTCGCCCCAGACCCGATCACCCCGCCCGCCGCAGCCGGCGCGCCGGCCACACGGCTGGGCAGTGCCAGAACCTCGCCGTCGCGCAGGCTGTCACCGGGTTGCAGCGCGTTAAAGCTGGCAAGCTCTGCCGCAGGCAAACCCACGCGGGCGGCCACCGAAGACACTGTATCGCCCTTGCGCGCCACGGCTACCTGATAGCCGGGGTAGGAGATCACCCCGCGCCCGTCGGCCCTAGGCCGGGCCCCGGTCGCCTGCAGGGCGGCACCCGAGGTGTCCAGCCCCCCGGCTCCACTGCGCAGGTCCCAATCAAAATTCCCGCCCCCGGCGCAGGCAGAGACCAGAAGCATTGCAGTCAAGCTCATCACCGCGTTACGAGAACCGCTCATTACCGCCTCATCCTTGTTGACCCCGGGTTTGTTCCCGGCTTGTGCCATCATTCATTGCCAAGACCTTCGACAAGCGGCACGAAACGGACCGCCCGCAGTTCCTCATAGTCATAGCCCGTCTCGTGCCGCGTCACCTTGATCAGGCTTTGCACAGCATCCGACTGGCCGACAGGCAGCACCATGATACCGCCGATCTTCAATTGCGACAACAGGGGGCCGGGAGGGTCTTCTGCGGCAGCTGTCACGATAATGCGATCAAAGGGTGCCACATCGGGCATTCCAAAGCTGCCATCGGCGGTCATCGCCACCACATTGACCAGCCCAAGTTCCCGAAACAGCTCCTGCGCCTCGCGCACCAGCCGCTTGTGACGGTCCACCGTGTAGACCCGCCGGGCCAATTGGCTGAGAATGGCCGCCTGATAGCCCGACCCGGTGCCCACCTCCAGCACGGTGTCACGCGGCTGCACCGCCAGCGCCTGCGTCATCAGCCCCACAACTGAAGGCTGGCTGATCGTCTGACCACAAGCAATGGGCAGCGGCATATCCTCATAGGCGCGCTCGGCAAAGAGGCCGCGCACGAAATGGCCGCGGTCGATCCGCTCCATCGCGGTCAACACACGGGCGTCGGTGACGCCTTTGGTCCGAAGGGCAAACAAAAAGCGCATCTTGCGTTCAGCGGCCGTCCCGTCATCGTCAGGCAGGCCGTGGTCCATCATGCCAACCGCGCCTCAAGATCTTGCAGCCTGTCATGGGCTGTCAGATCGCAGCGTAAGGGCGTAATCGAGATATACCCCTCGACATTGGCCGTCACATCGGTGCCGGGCAGGGTGGGGCGGCCCTGTTCGCCGCCCTTGATCCACATGAACTGCCGCCCCGTGGGCGAGATATGCGGTTCAATCCGAAACCCCGCATAGCGCCGGAAACCTTGGGCGGCCACGCGCGTGCCTTTGACCGCATCAGCGGGCAGGGGGGGGAAGTTGACGTTGTAAAACAGCCGGTAGTCGGCCTCGTCCCACAGGCCTTTGTCCAAAAGCGCACGCACGACCCCGACGCCCAGCTTGGCGGCCGCGTCAAAGGGGTCGTCGATGTTCACATTGGCCGGGCCGTAGAACTGCGACAAGGCAATGGCCTTGATGCCGTGCAGCGCCGCCTCCATCGCGCCGCCGATCGTGCCGGAATACAGCACGTTCTCGCCCGCATTGTTGCCCCGGTTGACGCCAGACAGCACCAGATCGGGGGGGGCGTCTTTCATGACATGGTAAATGCCGGCCAGCACGCAGTCGGCCGGGCTTCCCTCAGCGGCAAAGCGGCGGGGCCCAAGTTCGGCGATCATCGTGGGGTGCGTGTAGCTGATGCAGTGCCCCACGCCCGATTGCTCAAACGCGGGCGCGACAGTCCAAACCTCTCCCCCTGGACCTGCGATCTCGGTTGCGATGGCATGTAGCACGGCCAAACCGGGTGCATTGATGCCGTCGTCATTGGTGATGAGAATGCGCATGGGGGTGAGGGCCTTTCGTTGATCTTCTGAATAGACCAGCCTTAGGGGTCTCGCAAGGCATGGCCGCAAGGGAATGTGGTTGCAGCCTCCGGTGTGGCGCGGGTGACGCAATCTTTGGCAGGTACGGTGGACGCCCTTTGCGTTTCGCGGTATCTGGCGGGCAATAGGATGCCCCGGATGACCGCTGATCCCCAGACCGCCCACCGCCTCTCGGTTGCCCCGATGATGGACTGGACCGACCGTCACTGCCGGGTGTTTCACCGGCTGATGACGCGCCGGGCGATGCTGTACACGGAAATGGTCACTGCCCCGGCCGTTTTGCACGGGCCCAAGCCTCGGCTTTTGGATTATTCCGACGTCGAGCACCCTGTCGCCCTGCAGCTTGGCGGGTCTGATCCGGCTGAGCTGGCGCGGGCGGTAAAGATCGCGCGGCCATGGGGCTATGATGAGGTCAACCTCAACTGCGGCTGTCCTTCGGACCGGGTGCAATCGGGCTGTTTCGGGGCTGTCTTGATGGAGCGCCCTGCGCTTGTGGCCGCGTGCGTCAAGGCGATGCAGGATCAGGCCGATGTGCCGGTGACGGTGAAATGCCGGATTGGGGTGGATGACCAAGACCCCGCCACGGTGCTGCCCGGTTTCATCGAAACGATCGCCGCCGCCGGGGTACGCCATATCATCATCCACGCCCGCAAAGCGTGGCTTCAGGGCCTTAGCCCCAAGGAAAACCGCGAAATTCCGCCGCTGGATTATGATTTGGTCCTGCGGATGAAGGCTGAGTTTCCGCATCTGACGATTTGCATCAATGGCGGTGTCACTACGTTGGCGCAGGCCAAAGTGCTTTTGTCCCAAGGGCTTGACGGGGTGATGATCGGGCGCGCGGCCTATCATGATCCGGCTTCGGTGCTGATCGGGGCGGATACGCTGTGGGGCGAAGATCATGCGCCCAGCCCGCATTCGGTGGTTGAGGCGATGAAACCCTATATCGCGGCGCATTTAGAGGCGGGCGGGCGGGTGCATCAGATCACCCGCCATATGCTCGGCCTGTTCGCAGGCCGCCCCGGAGCGCGCGGGTGGCGGCGGGTGCTGTCCGAAGGAGCAAGCCGTCCGGGGGCGGGATTGGACCTGCTCGATCAGGCGCTGGCCGAGGTGGGTGTGGCGGCCTGACAAGGCTTTGGGCATTGCTGTACGTATGTGCATTTTCGCCAATGACTTGACCTATGCCAAAGCCAACCCAGAATACCATGCGCAATGACCGGAGATTTTGATGCGCGTGATCGCAATGATTGCTCTGCCTTGGCTGGGCTACCCGCGCGGGTCCGCATGGTGACCGGTTGGCACAAGATCGGCCCGCATCCTGCGCTTTTGGCTTGGGCCAAGGCGGCGCATCCCTTGGCAGTTGCGGCCCTGCGCGACACGGATCAGCCCTTGCGCTGCGGCGGAACCTGGGCGGTGGGCTTGGACCTTTTGCCCAATGCGGCGGATGGCGAAATCGCTGGCGTGCCGCTCCCATGGGATGTTTTGGGCCTTGCGCCAGTGGCGCTGCATCCGGCGCAGCTGTCCACCATCCACCCCGGCTATCCGCGCCCCTCGGATGAGGAAACCGAAGCTGCGTTCCGCTTTCGGCTGAACCGCGATGCGGCGCATCTCGATGGGCTGTTGCCCGTTGGGCCAGAGCGACTGCGCATGATCAAGGAACCGCATGGGTGGATTGTGGGCCTGCCACTGACCACCTCAGATGCCGCGCCCCTGGTGGTTTGGGAAGGCAGCCACAAGATCATGCAGGCCGCATTGCAAACGGCGCTTGCGCCGCATTCGCCCGAAAACTGGGGCGATGTGGACATCACGGCCGCCTATCAGGCCGCGCGGGCCGAGGTGTTTCGGACCTGTCCGCGCCGTGAGGTGCCGGGGGTTCCTGGTGAGGCGGTGCTGCTGCATCGCCACCTTGTCCATGGGGTCGCGCCCTGGGCCGAGGGGGCGACAGCCCCACCAGAGGGCCGGGTGATCGCCTATTTCCGCCCCGTGATGAATTGCGTCCAAGACTGGCTGTTGCAGGACTAAACCCGTCAGGCCGTGCCACGCCCCATGCGGCCGCCGCGCCGCTTGGTCATTGTTTTGGCACGGGCGGGCAATTCGGCCATCAGAAGGCGCCGCTCGTCCGCGCTCATCCGCGACCAGCCGCCGATTTCGGCAATTGTGCGATAGCAACCGATGCAGATCTTCGCCTCGGGGTGGACCACGCAGATCTTGACGCAGGGGCTTTCGATTTCGGCACGCTTCCAGATCTCGTCGGTCATGATCCCCCCAAAACGCGCATACGGTCCAACGCGCCTTGCAGAATATAGCCTGCCGCAACCTGATCGATCACCTCGCGGCGACGCTTTCGCGACGTATCCGCCTCCAACAGCGCACGTTCGGCCGCCACGGTGGACAACCGCTCGTCCCAAAAGGTGATGGGCAGCGCCGTCAGCTTTTCCAGATTGCGCGCAAAAGCGCGGGTCGATTGCACGCGCGGGCCTTCGCTGCCGTCCATGTTCAGCGGCAGGCCAAGGATCACCCCTGCGGCATTGCGGTTGGCGACAATCGCCAAAAGCCGTTGGGCATCCAGCGTGAACTTCTCGCGACGGATCACCTCGATCGGTGTGGCGACCGACCGCGAAAGATCCGACACCGCGACCCCGATGGTCTTGTCGCCCAGATCAAGGCCCAAGATCGCCCGATAAGGCGGCATGAGCGTGTGAAATTCGGTGATGTCGGTCAGGATCATGGGCCAAAGCCCGCCGCGGTGGCCGCGTCGCGCACCGATTGCAACCCGGCCGGATCGGCGGCCAAAGCTGCCTCTGCCGCACGCAGGGCGGCTGTGCCGCGTTCGGTCTGATTCAGGACCTTGAACGCGTTGATCAGGCGCAACCATTCCTCAACCGATCCGCCCTCGGCCAAAAGCCGAGCCTCAAGCTGGCCCACCATACCTTCGATCATCGCCTGCCGGTCTTCGGCAGTCATGACCCCGGCTGCGGCCATATCTTCGGCGCTGGGGCCGGGCATATGGGGCATCTGGAAAGGAATCCCAGCCAGTGCAGCGGCAGTTTCAATGTCTGCGCGCGCAGCCTGCACCCAAGGGGCATCCTCCGGGCCTTCAAGGATCAAGGGCTGCCACAACTCAAACGCCCGATCAGGACGGCCGTTTTGGGCGAACATCAACCCGGTCAGATAGCGGGCCATGCCGTGATCTGGCGCGCGGCGCAATACGTCGATCAGATAAGTCTCCGCCTCGGGCGAGACATAGCCTTGGGCTTGGGCAATCAGGATTTGTGCCGCGAAGAGGCGCTGATCGGGGGTAGCCGCGTCTGCCAAGACCGTCAGGAGTTTGGTTTGCGCCTCATAGGCGGCCTGATAATTGGCAAGCGCGCTTTCATTGCGTGCCAAAAGCTCCAAGCCCATCACATCATTGGGCCGCTGGGCCACCGCCGCGCGCAGCTTGACCATAAGGTCGTTGAACTCTTCACCCGGGTCAACCGGGGGAATGGCCGGCAAAATCGCCAAAGTCGCCGCTTGCGAGGGGCGTTCCTGCAGCGCCTGATCGGCGGCTGCGATACGGGTCGCCAGCGGCAGATCGGCATAGCCCGGCGCGCCCAAGCGATCATAAAGCCAAAGGGCACCCCCCAGAAAGGCCATGACCACAGCGCCAGCCCAGATAAGGTTTCCGCGTGGCCCCGCGACCGTCTCGCGCTGCAAGGCGCGGTCGGCCTCAAGCAGTCGGCGTGATACCTCAATGCGCAGGCGTTGTGCCTCGTCCTCTGACAGCGTGCCGCGGGCCATGTCGCGATCCACCTCGGCCAACTGGTCGCGGTAGACCTTCAGGTCAGGATGCTCGTCATCGGTGTCGCCGCCCCGCCGCAGAGCCTGCACCATAACCAGCAGCACCATGCCGGTAAGGGCCGCAGCAATCAACCAGAACAGCCACAAATCCATCGTCATCCCCACGCAGTTACCCCGCCCATGTAGCCCTTTCACCGCCTTGGCAAAAGGGGCCATGCCGCCGCAGGATCAGCTGCTGCATCACATCGGCGCCATCATGTCGCAAATTTCCCGATTGTGCCGCTGGTGGAACGGGTTCTTGCGGCCATCCGTCGGACAAGCAGGCAAGACGCAAAGGGGCCTGCCATGAAACGTTATTCGGTCTTTGCCATCGCCAAACAGGCGATCAACCATCATCTTGGCTGGGAGCGGGCTTGGGCCGCGCCAGAGCCGAAAAAACACTATGATGTCATTGTCGTCGGCGCAGGTGGGCATGGGTTGGCAACAGCCTATTACTTGGGCAAAAACCACGGCATCAAGAACGTGGCGATCATCGAAAAGGGTTGGCTGGGTGGCGGCAACACCGGGCGCAACACGACGATCATCCGGTCGAACTATCTGCAAGACCCCTCGGCCGCGATCTATGACAAAGCGCTGCAGCTTTACGAAAACCTGAGCCAGGATCTGAACTACAACGTCATGTTCAGCCCGCGCGGGCTTTTGATGCTGGCGCAGACCCATCATGAGGTGCGCGGCTACCTGCGCACGGTGCATGCCAACCTGTTGCAGGGCGTGCAGACCGAATACATCACGCCTGCCCGCGTGAAAGAGCTGGTGCCGATCATCAACATCGATGGGCCGCGCTATCCGATCCTGGGCGCGCTTTATCAGCCGCGCGGCGGCACGGGGCGGCACGACGCCGTGGCTTGGGGCTATGCGCGGGCCTGTTCGGCCATGGGGATGGACATCATCCAGCAGACCGAAGTCACCGCCGTGCGCTCCGAAGGGGGCGTGGTGAAGGGGGTGGAAACCTCGAAAGGGTTCATTGGCTGCAACAAGCTGGGCGTGGTGGTTGCCGGTCATTCCGGGCAACTGGCCGAAATGGCGGGCTTCCGTCTGCCGATCGAGGCGGTCGCGCTGCAAGCGCTGGTCAGCGAGCCGATCAAGCCTTGCATGGATGTGGTCGTCATGGCCAACACCGTGCACGGCTATATGAGCCAGTCCGACAAGGGCGAAATGGTGATTGGCGGCGGCACCGATGGGTTCAACAACTTTACCCAGCGCGGAAGCTTCCATCACATCGAAGAGACGCTGCGCGCACTGGTCGAGACCTTCCCGATGATTTCACGGCTGAAAATGCTGCGCCAATGGGGCGGGATCGTGGACATGACCGGCGACCGCTCGCCCATCATCTCGAAGACGCCCCTTGGCAATTGCTTCTTCAACTGCGGTTGGGGGACAGGGGGCTTTAAGGCCATTCCCGGCTCGGGCTGGGCGATGGCGGAACTCATGGCCAAGGGCGAGCCGGGGCCGCTGGCCGAGGAGTTTTCGATGTGGCGCTTCAAGGAAGGCAAGTTCATCGACGAGTCGGTGGCTGCCGGGGTGGCGCATTGATGGCTGGGAACACAGAATTCAAGGGAGAGATCAAATGCTGATCCTCGAATGCCCCTACTGCGGCGTAAAGGCAGAAGAAACCGAGCTTTCCCCCGGTTATGAGGCGCATCTGAAGCGCTATGGACCGGGGTCCACCCCGGAAGAGTTCGAAGCCTATATGTTTGCACGCAAAAACCCCAAAGGCGTGCATTTTGAACGTTGGCGGCACGCCTACGGCTGCGGCAAGTGGTTCTTGGCCGCGCGCTGCACCGCCACCTTGGAAGTGTTCGGCACATATCCCGCGCAATCTTCCGCCCCGCCTGCCGATTTGCAGGCCAAGATCAAGGCCAAGCGGCCCAACTGGGAGGGCTACAAGTGAGCACCCGTCTGCAAAAGGGCGGTCGTCTGATCGACCGCGCCCGTCCCGCACATTTCACCTTTAACGGCAAGCGCATGTCGGGCTTTGCCGGCGATACGCTGGCAGCCTCGCTCTTGGCCAATGACCAGATGCTCGTGGGGCGGTCGTTCAAATACCACCGGCCGCGCGGTATTGTGGCCAGCGGTGCCGAAGAGCCGAACGCGATTGTCAACATGGGCGAGGGCGGGCGGTTTGAGCCGAACCAACGCACCACCACGACCGAGCTTTTCGACGGGCTGGTTTGCACCTCGCAAAACCACTTCCCCAGCCTGGAATTCGATGTGGGCGTTGTGAACAACTACGCCGCGCGCTTCCTGCCGGCCGGGTTCTATTACAAGACCTTCATCCACCCGCGCTTTGCATGGAAACATGTGTTCGAGCCGATCATCCGCCGCTCGGCGGGTCTGGGCAAGGCCCCGGTCGGTCAGGACGCGGACCGCTATGAGCAGGCCTATGCGTTTTGCGATCTGTTGATCGTCGGTGGCGGCATTGCGGGCCTGCAGGCGGCGTTGATCGCGGGGCAGGCAGGTCACCGCGTGATCTTGATGGAGCAGACCGCCCATTGGGGTGGCCGCGCGCCAATGGATGGCGATGTGATCGACGGAAAATCTGCCGATGAATGGGTGAAGAACGCCGTTCAAGCCATTGAAAAAATGTCGAATGTTACGCTACGTCTCCGCTGCATGGCGGCGGGCGTCTATGACCACGGTTATGTGCTGGCCGATGAAAAGGTGGCGGACCATACCCCCGGCGACGGGCGGCCAAAGCATCGGCTGTGGCGCATCCGCGCGGGCAAGATCGTGACCGCAACCGGCGCGATCGAGCGTCCTTTGTCCTTTGCCGGCAATGACATTCCCGGCGTCATGCTGGCGTCTGCCGTGCGCGATTATGTGGTGAACTTTGCTGTGTCCCCGGGCGACCGCACGGTGATTGCCACCAACAACGACGATGGTTATCGCACGGCGATTGCCTTGAAAGAGGCAGGGCTTGAAGTGCCTTTGGTCGTCGATGCGCGCAGCACTGTGACGGGTGATCTGCCTGCCAAAGCGAAAGCCATGGGCATCCGCGTCGAAGCGGGCCGGGCGATTGTGAAGGTCAAGGGCGGCAAGCGGGTGACCGGCGTTTCCATTGGCCTTCAGGCTGGTGAAGGTGCGGTTCTGGAAGAGGTGGCATGTGATGTCGTCGCCATGTCGGGCGGCTGGTCGCCAGTGGTACATCTGTGGAGCCATTGCGGCGGCAAGCTGACTTGGGACGAGGCGCAGGCGCATTTCCGCCCCGACGCCAAACGCCCGCCCACCAATCAAGACGGTGAGGCCATGGTTATAGCGGTTGGGTCAGCGAATGGGCATTTGTCCGCCGCGGACACCTTGGCTGATGTGGCCGCGCAGATGGGCGGCAAGGCTGCGACCGCTGCTGTGGTGTCGGAGGCCCCGATGGAGGCTGTCTGGATCATGCCGCAGGGCGCGGGCATTCAGCTGAAATCGAAGATGTGGCTGGATTACCAAAACTACGTGAAGGTGTCCGACGTCCAACTGGCCGCCCGCGAAGGCTATACCAGTGTGGAGCATACCAAGCGCTACACCACGCTGGGCATGGCGACTGATCAGGGCAAATTGTCGAACATCAACGGTCTGGCCGTGCTGGCCGGGGCCTTGAACGACAAGATCCCGAATGTCGGCACCACCACGTTCCGCCCGCCTTACACGCCTGTGACCTTGGGCGCGCTGGCTGGCGAAAGCCGGGGCGAGATTTTCCAACCCCTGCGGATGAGCCCGATCCACCGCTGGCATGAGTCGAACGGCGCTTATATGGAGCCGGTCGGCCTGTGGCGCCGCGCCTATTGCTATCCGCGCGGCACCGAGTCCCATGAGCAGGCCGTGCACCGCGAAATCCTGAACGCCCGCGCCAATGTGGGCATGCTGGATGCCTCGACCCTTGGCAAGATCATCGTCAAGGGCCCGGATGCGGGCCGCTTTCTTGATATGCTTTACACCAACGTCATGTCGAACCTTGGCATCGGCAAGTGCCGCTATGGCCTGATGTGCAATGAGCAAGGGTTCCTCTCTGATGACGGGGTGGTGATCCGCCTGTCCGAGGACAGCTGGCTGTGCCACACCACCACCGGCGGGGCAGACCGCATCCATGCCTGGATGGAGGATTGGTTGCAGTGCGAATGGTGGGATTGGCAGGTCTATGCCACCAACGTGACCGAGGAATATGCCCAGATCGCCGTGGCGGGCCCGAAAGCCCGCAAGGTTCTGGAAAAGCTGGGCGGCATGGATGTGTCCAAGGAAGCGCTGCCCTTCATGACCTTCGCCGATGGCACGTTGGGCGGTTTGCCGGTGCGGGTGCATCGGATTTCGTTCTCGGGCGAGCTTTCCTATGAAATCGCCACCCCGGCAGGTCATGGCTTGGCACTTTGGGAGGCGCTGATGGCGGCGGGGGCCGAGTTTGGCGTCATGCCTTACGGCACCGAGGCCATGCATATCATGCGAGCCGAGAAGGGCTTTATCATGATCGGCGATGAAACCGACGGCACGGTGATCCCGCAAGACCTGAACCTTGGCTGGGCGATCTCCAAGAAGAAGGCGGATTATCTGGGCAAACGTGGGCAAGAACGCAACCATCTGGCCAGCCCGGACCGCTGGAAACTAGCAGGGTTCGAGGCGGTGGATGGTTCCGTCATCCCCGATGGCAGCTATATCATTGCCGACGGGTTCAACGGCAACGGCCAACGCAACACCCAAGGCCGGGTCACCTCGACCTATTACAGCCCGACCTTGAAAAGGGGCATTGCCATGGGCCTGATCAAGGGCGGCATGGACCGGATGGGCGATGTGGTGGAGTTCAACACGCTGACCACCGCCACGGTGAAGGCGCGGGTCGTTGACCCGGTGTTCTATGACAAGGACGGGGAGAAGGGCAATGCGTGATCCGGTTGCACCCTTGGGCAATGCCCGTTTTGACGGCTTTTGCCAGATCCGCGAAATCGGCCCCTTGGGCATGATCAGCTTGCGCGCCAAAGCCGATGTGAAATCCTTGGCCAAGGCGATCAAGGCGGCGGTGGGCACCAAGCTTCCCGCCCAACGCCGTATCGAGGTGGCGG
>JBMSKG010000032.1:0-15384 GCA_049419625.1 Paracoccaceae bacterium | reverse complement strand
ACCCGACAGTTGACTGCCGATCCGGCGCACAATGCGGTCTTGGGTGCGGCTTATCTCGCGCAGATGATCGAAGAGTTCGGCCCAACAGTGGCCATGGTGGCAGCGGGATACAACGCGGGCCCCGGCCGCCCGCGCCGCTGGGTCAGCGAATTTGGCGATCCGCGCACCGATGACCCAGTGGATTGGGTGGAAACCATTCCCTTTGCCGAAACCCGGACCTATGTCATGCGGGTGACCGAAAGTTTGGTGATCTATCGCCAACGCCTGAAGGGCCAGGCGGGGCCTGTGCGGGTTACGTCTGAGCTGAGCGGCGGCTAGCCTCGGCCCGGGCGCGCACCTGCTGTCGCCAAAGGGTGAACAGGCCCGCCGCGACAACGATGGTCGCCCCGACCACCACGTTCAAGCGCAGCACCTCGCCAAAAATGGTGATGCCGAAGATCGAGATGAACACCAGTTGCAAGTAAACAAAGGGCTGCACGGCGCTGGCCTCGGCGACCTCATAGCTGCGGATCAAGAGCCAATGGCCAAGGATGCCCGAACAGCACAAGAGCGCCATCCACGCGGAATCGGCCGGGGTCATCGGCGTCCAGAACCACAGGCCAAGCGGGGTCAGAACAATGGCACCCACAAGGCCCATCCAGAAAAAGCTGACCGCGCTGGTGTCGGTGCGCCCGACATAGCGGGTCAAAAGCGCGTAAAGCGCATAGATGAAGGCGCCAAGCAGCGGCACAAGCGCCCAGATTGAGAACGCGCTGCCACCCGGATCCAGCACGATCAGCACGCCGATACAGCCCACACCAATCGCCGCCCAGCGTCGCCAGCCGACCTTCTCACCAAGGATTGGCCCTGAAAGGGCTGCTACGATCAGGGGGGAGGTGACAAAGACCGCATGTGTCTCGATCAGGCCGAGGTTTACGAAGGAAATCTGCATCACACAGATTTCGGCGGCAAGGATTACCCCTCGGACGACCTGCCACTTTTTGTTGGGTGATGCCCAAACCGCGGAAAACCCGCCTTGACTGCGGCGCACGAGAAAATAGCCAAAGATCAGAAACACCCAATAGCGCAGCATGACGATGGAAAAGGTGTTGTAATGGCTGCCAAGGTGGCGGCTGACACCGTCTTGCAAGGCAAAGATCAAGACAGCTGCGATCATCATCAGCGTGCCAAGGCGGTTGTTCTGGTCAGCCATTGCTTTGTTCAATCATTCCGGGTCGTTCTTTCCGACCAAAGGGCATAGATCCCTGCCGCTATCACCAGCGCGACCCCCAGCACAACCACCACCGACAGGCTTTCGCCAAAGACGAAGATGCCGATCAGGGTGATGAACACGAATTGCATATAGGCAAAGGGCTGCACCGCGCTGGCCTCGGCCAGTTCATAGGTTTTGAGGAGAAGCCAGTTCGACAGCACCGACACGGCGGCATAGGCGAACATCCATGGCCAGTCATGCACTGCCACCTCTTGCCATTTTGGCACACCGATAAAGGTCATCACCACCGCGCCAATCACGGCGGGCCAGAAGAAAGAGGGGAAGTTCGGCTCGGCCCGCGCGGTGAGGCGAGTAAGCACCGAGTAAAGCGCGAAAAAGAAGGCCGACACGAGGGGCAGCGCGGCAGCCCAACTGAACACGCCTGTCCCGGGGCGCAGGATGACCAGGACGCCCAGCATGCCGACGGCCAGCGCGATGAGGCGTTGGCGGTTCAACTTTTCGCCCAAGAGCGGGCCAGAGAGCGCGACGACCATCAGGGGGCAAAAAGCAAATACGGCATGCGTCTCGATCAGGCCGATGATGGTGTAAGCCCAGATCATGATGGCGATCTCGATCACCAAAAGCAGCGCGCGCAAGACATGGACGGGCAAGCGCGTGGAGTGAATGGCGGCGCGAAAGCCCTCGGGGCGGCGGGCGGCTAGGATCATCACGTAAACCGCAAAGACCCAATAGCGAAAGGCCACCACCATCGGCGTGTTGTAGGTTTCCGCCAGATAGCGCGACAGCCCGTCCTGCACCGAAAACGACAGCATGGCGGCGATCATCAGTCCGATGCCAAGATGCGCGGGCTTCATGCCATGACCCCCACCGTCATATGGCGCTTGCGGCCATGGCCCGGGCGGCGATCCACCGTAAACCCGGACTCGGCCAGTGCGCGGCGGACGTGGCCTGCGGCGGTATAGGTGGCAAAGGTGCCGCCGGGCGCGGTGTGGCAGGCGACTTCGGCCATCAGGTCGGATGACCAAAGCTCGGGGTTCTTGGCGGGCGAAAACCCGTCGAGAAACCAGGCATCCGCACAGCCCTGCCATTGGGGCAGGGTTTCGCGGGCATCGCCGATGATGATTTCCACGGTGATAGAGCCGATCTCGAAGTGCTGCTCGCCCTTGGCCCATGCGGTTAAGAAGGGGTCAGCCACAGCGCGGGCCTGCGGGAAATGATCCAGCGCGCGGGCGATGTCGGCACTGTCCAGCGGGAAGGCTTCAAAGCTGGTAAAGCGGATCGAATGGCCGGGATTGCACATGTGCAGGGCCAAAAGGTTCAACCCGGTGCCAAAGCCAAGTTCGGCCACCTGAAAGCCGGGTCTCAACCGCGCAGGCAGGTCATTTCCGGCCAGAAAGACATGACCCGTCTCGGCCAGCCCATCGTTCAGCGAGAAATACGGATCGTCAAAGCGGCGCGACACCGGGATGACGCCATCGCGCCAGTCTAGCCCGCCCAGATCATGGCCTTGCCCCTGTTCGCCGCCCGTCATCTGCCGTATCTCCGCAATGGGCGGACCATGGGGAAGGCGGGCCGGAATGGCAAGTGTCGATCTGACAGTTCGGGGCGGGGGCACCTTTGGCCTGTGCATCGCGTGGGAAGCCGCGCGGCGCGGCGCGCGGGTGCGGCTGATCGAAACGGTTGCCATCGGCGCAGGTGCCTCGGGTGGAATCGTCGGCGCGCTGTCGCCCCACGTGCCGGAAAACTGGAATCCGAAAAAGGCGTTTCAGCTGGACAGCCTCTTGATAGCCGAGGCGTTCTGGGACGGGGTCACGGCGGCCTCGGGCCTGCCGACCGGCTATGGCAGGGTCGGGCGGCTGCAGCCCTTGGCCGATGAGGCCGCGGTCCAACTTGCCCGTACGCGGGGCGAGACGGCGCGGGCGCTGTGGCAAGGACGGGCAGAATGGCGGGTGATCCCTGCCGCCGGCGGAGCTTGGGAGCCGGCAAGCCCCTCGGGCTGGGTGGTGGTGGATACGCTCTCGGCGCGGCTGCATCCGCGCATGGCTTCGGGAGCGCTGGTGGCCGCGATCAGGGCCAAGGGCGGCGAGGTGGTGCTGGGAGAGGGAGCGGACGAGGGCCCAGTGATCTGGGCCACGGGGGTGCAAGGTTTGCGGGACCTGACCGCCGATCTGGGCCGACCTTTGGGGGATGGGGTGAAGGGGCAAGCAATCCGTCTGCAGTTCGATGCCCGCACCGCCCCGCAGCTTTATGCTGACAGTCTGCACATCATCCCCCATGCCGATGGAACGGTCGCCATTGGGTCGACCAGCGAGACGGTTTGGGAGTCCGATACAGGCACTGACGGCCAGTTAGAGACGATTTACGCCCGCGCGATTGCGGCACTTCCGGTGCTGGCGGATGCGCCGGTGGTGGAGCGTTGGGCGGGGATTCGGCCCCGCGCCAAGACGCGCGCGCCTCTCTTGGGCGCTTGGCCCGGACGGCCGGGGGAATATGTCGCCAATGGCGGGTTCAAGATCGGCTTTGGCATGGCGCCCAAGGTGGCGGCCACCATGGTTGATCTGGTGCTCGAGGGGCACGATACGATCCCAGATGGGTTTCGGCTCTAGCCGCTTGCCGAACGGGCGCGGCTGCCGCATCCTAAAGCCATGCGTCGATTTCTGTCCCCCAATGTTCTTGCCGCTCTTTGGCGGTTTTACCGGCGCACCGAGCAAGCCGAGTTGGATCTGATTGCCGCAGGGGTGGCGTTCTATGGTTTTTTGGCGATCTTTCCCGCTGCCGCGGCGGTGATTGCCATTTGGGGTTTCGTGTCAGACCCAGATGTGATCCGGCAAGAGATGAACCTCTTGCGCCCGGTTCTGCCACCGGATGTGTTCACACTGATGGCCGATCAGGTGGAGGGGCTGATGTCGGTAAACTCCTCAAACCTTGGGCTGACCACAGTGCTGTCAACGGTGTTTGCGCTGTGGTCGGCGCGGGCGGGGATGGCGGCGCTGATCCGGGGGTTGAATGCGATTCACCAGCGCCCGAACCGGTCGGGCCATTGGCATCAGCTTAGGGCGGTGTCGCTGACCTTTGTGCTGTTGGGTCTGGTTCTGGCGGCGCTGCTTCTGGCCGTGATCTTGCCGCTGGTCGTGGCATTTCTGCCCTTGGGCACTTACAGCCTTGGCGCATTGCAGGGCGCCAATATGGCCTTGGGGCTGGGACTTGGGGTGCTGGCCATGGCGCTGGCCTATCGGCTGGGACCGAACCACGGGAAGAACCCGCCGCCCTTGCTGTCATGGGGCCTGTTGGTGGCCGTGGTGCTGTGGGTTTTGGCGACGCGGGGGTTCATGCTCTATCTGGAGAATTTTCCAAGTTACAACCGCATTTACGGGTCTATCGGGGCGGTTGCGGCGCTGATGATGTGGCTTTACGTGTCGGCTTATGCAGTTCTGTTGGGGGCGGCAGTGGACGCTGAGCGGCGGCGCGCCAAGCGTCAGTAGTCCTTTTCCAAAAACACCCCAACGCCGGTGTTGCCCCCAGACCCGGTACTGCCGCGCAGGGTGATGCTGTCGGTCAGATCAAAGTTCAGGTCGATCTGAGATTTTCCGTCTTGGTCGACTGTCACTTCAGAGTAAAGATTCTGGCCAAGGTATTTGCCAACCGTCAGCTCCGCCGCGCCCTCATCTGTGGTTTTGACATCCAGATTGTCGAGCCCAAAGCTTTGCCTTAGCCGCGACACCACACCCTCGCCGCCTCGCCCAGCCAAGCTGGCCACCGCATTGGCGAGTTGCAGCGCTTGCAGAGCCGAGAGATTCTGCAGGCCGCGACCAAAGAGCAAAAGGGCAAGAACCTCTTCTTCGGGGAGTTCGGGGATAGAGGTGAAGCTGACCTTGGGGTCATCTGCGCGGCCTTCAATCTGGACACTGGCGGTGATGTCCTGACTTTCGCTGCTGGCCATAACCCGAAGGAAGGGAACCAGATCGCCCTCAAGCTGCAAAAGTGCCTCGTCTAGGTCAAAGCGTTTGCCCAGAATGTCGAGCCGCCCGCGGATCAGGTTGAAGGCACCCGAAGGTTGCGGATTTGCAAGGCTGCCCAGAAGCCGCACCTCGCCGCCAAGCTCGGCATCAAGCCCCCTGCCCCGGATGAAAAGCTGGTTCGGCGCTGCGATGGTCAGATCCAGCGCCAGATCGCCGCTGCCACGGCGCCCCGTGGCGGCGCTGTCCAAAAGTCCGGCGCGCGCACGGGTGGCGTGCACATCGGCTGGTTCGTGGATATGGCGCAGGTCTGGCAAGCCCGCCGCGCCGCCAAAGCCGGTGGAGGGCACGCGCAGTTCAGTCTTGATCAGGGTGATTTGGCCCGAAAGCAGCGGCTGGCCTACAAGCGGGCCAGTGAGCTTTAGCCCGCCTTGGACTTGGGTCTCATAAAGATTGGGATCACGCAAGGTGACGCCGTCAAGCGCAATGTTAAGGGCTGACGGATAGGGCGCGGCAAGTCCGATAGTGCCCGCAACAGCGACTTGGCCGGCGGTGGTCAGTGGGAGGGTGGCGGTCAGCTTTGCTTGGCCTCCTGCCAAATCGGCACGGGCAGACATGCCAGTCACACCAAAGGCCAGTGATGGGTCTGAAAGCCGAGCATTCGCCAAGGTGACCTGACCCGCAAGGGATGAGATCGCCAAGGGGCCCTTGAGGCGCAGATCAAAACCCAGAGCGCCCGACAGCGCGCGCGGCGTGATGAAGGCATTGGCAAGCGCGGCCTGCGCGCGGCCGGTGATTGTAAGATCGCCCTGCCCGGCGGCGATGCGGCCTTTGATGCTGGCATCAATCCCGCCCGGGCCTTGGCCGGCGACATTCACCACCGCACCCTCGGCGTCATTGACCACAGACCCTGCCAGCGAAAGCGCGCCCGGGAATTCGGGGATCAGAAGGCCAAGGTTGCGCAGTTGGGCCTTGATGTCCAAGACCTGACGGGTGCCGTCGGCCTGACCGCTGACATTGGCGGTGAGTTCAGGATTGGCAAGGCTGGCGCTGTTGATGCGCAGTTGACCATCTTGCAGGTTCAGATCGGCGGCAAGGCTGCTTTGCCCGACCAAAAGCCGGTCGAGTTCGGCATTGCCAAGACGCAGACGCTCGCCCGTCGCAGTGGCGGTGATATGGGCACTGCCCAAGGGGCCGGTCAACTGGGCCCTAGCCTGCGCTGAACCGCCAAGGCCGCCACCTAGAACCGCAAGGTCATTCAGCGCGAGTGTTGCAGTCACATCGCTGGCAGCACTGGAGAGGGTGCCGTCAAGGCTGCCCGAGAGGCCATTGCCCGTCAGGATGCCTTTTGACACCCGCGTGCCGGTTTGGTCGCGTTGAACTTGCGCCGCAAGCTGGGTGGGTCCACGCAACAGCCCGTCAAGCTGTGGCTGGCCGGTGGCCAGATCTTGTCCGTCAAGCTGAAGCGACAGGTCGAAGGCACGCGAAAGCGGCTCTATACGGCCTGAGGCGCTGGCTTTGGCCGCCCCTTGCAGGGGCTGGCCGGCCAATGCGTCAAAGCGGGACAGATCGGGAAGGCTGGCAGTCATTTGCCCTGTGATCGGCAGACCGTCGGCAAGACTGCCGATCCGGGCGTCGGTGATGCGGGCGGCATAATCCTGCCCGGAAAGGGTAAGTTTTGGGATGGACAGGCCTGGTGTGTCAGTGGCGTAGGTCAGCACCGCGTCACCCGAAACCACCGAGCCCAGCGCCCGGGAAAGGGCGGCGTCGGTCGGCTGCAGACCCTCAGCGTCAAAGCGGAAGGTCGCGTCGAATTGGCCCGGCGTGATGCGCCCTGCACCTGACAGGACGAGCGACGACAGTCGCAGATCATCCCGATCAAGGCCCGCAAGGCTGGCGCGGGTGGTCCAACCTTCGCCGTCCTCTCGGTCATAGCCAAGCGCGATGTCGGCCGATTGAATTCGGGTTGGAAAATCAGAGGTCAACGGCAACAGAACAGGGGTGCCGTCGGGTTGCGCGATGCGGCCTTGCAGGGTGAACTTGCGCGGGCTGCCATCGGCGGCCAGCGACAGAGCGCCGGTAAGGTCCAGCGCCTGAGCCGTCAGATGCGCGCGGCTGAGGTCAAGGCGCCCGTCATCATGTGCGGTGCCTTGGGCGACAAGGCTGACGCTGGGGCCGAAGAACGCGGCATAGTCGGGCAAGAAGAGCGGTGCGAGATCACCCGAGAGGTTGGCGGCAAAGCCAGTTTGCCCGGTGGCCGATTGGGTTACCACCCGCCCGGCCAGACGCGGCGCGCCGTTGGTGGACAGGGCAAGATCAGCGACAAAGGCACTAAACGGCCCTTTGCCCTTGACCGCCAACTCTGCGTCAGGCCGGCCCGGGATGCCAAGGGCGTTGACCACCAGCCCGTTGGCCCCTTCGGTCGCGCTAAGGTCGATCGCGAGGGTCTGGCTGGCGTTGGAATAGCTGGCGGTCAGGGCGATGCGGCCTGAGGGGCCAGAATCTTGCCGTTCCAAAACCAGATCGGCGGTGCCTTGGCCCGCAGAAAGGGTCAAAGCCGCTTCAAACTGCCCTTCGACCGGCTGGCCCAAAACCTCGGGAGCCAGCGAAATGCGGTCTGCGGCGACGCGACCAATGTCGATGGACACCGGCAGATCAGGCAAGGAAAAAGCGCGCGCCTCGGTTCGTGGCGTGGTTTGGGTAGTGGGCAGGCGGTTCAGGATAATCTCGGCGGCGGAAAGTTCGTTTACCGAGACATTGCCGGTCAAGAGTGCCGCGCGGTTCCAGTCGAGCACCACATCGCGCAGGATAAGCCAGACGCCTTGGTCATCGGCAATGGTCATCTCGGCCAAGCTGGCCTGCGACGAAAGCGCGCCCTGAAATCCGGTGATGACCACCTGCCGACCGGCACCAGAGAGGTTGTCTTCAAGAAAGGCGGTCAGATAATCGCGGTCGCTTTGCTGGGTAAGCGCCGGCAGCGGGGCAAGGCAAAGGGCGAGGCAAAGCATGGGGGCGGCGCTGCGCAGCATCAGAACGCCTGTCCCAGTCCGAGGTAGAATTGTACCCCATTTCCAGTGTCGCCCCCCACAGGCGCGGCTATGTCGAGCCGCAGAGGGCCAACTCCAGTGGCATAGCGGATACCCAGCCCGGCACCGGCATGCCAATCGCCGGTATCCGTGAAAAAGCCACCCACATCGATGCGGCCAACGTCAATAAAACCCACGACACCAATGGTTTCACTGGCCTTCACCCGTGCCTCAAGCGAGCCACCAAGGAAGTGATTGGCACCAATGGTGGTGTCAACCAATCCGCGTTCAAGCGGAATACCCAGCGATTGATAGGGCTGGCCGCGCACCGTGCCTGCCCCGCCTGAATAGAACAGATCATCGCGCGGGGTTCCCAATAGCGAGGCACCATAGACGGCACCAGCCTGCAGGCGGGCAGCCAGCACCACACGTTTTTCAACCCCAAGGGCACGATAAGCTCGCAGGTCCAACTTGGCCCTTAGCCCATTGTCGGTGATGCCAAAGCCGACGAAGGGTTTCACCTCGGCATCGATGAAGAACCCACGTTTGGCATCGGTTTTGCTGTCGCGCCGGTCCCAAGTTAGACCCAAGGGCAAGGCAAGGTCGCGATAGGTGGCATCGCCCACCTCGTCGGTGATGGCCGCATAGCTGTAGGAAAGACCCGCCCGCCCGGTCAGGCTGTCAGAGAACACATGGCTGAGTGTGACCGAGGTCGAGGCGATAGCCGCGGAAAAATCAGCCTCGTCGAGATGGCCGAATTCGACTGCAAGTCCAAGAGTGGTATCGACGGTAAAGGTGGCAGGACGGTCAAGTTTGGCGCCGAGGGTGTAATCGATGCCACTGGTGCCCGATCCGATGTTGGCGACCTCGGCCCCCAGTTCCAGCCGCTCGGCCCCACCCAGCAGGTTTCGGTGCAGCCATGTGCCTGAAAGCTTGAGCCCATCAAGGCTGCCCAGTTCGGCCCCCAAGCTGTAGCGGCGCGGCATTTGCTCTACCACGGTAGCCGTGATGCCCAGATAATCTGGCGGGGTAATCGCCTCATCTTCGGCAAGGCTGACGGATTTGAACACGCCGGTGCGACGCAGACGCGAAGCGGCGCGGTCAAGTTCGGCCGGGTCAAACCGTTTGCCTTCGGGAAGGCCCGCGATCTTCAGGATCCGGCCTTCACGCATCCGGTCCTGTCCGGTGACGGTCAGTTTGCCAAAGCGCAAGACCGGACCGGGGGTGATTTCGATATTGGCGGCAAGCGTGGCGTTTGCATGGTCGGCCACGATATTCTGCGCCGTAACCTTGGCCTTGGCGTTGCCTTGGGTGCGCCAGCCGTCCACCGCAGCCCCTGCAGCCGCGATGATGACACCGCTTTCCGCTGGAGCGCCGATGCGAAAGCCGTCAGGCAAGTTTGGTCGGCTGGGCAAAGGGCGCAAAGTGGCGCGCGACAGGGCGAAGCGCGGGCCGGGGTCCACCAAGATCTTGATCTGGTCGATGCGCGCCGGGGCGTCAAGCGGCGGGATATCGGCCACCTCGCGGCCATCAGCATAGACGTGGATCACCGCCGAATAGTGACCACGGGCATAGAGGGCGTTCAGCAGCGCGCCGTATTCGGCGCGACCATCCGAAAGAATGTCTTGCGGGTCGGTTTGGCCATCGCGTTTGGCGGCAAGGATGACTGAGGCCGATTGCAGCGCACGGATCAGCGCGGAGTCTTCGGTGGTGACTTGGAAATCAACCGTTTCAAGCGCCTGCGCGCCGGATGCCACAACGGCCAGCGCAAGAACACAAATCCGACCCATGGAGCGGATCGTTGCGGCAGCCATCATTTACCCCCGAAACCGATGGCACAGTATCGCAAGGCTTGGGCGGATGCGCAATGTGACCTGCGGGGATTTGCCTGCAACGGCGGCAAACTGCCACCCATATCGCAGCCAATGCTTGGCGCCCCTGGCCACCTTGTGCTTGACCGGTTCGGGGCGCTAGGTTTGTTCCCTGAACTTTCGCACAAGGTGCCCCATGACCTATCACGCCGACCCCAGCCGCTATGAGCGCATGAACTATAACCGCTGCGGCCGTTCTGGGCTGAAACTGCCCGCGATCAGCCTTGGGCTGTGGCACAATTTTGGCCATGACACGCCGCATGACACCAAGCGCGCCATCTGCCGCACGGCCTTTGACCACGGGATCACCCATTTCGATCTGGCCAACAACTACGGCCCACCCCCTGGCAGCGCCGAAGAGGCGTTTGGCGATCTGCTGAAGAGCGATTTTCGGCCGTATAGAGACGAACTCATCATCTCGTCCAAGGCGGGCTATGACATGTGGGCCGGGCCTTATGGTGAATGGGGCAGCCGGAAATATGTGATTGCCTCCTGTGACCAGTCGCTGAAGCGGATGGGGCTGGACTATGTGGATATCTTTTATTCGCACCGCTTTGACCCCGAAACGCCTCTGGAAGAAACCATGATGGCGCTGGATCACATCGTCCGGTCGGGTCGGGCGCTGTATGTGGGGATTTCCAGCTACAATAGCCAGCGCACGCGTGAAGCGGTGGCGATCCTGCGCGACCTTGGTACGCCAATGCTGATCCATCAGCCCAGCTATTCCATCCTGAACCGTTGGGTGGAGCGCGACGGGCTGAAAGACACGCTGGATGATTTGGGCGTGGGGTCGATTGCCTTTGTGCCTTTGGCCCAAGGGATTTTGACCAAGAAATACCTGAACGGCATTCCCGAAGGCAGCCGCGCCGCACAAGGCAAATCTCTCGACCCGGCCACGATCACGCCGCGGGCGATTGACTCGGTGCGGGCGCTGAACGCGATTGCCGAGGCGCGTGGCCAGACATTGGCGCAAATGGCGCTGGCTTGGGTCTTGCGCGATGGGCGGATCACCAGCGCGCTGATCGGGGCATCCAAGCCCGAGCAGGTGGTGGACTGCGTGGGTGCCGTTGCAAACACCAGCTTTACCGCCGACGAATTGGCGCGGATCGACGCGATTGCTGAAGAGCCGGACCTGAACCTTTGGGCGCGGTCGAGCGAAGGGGTTTGATCGCCTGAGACAGTCTCTAACCGGCAGGTTAGAGACTGTTCACCGCTTGACGCTGGCGGTCACATAATTGACCGACAGATCCCGATCCGACACCGCCCAGCGCCATGAGACGGGGTTGAACACCATCCCCTTCTTGTCCACCGGATCAAGACCCGCTTGGCGGATCAGACCATACAACTCATCTGGGGTGATGAACTTCGCCCAATCATGCGTGCCTTTGGGCAGCCAGCGCATTACCCATTCCGCCCCGATGATCGCCATGACAAAGGATTTCGGATTGCGATTGAGCGTCGAGCAGATCATCAACCCGCCGGGCTTCAAAAGCTGCTGGCAGGCGGTGAGGTAGGCGAGGGGGTCCGCGACATGCTCAACCACCTCCATGTTCAACACCACGTCAAACTGTTCGCCCGCGGCGGCCAGATCCTCGGCAGTGGTGTGGCGATAGTCGATGGTCAGGCCAGATTGTTCGGCATGCACCTGCGCCACGGGAATGTTGCGCGGGGCGGCGTCGGCGCCCACCACAGTGGCCCCCAGCCGCGCCATGGGTTCGGACAACAGCCCGCCACCGCAGCCGATATCCAAAATGCGCAACCCCGCAAAGGGTGCGGTCTCCGCAAGATTGCGATCAAACTCTGCCTCGATCTGGGTGGTGATGTAATCCAGACGGCAGGGGTTCATCAAATGCAGCGGCTTGAACTTGCCGTTGGGGTCCCACCACTCGGCGGCCATGGCTTCGAATTTGGCCACTTCGGCGGGATCGATGGTGGTGGTCATGCAGAACTCCTTGCACACGGCCGCGATGCGGCGCAGTCTTTGGGCACTATATAGGACGATGATGGACCAGAGATCAGGCCAAAAGCGCGCAGTCGATTACCTTTATCCAAGTCTTGACCCCTTTGACCAAAGGGTGATCGACGTGGGCGAGGGGCATCGGGTGTTTGTCGAGCAATGCGGCAATCCGGAGGGGGTGCCGGTTTTGGTGTTGCACGGCGGGCCGGGGGGCGGATGCAGCCCGGCGATGCGGCGTTATTTTGACCCCGCCCATTACCGGGTGGTGCTGTTTGACCAGCGCGGCTGTGGGCGTTCGCGCCCCCATGCCAGCGTGGACGACAACACCACATGGCATCTGGTGCGCGATATTGAATTGATCCGGGAGACCTTGGGGATTGACCGGTTCATCCTGTTTGGCGGCTCATGGGGCGCCACGCTGGCGCTGATCTATGCGATCAGCCATCCCGAGCGGGTGGCGGCCATGGTGCTGCGCGGAGTGTTCTTGATGACGCGGGCCGAGTTGGACTGGTTCTATGGCGGCGGGGCGGGGGCGTTTTACCCCGAACTCTGGCAGCGGTTTCTGGCCCCCATTCCCGAAGATGAGCGGTTCGACCTTTTGGCGGCCTATCATCGGCGGCTTTTTTCGGGGCATCTGGGTGAAGAAACTCGCGTGGCCCGAACTTGGACGGCCTGGGAAAACGCCTTGGCTTCGGTGCATGGCGATGGGACGGCAGGCGATGGGCCGGCGGAATATGCCCGCGCCTTTGCCCGGCTGGAGAACCATTACTTCGTGAATGGCGGCTTTCTGGACGGCGACGCTTGGATTCTGCGCAATCTGGACCGGATCGCGCAGATTCCGACCACCATCGTTCAGGGCCGGTTTGACATGATCTGCCCGCCCACCTCGGCCTGGGCCTTGGCGCAGGGCCTGCCAAAGGCGCGCCTGCACATGATTCCGCTGGCAGGACATGCACTGTCCGAGCCGGGGATATCCGACGCGCTGGTGCGCGCGATGAACCAGTTGCGCGAATAAACCCCGCGACCGGGGGTTGTAATGACGAAACTGTGATCCATATCGGGTCAGCGGGCCGGGCCCCTCTGACGCAGCCATTGCGTGATGTCGGACCGCATCGAGAGAAACCTCGATGTCAGCCCGGCGCATGTGGCTGACCTCGTCACGGGGAAAAGGGTCACATGGAATTTCTAGCTTTGCTTTGGTTGGGCAAACCCGTCTGGATGTGGGTTTTGTTCATTTCGATTGTCCTCAGCCTACTGGTTCTGGATCTTGGGGTGTTTCACAAGGACGACCACGAGATCGGCGTTGCGGAAAGCCTGAAGATGTCGGCGTTCTACATCGCGCTGGGCGTGGCATTTTCCGGCTTTGTCTGGTGGCAAATCGGGCCGACGGAAACCGCGCAATATCTGACGGCCTTTGTCGTGGAAAAGACGCTGGCTTTGGACAATATCTTTGTTATCGCTCTTATCTTCAGCTTTTTCGCGGTGCCACGGCAGTATCAGCATAGGGTGCTGTTCTGGGGTATTCTGGGCGTGATCGTGCTGCGCGGCATCATGATCGGCCTTGGGGCGACGATCGTGGCGCAGTATCACTGGGTGCTATACATCTTCGCGGTGTTCCTGATCCTGACCGGGGTCAAGATGCTGATGGCCGATGACAAGCCCTATGACATCGCATCGAACCCGGTGCTGCGGTTCCTGAAGAAGCGGTTCCATGTCACCGACGAGTTGCATGGCCATGACTTTTTCGTTCAGAAACCGCATCCCGAAACCGGCAAGATGGTGCGCTATGCAACGCCCTTGTTTCTGGCACTGGTGATGATCGAATTTGCCGACCTGATCTTTGCGGTGGACTCGGTGCCTGCGGTGTTCACGATCACGACAGATCCGTTCATCGTCTATACGTCGAACATCTTCGCGATCTTGGGTCTGCGGGCGCTTTACTTTGCGCTGGCAGCCATTCTGCATCGCTTTGCCTATCTGAAATATGCGCTGTCGATCCTCTTGGTCTTCATCGGCTCGAAGATCTTCATCGCCGATCTGATGGGCTGGGAGAAGTTCCCGCCGGAATGGTCCTTGGGCATTACCTTTGCCATTCTGGGTGCGGGTGTCGTGGTCTCCTTGTGGAAAACCAAAGGTGACAACCAGCAACCTGCGCAGTAACCGTCGCATAACCCCTTCCCCCGCAGGCCGGTTCGGCCTATGCGGGGGAAAAGCGCGGAGGCAGGGATGAGCTTCAACACCTTTGGTCACATGTTCCGGGTCACCACCTGGGGCGAAAGCCACGGCCCGGCGATTGGCTGCACGGTGGATGGCTGCCCGCCCGGCATTGCGCTGAGCGAAGCCGATCTGCAGCCCTGGCTTGACCGGCGCAAGCCCGGGACGTCCAAATTCACCACCCAGCGCAAAGAGCCTGATGAAGTGCGCATCCTGTCAGGGGTGTTCGAGGGCGTGACCACGGGCACGCCGATTTCGCTGATCATCGAGAATACCGACCAGCGGTCGAAGGATTACGGCGATATCGCGCAGGCGTTTCGGCCGGGTCATGCCGACATTACCTATCACCAGAAATATGGAGTGCGGGATTATCGTGGCGGGGGTCGGTCCTCGGCGCGGGAAACCGCGGCGCGCGTGGCCGCGGGCGGCGTGGCGCGCAAGGTGCTGGCGGCGCTTATGCCAGAACTGAAGATTTCGGGCTATATGGTCCAAATGGGTCCGCGCGGCATTGACCGGGCGCGGATTGATGCGGCGGTGATCGACACCAATCCGTTTTGGTGTCCCGATCCAGTGGCTGCCGCCGATTGGGCGATCTATCTGGACGAGTTGCGCCTGTCGCACAACTCGGTGGGCGCGGTGATCGAGGTGGTGGCATCGGGCGTGCCCGCAGGCCTTGGCGCACCGCTTTATGCCAAGCTTGATAGCGATCTGGCGGCAGCGATGATGTCGATCAACGCGGTCAAGGGAGTGGAGATTGGCGACGGCATGGCCGCAGCCAGCCTGACGGGCGTGGAAAACGCCGATGAAATCCGCATGGGGCCGAATGGGCCGGAGTTCCTGTCGAACCATGCAGGCGGCATCTTGGGCGGCATTTCCTCGGGTCAGCCGGTGGTGGTGCGTTTTGCGGTCAAGCCGACCTCGTCCATCCTGACGCCGCGCCAGACAGTGAATGTAAAGGGCGAAGAGATCGACCTGATCACCAAAGGCCGTCACGACCCTTGCGTCGGCATCCGCGCGGTGCCGGTGGGCGAGGCGATGATGGCCTGCGTGCTGGCCGACCATCTCTTGATGGATCGCGGCCAGACAGGTGGCCTGCGCGGGCGGATTGGCGGGGTGTGACCCCGCCTGCCGCCCATGCCCTGCGGGG
>JBMSKG010000031.1:0-16199 GCA_049419625.1 Paracoccaceae bacterium | reverse complement strand
TCGGGGTTCGCCGCAATCAGATCATCCAGCGCCTTTTCAATGGCGCCGGTGTCGGTCACAGCCTTCATCCCATGTTTGGCAGCCTGTTCGGCCGGGTCACCGCCTTCGGTCCACAGGATTTCAAACAGGTCCTTGGCCATCTTGCCGGTGATCTCGCCCTTGGCCAGAAGGTCAAGCATCTTGCCCAGCTGATCTGCCGAAACCGGGCTTTCGGCAATCGCCTTGCCCTCTTTGTTCAACCGGCCAAAGAGTTCGTTGATGACCCAGTTGGCGGCAATCTTGCCATCGCGGCCTTGCGCCACGGACTCAAAGAACGCTGCCGCGTCAAGTTCGGCCGTCAGCACATTGGCGTCATAATCGGTCAGCCCGAAATCGCCCATGAAACGCGCCTTCTTGGCATCGGGCAGTTCCGGCATGCTGGCGGCGATCTGGTCAACCCAGGCCTGCTCGATCTCCAAAGGCAGGAGGTCCGGGCAAGGGAAATAGCGGTAATCATGCGCCTCTTCTTTGGACCGCATCGACCGCGTCTCGTTGCGGTCAGGATCATAAAGCCGGGTCTCCTGCACGACCTTGCCGCCATCTTCCAAAATGGCAATCTGACGGCGCGCCTCATAGTCAATCGCCATCTGAATAAAGCGCATCGAGTTCATGTTCTTGATCTCGCAGCGCGTGCCAAGGTGGCTGAAATCCTGGGTCGCCTGATATTTCTCATACTGGCCCGGCGCGCAGACCGACACGTTCACATCGGCGCGCAGGTTGCCGTTTTGCATGTTGCCATCGCAGGTGCCCAAGTAGCGCAGGATCTGGCGCAGCTTGGCGACATAGGCCGCCGCCTCTTCGGGGCCGCGAATGTCGGGGCGGCTGACGATTTCCATCAAGGCGACACCAGTCCGGTTGAAGTCGACGAAAGACATCGTCGGATCCATATCGTGGATCGACTTGCCCGCGTCTTGTTCCAAGTGGATCCGTTCAATCCGAACCAGACGGGCCACACCGGGGCCCATTTCGACCAGCACTTCACCCTCGCCCACGATCGGGTGGTAAAGCTGGGAAATCTGATAGCCCTGCGGCAGATCGGGGTAGAAGTAATTCTTGCGGTCAAAGGCCGAGCGCAGGTTGATCTCGGCCTTCAGCCCAAGGCCCGAGCGCACGGCCTGTTCCACGCAAAACTCGTTGATCACCGGCAGCATCCCCGGCATCGCGGCATCCACGAAGGCCACATTCGAGTTGGGCTCAGCACCGACCTGGGTCGAGGCACCTGAAAAGAGCTTGGCGTTTGACGACACCTGCGCATGGATCTCCATGCCGATCACCAGTTCCCAATCCTGCTTGGCCCCGGCAATCACCTTGGGTTTGGGCGTGGTGTAGGTCAGGTCAAGCATGGTGGAACCCCTTGGTGCTGGCTGGGTCGTATCACCGCCTTCTTAGGGTCCAGCCGCGGCGCGGGCAAGCGGCAAGCGGCGGAAAGCTGCGCATCTCGCGCTGGTTTGGCGGCCAAGGCTTGCTCGAATCTGCAGCCCCGAGGACACAAACGCGCCGGGTTATTTCGCCCGGTGCCATTCCAGTTGTTGTGTATGTCATTGTTTCGTTCGTTTTTGGCCTTTGGCATGTGCAGCGCGCTGACGGCCTGCGTCCCCGCCGCTGTCCGCCAGCCCGATCCCGCAAGCCTGCCTGCCATGCGCTGGGACCACCGTCCCGAAGCCGCCAAATGGACTCGCCAAAACCTCACGGCCCTTGCGCGCCACGATGCGGTGCTGGCTGGCTCTGTGCCCATAGACATTGAAGGCTGGTGCCCGGCCTATGCAAACAACAGCCTTGAAGAGCGGCGGGCCTTTTGGTCGGGTCTGATGTCGGCGGTGGCCAAATATGAAAGCACGTGGAACCCGCAGGCGGTTGGCGGCGGGGGCAAATGGATTGGCTTGATGCAGATCTCGCCACGGTCCGCAAAGAACTATAGTTGCGCACAGACCAGTTCTGGCGCGTTGAAGGATGGGGCGACCAATCTGGAATGCGCGGTGGAGATTTTGGCCTATCAGGTCGCGCGCGATGGGCAAGTGGCGGGCAAGGGCAATCGCGGGATCGGGCGCGACTGGATGCCTTTACGCAATGCCAGCAAGCGGGCGGAAATGGCCGACTGGACCAAATCCCAAACCTATTGCCAATAGCCACCCGCCGGGGGCCGCCTGCCCCCGGACCCCCAGGAGTATTTTCAAAGGCGCAAATCCTGGGCCTAAGCCCCACGCATGCGCCCCGCCATTTCTGACAGATCCCGGCTTAGACCCGGACTGGCGAGGATGCGGGCGAGCTCAGCCCGGATCATGCCTTGGCGGTCGGCATCATAGCGCGGCCAGGTTTCAAAGGCGGTGGACATGCGGGCCGCCGTTTGCGGGTTCACCGGGTCTAGCCGGATCAGCCAATCGGCCAGCGTGGCATAGCCCGCACCGCTGTCGTGGTGAAAGCCTGCGTGGTTGGCGGTCAGCGCGCCCAAGACCGCACGGAAGCGGTTGGGGTTCTTCATGTCGAAGGCGGGATGCTCGGTCAGCCGGCCTACGGTGGCCGCTGCCTGATCGGGGGCCGCCATGGCGACCTGCACGGCGAACCATTTGTCCATCACCAGCCGGTCATGCGTCCAGCGTGAACCAAAGGCCGCAAGTTCTTGATCTCCTGTGCCGTTTTCTAACAAGATCGCCAGTGCACCGAAGCTCTCAGTCATGTTGTACGCCTGTCCGAAGGCCAGTTTTGCCGCCGCCCCGCCATCAAGGCGCGTCAACAGGGCCAGCGCCGCAAGGCGCAGCGCGCGGCGTCCGGCTGGCCCGGCTGCGGGCGAGAACGGGCCTTCGGTGCGGCATGCGCGTTCCAGTTCGGCAAGTCCGGGGGAAAGCTTTTCGGCCAGCGCAAGCCCTAAGGCCCGGCGCGCCGAGTGGATGCGGGCGGGATCGGGCACATGGCCTGCAGCGTGCAGCGTGGCGGCCATGTCATCTTCGGAAGGAAGGCGCAGGGCAAGCGCCCTAAAGGCCGGGTCAAGGCTCTCGTCAAAGGCCAGCTGCGCCATGCCGTCCAGCAGATCTGCCGAGGGGGTGGCACCTTGGGTCACCATCCGCGCCAAGACATCCTTGGCAAGCGCACGACCTGCCTCCCAACGGTTAAACGGATCGGTGTCATGGGCCAGAAGGAAGGCGCGTTCGGAGTGCGGAACCTCGCGTTCCAAGACCACAGGCGCGGAAAACCCGCGCAGGATCGACGGGATGGGTCGCGCCGAAAGACCACTGAAAGCAAAGCTTTGCACGGGCTTGTTCATCTCAAGAACTGTCGTGGGCACCACCTCATCGCCATTGGGGTTCAACAGGCCCACGGCGATGGGAATGACCTTGGCCTCTTTCTCGGGCTGGCCCGGTGTCGGCGGGTTGGTTTGGGTGAAGGTCAGCGTGTAGGTGCCACCCTCAATCCCCGCGGCCCAAGCCTCATGCACGCCAAGGCGCGGCGTGCCGGCCTGCGAGTACCAGCGTTTGAACTGCGTCAGATCGCGGTCGGTGACATCCTCAAACACCTTGAGCCAGTCTTCGATGGTTGCCGCCTGACCGTCGTGGCGGGTGAAATACAGATCCAACGCGCGGGCGTAGTCGGCATCGCCCACCAGCCGCTTGAGCATGCCGATCACCTCGGCGCCTTTTTCATAGATGGTCGCCGTGTAGAAGTTGTTGATCTCGACAAAGCTTTCGGGCCGCACCGCATGGGCCAAAGGCCCCTGATCCTCGCGGAATTGCCGGGCGCGCAGCATCAGGACATCTTCGATCCGCTTGACCGCATGGCTGCGCAGATCGCCCGAGAATTGCTGATCTCGGAACACCGTCAGCCCTTCTTTCAGGCACAGCTGGAACCAGTCGCGGCAGGTGATCCGATTGCCTGTCCAGTTGTGGAAATACTCATGCGCGATGATTGCCTCGATGCGGGCGAAATCATCATCCGTCGCGGTTTCGGGGCTGGCCAAGACCACCTTCGAATTGAAGATGTTCAGCCCCTTGTTCTCCATCGCGCCCATGTTGAAATCATCCACCGCCACGATGTTGAAGATGTCCAAATCGTATTCGCGCCCGTAGACCTGCTCATCCCAGGCCATCGACGCCTTCAGCGCCTCCATCCCCCAGGCGCAGCGGTCCTCATCACCGGGGCGCACCCAGATGTTCAGATCCACCTTGCGGCCCGATTTGGTGGTGAAATGGTCCGGATGGGCAATCAACTCACCCGCCACCAGCGCGAACAGATAGGCGGGCTTCGGCCATGGGTCGTCCCATTCGGCCCAGCCCTTCCCCAGCGCCACCGGATTGCCGTTTGACAACAAGACAGACATCTCGCCTTCGACCCGCACAAAAAACCGCGCCATCACATCGGGGCGGTCGGGATAATAGGTGATCTTGCGGAAGCCTTCCGCCTCGCATTGCGTGCAATACATGCCCTTTGACATGTAAAGCCCTTCAAGTGCCGTGTTGGTTTCCGGGCTGATCTCGACCTCGGTCTCCAGCACAAAGTTTCCCTCGGGCAGATCAGAGGCGGCAATCGTTAGCCCCTCACTGTCCACCACGGGCTGTAGGGCACGCCCCCCAACTGACACAGAAATCAGCACCAGCTTTTCGCCATGGAGCCGCAAGTCATGCCGCCCCGGCCGCGCCGGATTGGGCGCAAAGGACAGCCGCGCCAGCACCCGCGTGGTCCGTGGCGCCAGCCGAAAGGTCAGATGAACCTGATCCAGAACAAAGGGATAGGGCTGGTAATCGGCCAGATAAACCGTGCGGGGATCGGCGGCGGGCTGGGTGGGCATGAGGGGCTCTCCTTTGATCCCAAGCTAGGCGATGGGGGCACAAGTGCAAGTGGCCACAGCGCAGGTTGGGGCTTTACGAATCTGCCGCAAACGCTACATCAATGTTCCATGAATGTTCTCATCTGGCTCAAACGCGATCTGCGCCTGCATGATCACCCGGCGCTGACCTATGCGGCGGCGCTTGGCCCCGTGTTGCCCACCTATATCATAGAGCCTGAGCTTTGGGCCGAGGGCGATGCCGCGGCCCAACACTGGGGCTTTATCGCAGAAAGCCTTGGGGTGTTGCGCGCGGATTTTGCCGCCCTAGGCCTGACCTTGGCCCTGCGCACGGGCGACGCGGTTGAGGTTTTGTCGCGGCTTTGCCTGCGCCACGGGATCACCCGCATTGTCAGCCATGAGGAAACCGGAAACCTGTGGTCCTACCGGCGCGATCGGCGCGTGGCGGCTTGGGCGCGGGGTGCGGGTATTGAGTGGATTGAGCTGCCGCAATCAGGTGTGATCCGCCGCCTGCCCCGGCGCGATGGCTGGCAGGCCCGCCGCGATGCCTTCATGGCCGTGCCGGTTTTGGGCCTGCCTCAGGGACTGCGCGCGGTTGAGGGGGTTGAGGCCGGGCCGATCCCCACCGCCCGCGCTTTGCGGATGAACGAAGATCGCTGCCCCCACCGCCAGCGCGGCGGCCGGGAGGAGGGGCTGCGGCTTTTGGATAGCTTCCTCGCGCATCGCGGTGCGCCTTACCGGGCCGCTATGTCCTCGCCACTGACGGGAGAGCGCGCCTGCTCGCGGCTGTCGCCGCACTTCGCCTTCGGCACGCTGTCGGTGCGCGAGGTGGTGCAGGCCACCGCTGCACGGGCCGCGGAACGGCCGGGCGGGCCATGGGCTGGTGCCTTGGCCAGTTTCCAAAGTCGTCTCGCCTGGCGCGACCATTTCATGCAAAAGCTGGAGGATCAGCCCAGCATTGAGGACACATGCCTGTCACGCGCTGCTGAGGCATTGCGCCCCCGCACCCCCGATGCGGCACGGCTTGCGGCATGGTCGGCGGGCGAAACCGGGCTGCCGTTTCTGGATGCCTGCATGCGCTATTTGGCGGCCACCGGCTGGCTCAATTTCCGGATGCGGGCCATGGTGATGTCGACGGCATCCTACCATCTTTGGCTGGATTGGCGGGGGACCGGGCCGGTTCTGGCGCGGCTGTTCACCGATTACGAGCCCGGAATCCACTGGCCACAGGTGCAGATGCAATCGGGCGTCACCGCGATTAACACGCCGCGCATCTACAACCCGGTGAAACAGGGGCTGGATCAGGACCCGACCGGCGCCTTCACCCGCCGCTGGCTGCCAGAACTGGCGGCTGTGCCTGACGGTTTCTTACAAGAACCTTGGAAATGGCCGGGGTTTCAATCACTTGCCGGGCGACGTTATCCTGAACCGATCATTGATCCGGCGGCGGCCCAAAAGGCCGCGCGCGATGCGGTCTGGGCGCTACGCCGAGCGCCGGGCCATAAGGAGGAAGCCGCCGCCATTGCCTCGCGCCATGCCAGCCGCAGTGCCCGCAACATGCCCGCGCGCTCGACATCTCAACCAAAGCCCAGCGCCCAAATGAGTTTCGATCTATGAAGATGCGCCGCAAATCCGACCTTCCAGTCAAGATCTGCACCGCCTGCGGCCGTCCTATGGTTTGGCGCAAGGCATGGGCGAAGGTCTGGGATGAGGTGAAATACTGCTCGGACGCCTGTCGCAAGAAAAAGGGGGGCGGCCCACCGCCCGCGCAGTCAGATTAACTCCAGCCCAACAGTCGTTGCAGACCGATAAGGTCATTAGTTCGCCCCAACAAAGCGCGCTAGCTTGCCAAGGGTTTGCTGGCCCAACGCCTCGGCGCCGAAACCCTTGGCCTCGGCCCATTCCTTGGCCGTCGCCATGGCCATGCCAAGTGTGACCTCGGTTCCATCGGCGGTCTCGACAAACTCGACCCATGCATCGGCATGTTTCGGGCCATTTTCGCCCCAAAGGAGCGTGTAGGCGATGCGTTTGTGCGGCTCGACGCGGGTATAGCGGTGATGGTTCGGAAAGACCGTGCCATCAGGGGCGATCATATCGAAAACCCACTCGCCCCCGGCGCGTAGGTCGATCCGACGGGTCTTGCAGGAAAAGCCATCCGGCCCCCACCATTGCGGCAGCGTTTCGACGTTCAGCCATGCGCCCCAGACGCTGGCGACCGGGGCCTTGATGATGCGGTGAAGAACCATGGAGCGCGCCGCAAGATCGGCCAAATTGGCCAATCCTCGGCCAAAGCCGTGGCGATACCCGTCGGCCATATCCTGCGCGAGGGACGACAGTTGCACCGTCACAGCGATCTGGCTGCCCGCGCCTGCTGCTTGAAAGTCTGCCGTGACAAGTGCGGCAGACATGGTGCTGCCTTCGGATGAGACCGCTTCGTAATTCACACTGCGGGCATTGGCTTCCAGCGCCAGCCAACCCGCGTCCACCTGAACAACGGGCTCACCCTCCACCTTGCACAGCGAGGTTTCCCGCTCGCCGACCTTGGTGGCGTGGGAAAGATAGTCCACCGTCACCTCGGGCGAGGGCGCGGACCACAAGGCGCGTGCGCCCGGCGTGAACCACGCCTGCCAAAGCGTTTCAACCGGGGCGGCAACTGCACGTTCAAACGTCAGCGTGGCAAAGCGGTCAGTCATGGATCAGCCTTTCATCAGGCTTTGCGCATAGGCTTCAAGCTGCGTCGCCACCGTGCCCCAGCCGTCTTGAAAGCCCATATCAGCATGCTGCTTGGCCATCTCGGCATTGCGGTGCCGCGCGACAGCGCGATAGAGGGTGCGCCCTGAACCGGCATCTTCAAAGGTCACAATCGCTGTCATGAAGGGTTCAGGCGCGGGTTTCCAACCGGCGGTGTATGCATCTGTAAAGACAAGTTTTTCATTGGGGATCACCTCAAGATAGACCCCGTTGTTTTCCATGATGGTGCCGTCCACGTCGAAGGTGGTGTTGCAGGCCCCGCCGACCCGCACGTCCAAGTGGCAGGCCGTCACCTTGTTCGGCTTGGGCACAAACCAGTGCACAAGATGCTCGGGCGTCGTCCAACAGCTGTAGACCAGCGCGCGCGGCGCGGCGATCTCGCGCTCCAGTACCAGATCAAGCGTGGGGTCAAATGTGTCAGTCATCCGCGCGTCTCTTTCTCGATCAGGGTGTGAACATAGGCCTCAAGCCGGTCCAACCGGCCGTTCCACTGTGCTCGCTGGGCGGCCAGCCAATCGGCAACAGGGCTTAAGGCAGCAGGCTCCGCCCGGCAAATCCGTGCCCTGCCCGCCTTTTCGGTGACAATCAACCCCGCCGCTTCCAACACCGACAGATGCCGCATCACGGTGGGCAGAGCCATGCCCGTAGGCTGCGCCAAGGCACTGACCGCCGCAGCCCCCTGCCCCAGTTGGGCCAGCATCGCGCGCCGGGTCGGGTCAGACAGCGCCTGAAAGATCACATCAAGGTCAGGATCATGCTTAGCCATATGGCTAAGTAAAATAAGTCGATGTTGGTTGAAAGCGCACAGATCGCAAGGCGCTATCTTCTGCCAGCCCCGGAAGGTGCTTTGTGCAAATAGATGAAAATGGCACCCCGCTTTCATTTGCCCCAAGGGGGCACAGCGCCTATTGTATCCCGTAGTATACCTCAGGAGGGCCCATGATCGCGCGCAGCATTATCAACGGATTGCAGGTAGACACAGCGCTTGCCGCCTTTGTCAACGACAGGGCTCTGCCCGGCACCGGGGTGGACCCCGCCGCCTTTTGGTCAGGCTTTGCCGCCCTATTGGCCGACCTCGCGCCAAAGAACCGCGCCCTTCTGGCCAAACGCGAGGATCTGCAGGCCCGCATCGATGCTTGGCACCGCGACCGCCGAAAGCAAGTCCATGATCATGAGGCCTACAAGGCCTTCCTCACCGAGATCGGTTATCTGCTTCCCGAAGGCCCCGATTTCCAGATCGACACCACCAACGTCGACCCTGAAATCGCCTCGGTTCCCGGGCCGCAACTTGTGGTTCCGGTCACCAACGCCCGCTATGCGCTGAATGCGGCGAACGCCCGCTGGGGCAGCTTGTATGACTGCCTTTACGGCACCGACGCCATGGGCTCTGCCCCACCACCCGGCGGCTATGAGCGCGGTCGGGGTGCGCGTGTCATCGCCCGCGCCCGGGTGTTTCTGGATGAGGCCTTCCCGATCGACGGCACCAGCCATGCCGATGCGCGGCGCTACATCGTCAAAGACGGCGCGCTTTTGGTCGATGACCTGCCCTTGGTGCAGCCTGCGAAATTCGTCGGCTACAAGGGCAACCCCAAGGCCCCCGATGCGATCTTGCTGAAAAACAACGGGCTGCACGTCGAACTGACCTTCGACCGCGCCCATTTCATCGGCAGCCGCGATCAGGCTTTGCTGGCCGATGTGCAGATCGAAAGCGCGATGTCCGCGATCATGGATTGCGAAGATTCCGTCGCTTGCGTCGATGCGGCAGACAAGGTGCAGGCCTATGCCAACTGGCTGGGATTGATGCGCGGCGATCTGACCGAGACTTTCCTCAAGGGTGGCAAGCCCCTTGAACGCCGCCTCAATCCCGACCGCGCCTATACCGCTCCTGACGGCAGCCCGCTGACCGTCAAGGGCCGTGCGCTGCTTTGGGTGCGCAACGTGGGCCATCTGATGACCAACCCGGCCATCCTCTTGCCCGACGGGTCCGAAGTGCCCGAAGGCCTGATGGACGCGATGCTGACCACGCTGATCGCCTGCCATGACCTGCGCAAGACGGACGGGCTGCGCAATTCCACGCATGGTTCGGTCTATGTGGTGAAACCGAAAATGCACGGACCTGAAGAAGTGGCCTTCGCCTGCGAAACCTTTGACCGCGTCGAAGATGTACTGGGCCTGCCGCGCCATACCGTCAAACTTGGCATCATGGACGAGGAACGCCGCACCTCGGTGAACCTGAAAGAATGTATCCGCGCCGCCAAATCCCGTGTTGCCTTCATCAACACCGGCTTTCTTGACCGGACCGGCGATGAAATCCACACCTCGATGGAGGCCGGCCCCTTCAGCCGCAAGGATTTCATCAAACGCAAGGGCTGGATCGGCGCCTATGAGGTCTTGAACGTCGATATCGGTCTGGAATGTGGCCTGTCGGGCCGCGCCCAGATCGGAAAAGGCATGTGGGCCATGCCCGACCTGATGGCCGCCATGCTGGAACAGAAGATCGAACATCCCAAGGCCGGCGCCAATTGCGCATGGGTGCCCTCACCCACCGCCGCCACCTTGCACGCGTTGCATTATCACAAGATCGACGTGATGGCGGTGCAAGCGAAGCTGGCCAAGGGCGGGCGTCGGGCCCATGTGGACGCAGTTCTGGACATTCCCCTGGCCACCTACCGCCGCTGGAGCGATGACCAGGTCATCCGCGAGGTGGAAAACAACGCCCAAGGTATCCTGGGCTATGTCGTGCGCTGGATCGATCAGGGGGTCGGCTGTTCAAAGGTGCCCGATATCAACGACATCGGCCTGATGGAGGACCGTGCCACCTGCCGGATTTCGGCCCAGCACATCGCCAACTGGATGCATCACGGTATCGTCTCGCAGGCCCGCGTGATGGAGGCGATGAAGAAAATGGCGGCTGTGGTCGACCGCCAGAACGCCGGCGATCCGGCCTATACCCCCATGGCGCCGGGCTTTCAGGGCATCGCCTTTCAGGCCGCCTGCGATTTGGTGTTCAAAGGGCGCGAGCAACCTTCAGGCTATACCGAGCCCTTGCTGCACCATTACCGCCTGATGGCCAAAGCGGGCTAAGACCCCTCCTCGGGCGCCTGCGGCTTCTCGTCGCGGCGCCCCACCACCCTGACGTTCAGCCTGCGTCAATCGCCATCGCATGCACCCGCACCGTCAGATCGCCCAGCGCCTTGTGCACAGCGCGGTGCCGCGCGACGCGGCTCAAACCGGCCAGCGCCTCAGCCCGGATCAGCACGGCAAAATGGCTCTCACCCGTGCCATCATCGCCCGAATGTCCGGCGTGCTTGGCGCTGTCATTCACCACTTCCAGCCGCACCGGCTGGAACGCCGCGGTCAGCCTTGACCGGATTTCGTTCTCGATAGACATCGGACCCCCTTCACCTTGCCGTACAAATCCCTAAACTCATGGCCCCGAGTCGGAAAGGCCTGAGACGCATGGTAAAACCCCCGTTCGAATTTGACCTTCGGGTTTCCTCCGACAAGGCAAAGCGCAAGACCGTGCGCCGCGGCGGCATGTCTGGTGCCTTTGAAACGTCACAACGTGCCTGCGATTTTCCAGACTGCAAGGAAAAAGGCGTCTACCGCGCCCCGAAATCCCCCGATCATCTGGACGAGTTTTTCTGGTTCTGCCGCGATCATGTGCGCGAATACAATCTGCGCTGGAATTTCTTCGGCACGGCCAGCGATGAGGAATTCCAAAAGCTTCTGGAAAAAGACCGGCTGTGGGAACGCGAAACCCGTCCCTTCTCGAAAAAGGACGACGGGCGCGCGTGGCAACGGCTTGGCGTCAATGACCCGATGCAGCTCTTGGGCGAAAAGGCCACGCAGAACCCCGGCAAAGTGGTCTCCACCGCCACCCGCAAACTGCCGCCCACCGAACGCAAGGCGATTGAGATCCTTGATGCCCGCGACACCTGGACGAAGTCGGATATCCGCAAATCCTACAAGGCCTTGGTGAAGGATCTGCATCCTGACATGAACGGCGGCGACCGGCGCGACGAGGAACGGTTGCAAGAGGTGGTCTGGGCTTGGGATCAGATCAAGGACAGCCGCTATTTCAAGGAATAATCTGCAGATTTCCCTCAAACTTTTCTAAAATTTGCCATTCATCTTGGCCCCAAATACCCCACGGGGGATGGCGGGATTGGCACAATCCCGTCATGGGGGTGTGAAACCCCCAGGTCCCTACACCCGGCGGATGAAATCGTATTTCAAAAGCCACATTGCAATGCGCTCAATCACATGCGGCGGCACGCCCAAGCCCTTGGCCAGCGGCTCGATCTGCGCGCCTTGTGCGCCCGCACCCTCGATGGCTTGAAACACCGCAAGAATCTGCGCTTTGGGCGCGAACACCCGCTTGACCCCGGCATAGTCGCGCAGATCCAGTGTCTCTGCCGGGCCAAGCCGCCCGGTCAAATCGCGCGCCACCAGCACAACTTCGGCAAAACCGGCAAAGGCGCTGGGATAGCTGCCAAAAAGCCCCGTGGGTGAGGGCGCAATCGGCAGCGCATCGGCGGCATAGCGCGCCGGGCGCGCCTCGGCGGCTGTGCGCCGCGCCTCCTGCTCGCCCCACAGATCTTGCATCTGCGGAATGATCCGCGCCCAATCGTAAAGTGCCCGCGCCCGCGCTTGCCCCGCCGCGCCCATTTTGCGGCGCAAGCCGGGGTTTTGCGCCAGATCCATGATCCGCGCTGTCAACTCTCCCATATCAATCTCGGTCATCGCCGAGGCGATGGAGCAATACTGAACATAGCTGTCATAGCCGCCCTGATAGCGCAGGGCTTCTTGCGCGAGATGCGGGCCGGGCAAGGTGCGGCTGGTGATCCGAAAGCCGACATCCGGCGTCACCGTGTCCTTCATCCCATCCCAATCTGACACCAAAAGCGGCAGCCCCGCCGCCATCCCCTCAATGGGTGCCAGACCAAAGGTTTCTTGAATGTTATCGATCAGGAACATGAACACATCCGCGCCTGACAACACCGCCTTGCGCTCGGCCGCATCTGCCCCATCCAACAGCGCAAAGCCCACATCCGGCATCAACCGCCGCGCGCCCTCTTCAAACACCCGGCGCGAATAGTCTTCCCGGAACACCCCGCAAAAGACGACATGCAGCTTTTGCCCCGCCCCCAGCTTTTTCTGCGCCGCTTGCATGGCCAGATAAATCGGCAAAGGATCAAACTTCTCATGTGGGGTCAGCCGGGCGATGGTGGCAAAGACCACATCCTGTTCCCCCGCCCCGAGCCGGGCGCGCAACGCCTTGCCGGCGGCAACATCCGGCGTGAAATCGTCGCAGTGAATCCCCAAGGGGATCACCGGCAACAATGGGCGCGGTCGCAGATTGGCATCCAACTGGCGTTTCAAATGGGTGTCGATCAGATCCAACTGATAACGCACGCTGGCCTGCACCGACTGCGACGTGCAGATCACCGCATCCCACTCTGCCACAGGCGAGACGCGCAGATTCAACCACCCCTCCATCACCGCTTGGGTCGAGGTGGTGTGCGTAATGCCGGTCAGCCCATAGGCCCCGGTGCCGTAAGGTGCACGCCGCCAAGCTTCGGCGGCAAAGTTTGGGCTGGGGTAGAACACCGTCGTCAAAGGGCCGATCCCGGTGGGCCGCATCAGGCTGGCTTGGCGAAAAGGCACACCGGGCCGCAGCGATTGGGCCAAGGCCCGCACCGGCTCCACCTCCTCGGGCAGCTTGGACAGGATGACAAACTCGTCCACGTCCGCATGGCGCAGAAAGCCTTTCAAAAAGCTCTCCCCTGCCACCCGACGCCCATTGATCCCCTTGGAGGCCGGGTCAAACCCATCTTGGGCATACCAGATCGCAGCGTTGCGCGGGCGCATCACAGCTTCTCCATCCACAGCCAAGGGGTCGGACCGGTGCGCCACTCCCAAAGCGCCAACAATCGGTCAAGGTCGGACAGTTCCTGCATCCAGTCAGGCAAGGCGGCATCATCCAGCTTGCGGTCTATCCGGGTGATGCGATGGGTGGCGGCAAAGCGCGCCGCGATGCGCTCGGTTACCCCCGCGACCAAACCGGGGTGGCATTCCACCAGCACATCGGCCTGCAAAAGGCCGGGTGCCGCGGCGGGATCAAGCAGTGCATCTTCGCCCCCCTCGATGTCGCAGATCACCACAGAGCGGCCAGCGGCGCAGATATCGAAATCGCCTTGGCCAAAGAGCCCGCCCACTTCAACTCGGTCAGTCAGTTCATTGGCTGCGGCCAAGGTTCGGCACAGCGCCTGCGCCTGCACGTCGGCATCACGCGCCAAAATCCGCGCAGCGCCCAAGCGCCGCGCGAGCCCCACCGCATAATAGCCCTCTGCCGACCCGATATCGATCACCAGATCAGGCGCACGCGCAATGATCGCTTCGATCACCGGATGCAAAGAAGACTCATAGGTCCCCAAAACCCGCGCCACCCGGGACCCCTCCGAGGCGCGCACCGGATAAGCCATGCCCTTGAACGGCCCCGATTGCACCACCGCCCCGTCCCGCGCCAAGACAGTATTGGCCACCAACTCAGACCGCCATTTGGCCAGATGTCGAAGCGCACTGTTCAAGGTGTTGGGGGTTGCGGGCCGGGCCAAAAGGCTTTGCACACGCTCAGAAACGGCCTCGCTCAATGACAAGGCAGGCGAATTTGGGATCAGGGCCAAGACAAGGCTCCGGGACAAAATGGATTGGATCAAAAGGGTTATGCAATACCCCGACCCTAGCCCCGCCCGAAGCCCCTGTAAACCAATGTCAGCCGCAGCTGAACTTGGCGCGCCTTCTGTGGCCGCCAGTCCTCAATCCTCAGTCCTCAATCCTCAGCCGACAGTCGTCAGCCCGGCACAAAGGCCAGTGCCACGCCGTTCATGCAATAGCGCAGACCCGTTGGCTGCGGCCCATCTTCGAACACATGGCCCAAATGGCCGCCGCAGCGACGGCAATGCACCTCAACCCGGTCACCAAAGATGCCTGGATCAGGCCTTGTGCGTACGGCATCGTCCAAAGGCTGCCAGAAGGACGGCCAACCCGTGCCGCTGTCATATTTCGTGGCCGAGGAAAACAATGGCAGATCGCAGCCGGCGCAATGAAACATGCCCGCCCGCTTTTCTTTGTCCAAGGGGCTGGTGCCTGCGCGTTCGGTCGCCTCATGGCGCAAGACCTGATAGGCCTCGGGCGACAGGCGCGCACGCCATTCCTCATCGGTCAAAGTGAATTCAAAGCTCTCAGCGCGGGCAGCCCGACCCAGGCCCAAAGCGGCAAGTGCGGTCGACACGAAAAGACGGCGGTTCATTGGCATATCTCCTTGTTTGGGCCATCCTAGCACATCAAAGCGTGCCAAAGGCCAAAGGTTACAAGCCCTCACCAACTTGCGAAAACCCGTGAGTCCAGCCCTTGCAGCCCCTGCCGATATGCTCCACTACTTCATTCCCAAAGGGGGCCACTCCGCCCCAAGGCTTTCGATGATGGACCACGACAATGGCTGAGACCCTGCAAAAACCCACCGAAGAGATCTCGGTCCGCGACGTGTTCGGCATCGACACCGATATGAAGGTCAAAGGCTTTGCCGAAGCGACCGATCGCGTGCCCGCCATCGACCCGACCTATAAGTTCGATCCTGACACCACTTTGGCCATTCTGGCAGGCTTTGCCTATAACCGCCGGGTGATGATCCAAGGCTATCACGGCACCGGCAAATCGACCCATATCGAACAGGTCGGCGCGCGGCTGAACTGGCCGACGGTGCGGGTCAACCTTGACAGCCACATCAGCCGCATCGACCTGATCGGCAAGGACGCGATCAAGCTGCGTGACGGCAAGCAGGTCACAGAATTCCACGAAGGCATCCTGCCTTGGGCGCTGCGCAACCCTGTGGCCATCGTGTTCGACGAATATGATGCAGGCCGGGCCGACGTGATGTTCGTGATCCAGCGCGTGCTGGAACATGACGGCAAGCTGACTTTGCTGGACCAAAACGAAATCATCACCCCACACCCGTCCTTCCGCCTGTTTGCCACCGCAAACACCGTAGGTCTGGGTGACACGACCGGGCTTTACCACGGCACCCAGCAGATCAACCAGGCCCAGATGGACCGCTGGTCGCTTGTCGCCACGCTGAACTATCTCAGCCATGACGCCGAGGCCGCCATCGTTCTGGCGAAAAGCCCGCATTACAACACCGAGAAGGGCCGCAAGACCATTTCCCAGATGGTCACCGTGGCAGACCTCACCCGTACCGCCTTTATGAACGGCGATCTGTCCACTGTGATGAGCCCGCGCACCGTGCTGAACTGGGCGCAAAACGCCGAGATCTTCCGCAACGTGGGCTATGCCTTCCGCCTGTCCTTCCTGAACAAATGCGACGAGTTGGAGCGCCAGACCGTGGCCGAATTCTACCAGCGCTGCTTTGGTGAAGAACTGCCGGAAAGCGCGGCCTCAATGGCGATGAAGTGACCCCTTTGGTTGCAAATCAAGAGTGGACGACTGCTGACTACGCCTTGATCGTCAGCATAGTTTCTTTGTGTTTTGCAGTGTCGAGTTTCGTTTGGAACGTTTGGTCAAAGTTCATCTTCCCGAAACCTCGCATTGAAGTGAATGTATAGTTCACTTACGC
>JBMSKG010000030.1:0-16565 GCA_049419625.1 Paracoccaceae bacterium | reverse complement strand
GCGGGGTCGGCAATGTCTCGCCCGCAAGGGCACGCAAAAGAAGTTTGGTCATGGGCTTGCCTTCATGTCACCCGCCGCAGGGGCCGGGGGGAGTGTGGTGAGGAAATCAAGGATAAGCGGGGCCACCGTTTCGGGCGCTTCTTCCTGCACAAGATGGCCATAGCCCGCGATGTCGTGCCAGCGGGCGTTGGGCATCCGCGCGGCAGCGGCTTGCGAGGTGGCCGCAGGGACGGCGCGATCTTGGCTGGCGGTCAGCAAGAGGCAGGGCGCTGTCTGCTGGCCCAGCCGGGCCATCAGGCCGTCCAGCGTCCATTGCGCCATCATCGCCAGCGTTGCATCGACATGTGTCGGCATCCGCAAAAGACGCAGATACAACGCTTGCCCCAGATCGTCGATCTTCGATCCTGTCGAGGCCAGAAGCGAAGCCACCTTGGTCGGATTGCCAGCAAGGCGGCTGAAGATTTGCGCGACCATCGGGGCGGCGGCCAAAAGTTTCGCCATGATCGGGAACAACCAGCCCGCAACACCCTGAAACTGCCCAAGGGCGGCGTTGATGCCGATCACGGCCCGGGGCGGTGCCAGTTCGGCCAGCCGCAGCGCGATCGCCGCACCCGCGGAATGGCCGATATAGGCCATGGGGGCCCAGCCCTCTTGCTTCATCAAGGCCGCAAGGTCTTGGGCCATCGCATCCAGCCCGCAGCGGTGCCGCGCGCCAAGCCGCGTAAAGCCTTGGCGGGGCAGGTCTAGTGCCACCAGATGGTAATGATCGCGCAGCAGGGGTATCAGCCCTCGCCAGCTGTGGCTGGCCCCGCCCGCGCCGTGGATGAGCAAAAGCGTCGGGCCGGTCCCAAGTTCTTGCACATGCCACAGATGCGGTGCGCAGAACACATGACGCGATGCAGCGCGATTGGGCCAATCAAGGGGGATCTGGGGCGCCTGCATTACCCCTCCATTGCCGCGCCAAGCACGGCGGACAGCCGGTGCGCGTCGGCGCGGGGCAAGGGCAGATAGGGCGCATCGAGCCGTGCCGCGAGTTCGCGCAGCGCGGCTTGCGGGCGCGTGGCAATGTCGATCACCAATGTTGGCACACCACTGTTGCGCAGGGCCAGGGCGAGCCGCTGGCTGTCGGCCTCGGCCTGAGCGCGGTTGGCGCTGCCATCAAGTGCGATGTTGCCGCGCCCGTCGGTCAAGAGCGCGATGGTCGGTGTCATCCCGCGCGCGCGGGTTTGCAGCGCGGTCAAAAGCCCAAGCTGCAGCCCAGCCGCCAAAGGCGTGCCGCCACCACCCGGCAGCCCCGCCAAGCGCCGTTTGGTCTGCACCAAAGACCGCGTTGGCGGCAAGAGAAGTTCTGCCGACTGGCCACGAAAAGCAATCAGCGCCACATGATCGCGGCGTGCGTAGGCTTGGGCCAGAAGGAGTTCCACCGCGCCCTTCGCTTCCGCCAGACGGGCCAGCGCCGAGGAGCCGGAGGCATCGACGGTAAAGATCAGCACGCGGTCCGAGGTTTCGACATAGCGTTTCAGCCGCAGGTCAGATTGGCGGATGTGCAGGCCCGGCTTGTCGATCAGCGCCGTCTTGCGGCGCAGGGGCTGCCACGGGGCAGCGGCGCGCAAGGTGGAGACGAGGTCGATCCGCTTGCCGCTGCCCGGCGTGCCGGGGCGCGGGGGCAGGGGGCGGCCCCGATGGTTGCCTTTGCGCGCGTCACCGGACCCGCCGCTGCCTTTGGCGGCGCGGCTGGTGCGGGCCACCGCAAGGCGGGCCAGAAGATCGGGCGGCAGGGCGGCGCGGATGGCGTCCAGAAGCAGCTCATCCGGTGGGGTGTCGGCAGATTGGCGGGTTTCAGGCTCGGCGCTGTCCGGCTGGTCGGGCTCGGGTGGCGGGGGCGGGGCGGCTTCGGGGTCCGCCGCATCGGGCAGGGTGCCGCGATGGGCCAGCGTCAACTCGGCGGCATGGCGCAGGGTGTCCTCGCCGGGGGTGGTTTCCCCGCGCCACGCGGCCAGGGCGCGGGCAGTGGCCAGCGTCAGAAGCGGCGCGCGCAGGCTGGTGATGCCCATGGCAGCGCCAAGGCGGGTAAGGGTCTCTACCGCGCTTGGGTCAATCCGAACCTCGGACAGTCGCGCGCGGGCAAGGGCCAGGGTCTCGGGTGGCAGGTCCAGTGGGAAGGTGTCGGCGGCCGGAATGCCGTCAAGATCCAGAAACAGCGCCAGTCGGTCGGCCAAAGCGGGGGCCAGCGCCTCATCGGGTTCCGCGCCTTCATCCAAGGCGATCAGGCAAAAGCCGGGGTCATCGAGAACCCGTGCCAGCCGTGCCGCGAGGCCCGCGGGGCAGCGTTCGGCCATGGTCAGGACAATCGCAGCCGGAGTCGCCAAAAGCCCCGCCGCGCGCACCAGATGACCGTGGGCCAAGGTCGCCGACAGGTCCACGCCGCCATAAAGCGTGGCATCATCCACGCCGGGATGCAGCCGCCTTTGCGGTAAGGGGAGTGCTGCCAAAGCCTGCACCACCCGGTCGCGCAAAGGGCCAGAGCGGGCGCGCAGCCAAAGCCCGCGCAGGCCTGCCGGGTCCACCGCCAGCACCGCGACCGCCGCCTGAGCCCGGTCCCAAGGCGACAAAGGCTCGCTCACGGCAGGGTTTCAGCCAGAATACGCGCCACGCGCGCGCCTGATCCGGCCTCATCCAGCGGATCACGGCGCAGGCGGTGCGACAGAGCACTGGTCGCCACGGTTTTCAGATGCTGACGGTTGACGGTTGCAGCCCCTTCAAAGGCGGCCTGCGCGCGCGCGGCACGCAGCAGCGTCAACTCGCCGCGCAACCCGTCCGAGCCAAGGGCGATGCAAAGTGCCGCGCAATCATGAAGCACCGCGCCGGGCGTGGTCAGGCCGGGCAGGGCAGCGCGGGCGGCCAGAATGGCCTTGCGCAGGGCGCTGTCTTTGGCGCGCCATTTCTTCATGAAGGCGGCGTTGTCGTTCTCATAGGCGTCGCGGCGGCGCATCACCTCGACCCGGGTTTCAATGTCGCGCGGGCTGGTCACTTCGACCGAAAGGCCAAAGCGGTCCAGAAGCTGCGGGCGCAGTTCCCCTTCCTCGGGGTTTCCCGAGCCGACGAGCACAAAGCGCGCCGGATGGCGGATCGACAGCCCTTCGCGTTCGACCACGTTTTCGCCCGACTGGGCCACATCCAGCAGAAGATCAACGATGTGATCTTCCAAAAGGTTGACCTCATCGATGTATAAATAACCACGATTGGCGCGGGCCAGCAGGCCCGGTTCAAACGCCTTCTCGCCGCGCGTCAGTGCCCGTTCGATGTCGAGTGCCCCCACCACACGATCTTCGGTGGCACCCAAGGGCAGATCGATCACCGGGGTCGGGCGTTTGGTGATACGGCCCGATACGGCATTGGCCCAAGCGGGCACATCCTCAACCCGTGAGGAGTTCACCGGGCAGCCGTCGACGGCTGATATCTCGGGCAGAAGGGCGGCAAGCGCGCGGACCGCAGTCGATTTGCCGGTGCCACGGTCTCCGAACACCAAAACGCCGCCGATGCCGGGGTCGATGGCGGTCAGCACCATGGCTTGTTTCATCGCCTCTTGGCCGACGATGGCCGAGAACGGGAAGGGTTGGCTCATGCGGCGTCCTTTGCTGCAAGGGGGCGCTGACCGCCCCAAGTGCCCCATTCGTCGATCAAACGAAAGCGGGCGTAAAGCTCTTCCTTGAACCACCCCTCGCGGCGCACCGCAGCGATGGCGCGGCCATGTGGGCCGTCACCGCGCGCGAAATTTGCCATTGAGGCAGCATCCGGCCAGATCGAAAAGGTGACTTGGTGCAGCAAAGGCACCTCGCCGATGCCGATCTTGAAAAGCACATTCGGGTCTTGGCCGATTACGGCGGAAATGTCGGGCACCCGCCGCCAAAAGCGCAAGAAGGTGGAGGCGCGCATCGTGGCGCGGGTCAGGGCCACGATGGGGCCGTCGGGGGAGGGGTCGTTTGCGGGCGTAAAGGGCTGCACGCCCGACCATTCCCCGCGTGCCGAGGTGGGCTGCAACAGGATGTGCCAGCTTTCTGCGGCATGGCGCGCCCAGCGGCGATACACCGGGGCGGTGGTCAGATGGTGGCGCGCCGTCTCAGCGTCTGGCCACGTGGCCAGAATCGCCCAGACAGCTGTGTTGGGGCGGGGGGTAAACCCCTCACCCGTGCCCGACCCGCAAAGCTTCCAAAAGCCCACGTCCGGCATCCGCCAGAACGACAGGCGTGCCGCCCCCATCTGCCCCAAAACCCAGAGTCGGGCGGGCAGTGACGGAAAGCGGAAAAGCGAGAGACTCACGGTATTGATGGTGCTGCCCCAAGAACATGTCAGTTTAATCTGACAGTATTTTGCATTGGTGAAAAGGGAAATGGGTATGTTTTGTCCGGAATAGCTATCTGTTGTAAATTGAACTGGACAGTATATCCTGCATTTATGCAGCAGAACACAAACACCCCGGCCAACACCCATCTTGCCCCTTCGGGCGCGCGAGGCATTGTCATCGGTGCCGGCCTTGGGGGCCTTGCCGCCGCGATGCGGCTGGGGGCCAAGGGCTATCAGGTCACCGTGATCGACCGGCTGGACATGCCGGGCGGGCGGGGCAGTTCTATTTCCCAAGGTGGCCACCGCTTTGATCTGGGGCCGACCATTGTCACCGTGCCGCAGAGCCTGCGCGAATTGTGGGCCGCCTGCGGGCGCGATTTTGACCGCGATGTCGATCTGCGGGCGCTCGACCCGTTTTATGAGATTCGCTGGCAGGATGGGTCAACCTTTACCGCCCGCCAATCAACCGAGGCGATGCGGGCCGAGGTGGCGCGGCTGTCGCCCGGTGATCTGCCGGGCTATGACAAGTTCCTGAACGACAGCGAGCGGCGCTATTGGTTCGGGTTTGAGGACCTTGGCCGCCGGTCGATGCACCGTCTCGGCGATCTTGTCAAAGTGCTGCCAACCTTTGCGGTTTTGCGCGCCGATAAATCGGTTTACGCCCACGCCGCCAGCCGCGTGAAGGACGAGCGGCTGCGCTTTGCGCTGTCGTTCCATCCCTTGTTCATCGGGGGGGACCCGTTCCACGTCACCTCAATGTATATCCTTGTCAGCCACCTCGAAAAGGAATTCGGTGTCCACTACGCCATGGGCGGGGTGGGGGCGATTGCCTTGGCCATGGCGGGGGTGATCGGTTCGCAGGGCGGGACCTTGCGGCTCAATGCCGAGGTGGATGAGATCTTGCTGGAGAACGGCCGCACCACGGGCGTGCGCTTGGCAGATGGTCAGGTGATTGCCGCCGATGTGGTGGTGTCGAACGCAGATTCGGGCCACACCTATGACCGGCTGATGCGCAATCATCCGCGCAAACGCTGGACACCCGCCAAATTGGCGCGCAAGCGGTGGTCGATGGGGCTGTTTGTTTGGTATTTCGGCACCAAGGGGACCAAGCTGAAATGGCCCGATGTGGGCCATCACACCATCGTTGTCGGCCCACGCTACAAGGACCACATCCGCGACATCTTCATTCGCGGCAAGCTGGCCGATGACATGAGCCTTTATGTCCACCGCCCGACGGTTACCGACCCCTCCGCGGCCCCTTTGGGCGATGATACCTTTTATGCCCTGTCACCCGTGCCACACTTGGGCTTTGACAATGGGGTGGATTGGGCGACCGAGGCCGAGCCTTACCGCCAAAAGATGCAAAAGATGCTGGAAGAGCGGCTGTTGCCCGGACTTGGCGACCATCTGTCGGAACAACTGGTGTTCACCCCGAACAGCTTTGAGGCGCGTTATCTCTCGCCCTATGGCAGTGGCTTTTCGATTGAGCCGCGCATTCTGCAATCGGCTTGGTTCCGGCCGCATAATGTCTCGGAAGAGGCAAGGGGGCTTTATCTTGTTGGCGCGGGTACCCATCCCGGTGCGGGCCTGCCCGGTGTGATCGCCAGTGCCGAAGTGTTGGGCACGTTGGTGCCGGACGCACCGGCGCGGCCCGAAATCAGGATGGCCGCCGAATGATCGCGCCCGACGATATGCACCATTGCCGCGAGGCCATTCGCACTGGCTCGCTGTCGTTCCATGCCGCCTCGCGGCTTTTGCCCGCAAAGGTGCGCGATCCGGCGCTGGCGCTTTACGCGTTTTGTCGGTTGGCGGATGATGCGGTGGATGACAGCGACGACAAAGCCCCGGCGGTGCTGGGGTTGCGTGACCGGCTGGATCTGGTCTATGAGGGCCGTCCGCGCAATGCGCCCGCCGACCGCGCCTTTGCCGCCGTGGTCGAAGATTTCGAGATGCCGCGCGCCTTGCCCGATGCATTGCTGGAAGGGCTTGCGTGGGACGCCGCCGGTCGGCGCTATGCCTCGATGCCCGAGCTTTTGGGCTATTGCGCCCGCGTGGCAAGTGCGGTTGGCGCGATGATGTGCGTCTTGATGCGGGTGCGCGACCCCGATGCGCTGGCACGGGCCTGCGATCTGGGGCTGGCGATGCAACTGACCAATATCGCCCGCGACATTGGCGAAGATGCGCGCGCGGGAAGGGTTTATCTGCCGCTCGATTGGCTGGAAGAGGTGGGGATCAGCGTCGATGCACTGTTCTCCAATCCGCAACCTGATCCGCGCCTTCAGGCGCTGGCGCGTCGGCTTTTGGCGCAGGCAACGGCGTTTTACCTGCGCTCTGAGGCCGGGGTTCCCGCCTTGCCCCTGTCATGCCGACCCGGCATTTATGCCGCGCGCCATGTCTATGATGGCATCGGCAGCGCCTTGGCGCGCTTGGGGCATGACAGCGTGACCCATCGCGCCCGCACGACGGGGCGGCAAAAGCTGGGGTGGCTGGGTCTGTCATTGGTGCGCAGTGGGGTGTCGGTGGTTTTGCCAAGATCGGCAGTGCTGCATGCCCCGCCACAGCCCGAGGTGGCCTTTCTGGTCGATGCGGCGGCGCGCGAAACCAACCACTACAGCCGGTCCGAGGCGCTTTTTTCCGTCTTTGCGCAGTTGGAGGCCAAGGATCGTGCCAATCAGTCATTGAACCGCGCCCGCGCGTGACCTACCTGCACAGGTAAGTGACCATAAGGGGTGACACGATGGACTGGGGCCTGTTTCTAACCTTTTTGGCCGCTTGTGGCGGTGCCGCGGCAACGGGGGCGATGTTTCAGCCCGGCGCATGGTATGACGCCTTGCAAAAACCCAGCTGGACCCCGCCGAACTGGCTCTTTCCAGTGGCGTGGACGACGCTTTATCTGTTGATGTCTTTTTCTGCCATGCGGGTGGCTCAACTGCCCGATGCCGGCCAGGCGCTGGCCTTCTGGGCCATGCAGATCGCCTTTAACACGCTGTGGACGCCGGTCTTTTTCGGCCTGCGCCGGATGCGGGCGGCTTTGGTCGTGATGACGTTCCTGTGGGCGTCAGTCGCGGCGACCACGGTGACATTCTGGCAGGTGGATTGGCTGGCGGGATTGATGTTCCTGCCCTACCTCGTTTGGGTGTCCGTCGCGGGGGCGCTGAATTTCAGCGTCTGGCGGCTGAACCCGGATCAATCCGCCTGATCGAACCGCCAGTTCGCGCGCCTTGGCACCCGGCAGGCCAGCATCCCCTTGACGATGGGCGAGCGGAACCGGCCCAGATCCAGCGCCTCATGCACGCCCTGCACGGTGTCGCCGTCGATCGTGGTTTGCACCACCGACCGGCTGTAGAACGGCGCATCCAGCATCGCCATGGTCTGACGCGGTCGTGCACCCGCATCGCAGCGGGTGTCGCGGGCAATGCCCCAGTTGGTGCGCGAAAGCTTTGTCAGCGGCGGCGGTGTGATCTCCTGCGCCTGACCATCGGCGCTGATGTCGAGCCCAAGTTCAAGCGATGATCCATCGGCCCGCAACCCGTCATAAAAGCAGGTTGTCCCACCGTGGCTGCGCGGATAGCGCCCCCAAGTCCAGCGCTTGAAATCCGCCTCCAAGGCAGCGGTGCCGAAGTTGGCATCGAAATAGCCGTGGCCAGTCCAGCTGTGGCCTTGGGTCAATTCCACCTCAATGCGCGCCGAGGGGGCGAAGGGGCGCCAGATGTGGCTGGCGCTTGGCGTCAGCATTGCCTCGACACTGGTCACGGCGCTGGGCGTCAGGCGGATCTGGCCTTGGACCCGGCTGATGATGGGCGGTGCAGAGATTTCATCGATGTCGATCACCAGCGTGCCGCCCACCCAAGCCATTCGGCTGGGTCCGACCTGCAAGGCATCGCGACTTTGGCGCAAGGCGCTGCGGCCGCGGTCCGTCATGGTGAACCGCCCGCCCGGGCCATAGGTGACGACGTTGATGCAGGAATGATTGGCCGGATCGCGGCGGCCTGACCATGCATACCACGGCGAGAACACCGAGCCGATAAAGCCGATCACCGAGACGGCGCGCGTCCCGTCGTCCGAGACGCCATCGACATACCACCAAGCGTATCCGTCAGGCGCGACGGTGACGCCGAAGTCAGGTCGCTCAGTATCGCCTCGGCCGCATGCTTGCCGGACAATGCTGCCATCGGCACTCCCGCGCCCGGATGCGCCCCGCCCCCCGCCAGATAAAGACCCGGCAGGCGCGTCCGCGCCCCCGGCCTTTGAAAGCTGGCCAGCGTGCCTTGTGGGCTGCGGCCATAGATCGCCCCCTGCGAGCCCGGATGCAGGGCCGAGAACCCCGCCGGAGTGGTCAGAGCGCTGTCCGGTGGCGGCTGGTCGAAGCTCAGGCCAAAGCGGGCCAGTTGGGGAAAGGTCCGGGCGCGACATTGGTCAATCTCTCCAAGAGGTTGTCTGGTTTTTGCGGGGGCATTCATGATGATCTCGAAGCGCTCGGGCCCCATCGGCTGGCCCGGATGGTGCTCACTCTGGCGATCTTGGGCGCAGATATAAAGCGTGGCCTCCTGCGGCATCTCACCCCGGCCGATAGGGCCAAATTCGCGGGCGGGGTCAGAGGAGAAGAACACGTTGTGATGGATCAGATCCGCGCCCGAGGGCGTGGCGGCAAAGGCCCAGACCCAAGCCGACAGGCTGCGCGGATGGGCGGCTGATGGGGGCAGGGCCTGCTGCGGGCCATTGCCCAAAAGCCCTGCGAGCAGCCCCGCCGGATCGCCGTTAAACACAACAGCGTCGCATTTAAGACTGCGCCCGTCTGACAGCACCACCCCGGTGACCCGACCTGATTGTCGGTCAATCCGGCGCACGGTGCGGCCATATTCCAAAGTGACGCCCTGCCGTTCGGCCAGCCCTGCCAAAGCAGCGGCCAGACGGTGCATGCCGCCTTCCACCGCCCAAACGCCCCGCGCCTCGGCCTGCCAGATCAAGGCAAGCACGGCAGGCGACAGGTGCGGCGCGCCGCCAACATAGGTGGCATAGCGCCCGAAGAGTTGGCGCAAGCGTGGATCGTCAAAGCTGCGCGCAAGCTGCCGCTCAAGGCTCAGGCCGGGTTGCAGCGCGGGCCAGGTGCCGGGGCGGCGCATCGCGTTCCAAGCGATCGTGCCAAGCGCCGGCTTGGCCGCCTGCATCATCGGGGCATCAAAGGCACTGTAAAGCTGGGCTGACAGACTGTTAAAGCGGCGAAACTGCGCTTCGGCTTTGGGGCCCGCAAACGAGGCAATCGCGGCGGCACTTGTCTCGGGGTCCGTGAAAAGATCAAGCGTTGATCCATCCAGCCACCAGTGCCGGGCCAGAATTGGCTGCGGGATCAGGTGCAGATGATCCTCCAACCGCTCACCTGCCGTGGCAAAGAGGGCATCAAACACTGACCGCAGCGTCAACACCGTCGGCCCCGCATCGACCGGGCCAGCGACGCTGTCGATGCTGCGCATCTTGCCGCCGGGGGTCGATTGCGTTTCAACCACGGTCACAGAGAGGCCCGCTGCGGCAAGCTGAATGGCGGCGCTAAGGCCGCCCATGCCCGCACCGATGACGATGACCTTGTGACGGTCGCTGTGAATGGCACGGTGTTCCATCTGAACCGATTGTTGACTCAGGCGGCCAAACTGTCCAGTATGATTTACATATGTGTGTCAAATATAGTTGACACATGCCATGCCGGGCACCCCGGGGTTGGGAGAGCAGATGTCAATCGCCGCAAGACTGGATGCCACAACTGCTGCCGTGTTGGCGCGGGCGCAGGGTGGGGATGCGCCGGGAAAACTTGCCTCGGCCTTGCACTATGCTGTGACACCGGGTGGCGCGCGAATCCGCCCCACCATATTGCTCAGCGTCGCCATGGCCTGCGGCGATGATCGCCCCGATCTGTCCAACGCCGCCGCGATCGCGTTGGAGTTGATCCACTGCGCCAGCCTTGTGCATGATGATCTGCCCTGCTTTGACGATGCCGATATGCGGCGCGGCAAGGCCACGGTTCACAAGGCCTATTCGCAGCCCCTTGCCGTCTTGACGGGCGACAGTTTGATTGTGCTGGCCTTTGATGTGCTGGCCGAAGCCGCAGGGCAGGACCCACGGCGCGCCTTGGATTTGATCCGCGTCTTGTCGCGCCGCACGGGTATGCCGGATGGAATCTGTGCGGGCCAAGGCTGGGAGAGCGAGGCCAAGGTCAACCTTTCTGCCTATCACCGCGCCAAGACCGGAGCCTTGTTCATCGCGGCGACCCAGATGGGAGCGATTGCCGCCGGGCAGGATGCCGCCCCTTGGGAGGAATTGGGCGCGCGGATTGGTGAGGCGTTTCAGGTCGCCGACGATCTGCGCGATGCGCTTTATGATGCCGATGCCTTGGGCAAACCTGCAGGGCAGGACGCCGCCCATCACCGGCCCAATGCCGTGGCCGAATTGGGCGTACAGGGCGCCATTCGCCGCCTGAAGGATATTCTGGGCGGCGCGATTTCATCGATCCCGGCCTGTCCGGGCGAGGCCATGCTGGCCGACATGGTGCGCCGCTATGCCGAGCGCATGACGCCGGTCGCTCCGGCCTTCCGGCAGGTTGAACCGCGAGTCTGACATGGCTGACATTCCCCAACACGCAACCGGGCGGCCGTCCTTTGGCGCTTGGATCACGCGGCTGGCCGCATCCCGGCGGTTTCAAGCCTTTGCCGCGCGGGTGCCCGGGCTGCGCGCGATCTCGCGGGCCGAGGGGGCGGCGATTTTCGATGTGGTGCAGGGCTTTGTCCGCTCCCAAACATTGGTGGCGCTGGTGGAATTGCGCCTGTTGTACCGCCTGAGCGAAGGGCCCTCTACCGCTGAGGCTCTGGCGCCAGGCTGTGGGGTGCCGGTGGCGCGGCTGCAGATCCTTTTGCAATCGGGCGCCGCAATCGGGCTTTTGCGCCGCCGCCGCGACGGGGCTTTCGCGCTGACCTTGCGCGGGGCGTCGATCCTTGGCGTGCCGGGGCTCGAGGCGATGATTCGTCATCACCGCGCCTTTTACGCGGACATGGCCGACCCAGTTGCTTTGCTGCGCGGGCCGGACAAGACCGAATTGGCGCAGTTCTGGCCCTATGTCTTTGGCGCCGAAGGGGCGCGCGACCCCGAGGTGACCGCGACCTATTCCGACCTGATGGCGCAAAGCCAAACGCTTGTGGCCGAAGACACCTTGCGGCTGGTGGATGTCTCCAAGGTGCACCGCCTTCTGGATATCGGCGGGGGCACCGGAGCCTTTCTGACGGCGGTCGGGCTGGCCTGCAAAGGGCCGCAGCTGGACCTGTTTGATCTGCCTGCCGTGGTGGGCGGCGCGACGGCACGTTTTGCCAAGGCGGGCCTGACGGCGCGTTGCACCATACATCCTGGCAGCTTTCGCGATGATTTGCTGCCGCAAGGGGCAGATGCCATCAGCCTGATTCGTGTGCTTTACGATCATGATGATTCGACCGTTGCCCAGCTTTTGAGCGCAGTTCATGCGGCCCTGCCGGTGGGCGGCCGTCTTATCATTTCCGAACCGATGTCTGGCGGTGCCGCACCTGATCCCATCACCGATGTCTATTTCGCATTTTATACGATGGCGATGCAAACCGGGCGCACGCGATCGGCTGCCGAGATTTCGCGGCTTTTGGGTGATGCGGGCTTTGCAAACATACAGATTTCGTGGGGCTACCGGCCTTATGTCACCTCGGTTGTCACCGCCGAGCGTGGGTCTGGGCAAGGGAATGCCTAAAAGAGTGTCAATTTAGTTTGACACTTAACACTGTAAGTTTAGAATGACACTCAGGGTATCCAGATGAGAGTCTCAGCCCGAGACGCCCAGGATGCCTCAGGGAGCAACCGTGAAAACCAGTGCCGTCATCTTGTCAGGGCCCAGGATCCTGTCGGTCGGGCAGCTGGGCCTGACGTCGCCATCGGCGGCGGATGTGGTGGTTGAGGTTGCGCATTCCGGAATTTCCACCGGCACCGAAAAGCTGTTCTGGTCCGGCACCATGCCGCCCTTTCCGGGCATGGGTTACCCACTTGTCCCCGGCTACGAAGCGGCGGGTGAGGTGGTTGAGGCGGGCACAGACAGCGGATTTGCCGTGGGCGATCATGTCTTTGTGCCCGGTGCCAACTGTTTTGAGGCCACCGAAGAGGGCCCCGTGCGTGGGCTGTTCGGGGCCGCGTCACGCTATCTGGTTACCCCTGGCGCACGCGCGACGCGCATCGACCGCGGTCTTGGGGCCGAGGGTGCGCTTTTGGCCTTGGCCGCCACGGCGCGCCATGCCTTGGCGGGTTTTGACCGCGCCTTGCCCGATCTGATTGTCGGTCACGGTGTTCTGGGCCGCCTATTGGCGCGGCTGACCGTGGCGGCGGGTGCGCCCGCGCCGACGGTTTGGGAAATTGACCCCGGTCGCCAGTCTGGCGCCGAGGGCTATCTTGTCGCCACGCCTGATGCTGACCCGCGCCGCGATTACCGCGCGATCTACGACGCCTCGGGCGCGCCGGACCTGTTGAACGCGCTGATCGGCCGTTTGCAGCGTGGCGGCGAAGTGGTTCTGGCCGGGTTCTACACCACGCCTTTGTCTTTCGCCTTTCCGCCCGCTTTCATGAAAGAGGCGCGGTTCCGCATCGCCGCGGAATGGGCCCCCGAAGACATGGTGGCCACCCGTCAACTTGTTGAAAGCGGTGCTTTGTCGCTTGGCGGTTTGGTTACGCATCGTCGGGCCGCCACTGAGGCGACGGCGGCTTATGAGACCGCTTTCACTGATCCTGCCTGCCTGAAAATGATCCTCGATTGGAGAGGCCACGCATGACGCTCGACATCCCGAACCTGAAAGATTTTGACGCCCGTTTGCGCGACGAGGCAAATCAAGAGCCTTCGTTGGAAATCCCGCAAGGTGAGCCCACCAAGAAAACCCAGATCATTGCGATCTATGGCAAAGGCGGTATCGGCAAGTCTTTCACGCTGGCCAACCTCAGCCACATGATGGCTGAAATGGGCAAGCGTGTGCTGCTGATTGGCTGCGATCCGAAGTCGGACACCACCAGCCTGTTGTTCGGTGGCAAGGCCTGCCCGACCATCATCGAAACCTCCACCCGCAAGAAATTGGCGGGCGAAGAGGTGAAGATCGGCGATGTCTGCTTCAAGCGCGGCGGTGTCTTTGCGATGGAGCTGGGCGGGCCGGAAGTCGGCCGCGGCTGCGGCGGTCGCGGCATCATCCATGGGTTTGAATTGTTGGAAAAGCTGGGGTTCCACGACTGGGACTTTGACTATGTGCTGCTGGACTTCCTCGGCGACGTGGTCTGCGGCGGGTTCGGCCTGCCGATTGCCCGCGACATGGCGCAAAAGGTGATCTTGGTTGCCTCAAACGACCTGCAGTCGCTTTATGTCGCCAACAACGTCTGCTCGGCGGTGGAGTATTTCCGCAAGCTGGGCGGCAATGTCGGCATCGCAGGGCTGGTCATCAACAAGGATGACGGTACCGGCGAGGCGGCGGCCTTTGCCAAATCGGTCAGCATCCCGGTGCTGGCGGCCATTCCGCAAGATGATGATCTGCGCAAGAAATCCGCGAATTATCAGATTGTTGGCAGCTATGAATCCCAATGGGGCCCGATGTTCGCGGCTCTTGCCGAGGCTGTGGCACTGGCTCCGCCCGTGCGCCCGGCACCGCTGTCGCAAGACGGCCTCTTGAATCTCTTTTCGGCCGAAGCCACAGGGGCTGATTTTGTCCTGACCCCGGCCTCGGACGCCGACATGCGCGGCAAGAACGCCGTTCTCAAGAAATCCCTCGAAGTGGTGTATGACGATGTTTGATCTCGACGCACTCGCCAAACTTGAAGCTGCGCTGCAGCGCCTTTCGACCCGGAAGGCACGCAGATGAGCGAGGTCGGCTATGATAATGCCCATGACGCACCGCTGACTGCGGTGAAGTCTGTCGATCTGGAGGCGCCTCAGATGGCGGCTCCGGTTGATGGGATGGGCTGTCATGCCGGTGCTGCCACGATGGAGGCAGCCGCCCGGGCCGCTGGACAGTCGGAACTCTTGGATCAATATGCCGCCGACTACCCCCAAGGGCCGCATGACAAGCCGCAATCGATGTGCCCGGCCTTTGGGTCACTGCGCGTCGGCCTTCGGATGCGCCGGGTGGCCACTGTCCTTTCAGGCTCGGCCTGCTGCGTCTATGGCCTAACCTTTGTCTCGCATTTCTACGGCGCGCGCCGGTCGGTGGGTTATGTGCCGTTCAACTCGGAAACCTTGGTCACGGGGAAACTCTTCGAGGACATCCGCGACGCGGTGCATGAGTTGGCCGATCCGGACCGCTATGATGCGGTGGTGGTGACCAATCTGTGTGTGCCCACTGCCAGCGGTGTGCCACTGAAGCTTTTGCCGAGTGAAATCAATGGGGTGCGGATTGTCGGCATTGACGTGCCGGGCTTTGGCATCCCCACCCACGCCGAGGCCAAGGATGTGCTGGCGGGCGCCATGCTGAAATATGCCCGCGCCGAGATTGAGGCGGGGCCAGTCGCCGCGCCGGCATCGGCCCGCTCTGACCGCCCGCAAGTGGCCCTTTTGGGCGAGATGTTCCCGGCCGACCCGATGATGATCGGCGCGATGCTGGCCCCCATGGGCTTGGCGGCAGGTCCTGTGCTGCCCTGCCGCGAATGGCGTGAGCTTTATGCAGCCCTTGACTGCGATGTCGTGGCCGCGATCCACCCCTTCTACACCGCCGCCGTGCGCGAATTCCAAAACGCTGGCCGCAAGGTGGTGGGGTCTGCCCCCGTCGGCCATGACGGCACCGCCGCTTGGCTTGCCGCGATTGGTGATGCCTACAACGTCGAGCCCGCCAAGATTGCCGCCGCGCAAAACGCCTTTTTGCCCGCCATCAAGGCCGCGCTTGCGGGTGTGCCGATCAAGGGCACCATCACGCTTTCGGGCTATGAAGGCAGCGAACTCCTCGTCGCGCGTTTGCTGATCGAATCCGGGGCCAACGTGCCTTATGTCGGCACCGCTTGCGCCAAATCCGCCTGGAGCGAGGCGGATCGTGACTGGCTTGAAGCGCGCGGCGTCAAGGTCAAGTTCCGGGCGTCCTTGGAAGATGATCTGTCGGCGATGGAAGCTATCCGCCCTGATCTGGCCATTGGCACGACGCCTGTGGTGCAAAAGGCCAAGGAAACCGGCGTGCCGTCCTTGTACTTCACCAACCTGATTTCTGCGCGGCCCTTGATGGGGCCGGCGGGTGCGGGATCTTTGGGTCAAGTCGTCAATGCCGCGATTGCAGGCAAAGACCGGCTGGATGACATGAAGGCCTTCTTCGAAGGCGTGGGCCATGGCGACACCGCCGGCATCTGGGAAGGTGCTCCGAACCTGCAGCCCGAATTCCGCGCCATGCATCAAAAGAAACTCGACAAACTGGCGCGCGCCGCCAAGGCCGAGGAGATGATCTGATGTTGGTGCAAGATCATGATCGGGCAGGGGGCTATTGGGGCGCGGTGTATGCGTTCTGCGCCGTCAAGGGCCTGCAGGTGGTGATCGATGGCCCGGTGGGGTGTGAAAACCTGCCGGTGACATCCGTTCTGCATTACACAGATGCGCTTCCGCCGCATGAATTGCCGATTGTGGTCACGGGCTTGGGCGAAGAAGAGCTGGGCCGTGACGGCACCGAAGGCGCGATGCGCCGGGCGTGGAAAACGCTTGATCCGGCTTTGCCAGCGGTGGTGGTCACGGGGTCAATCGCCGAGATGATCGGCGGTGGCGTCACGCCGATGGGCACCAATATCCAACGCTTTCTGCCGCGCACGATTGATGAAGATCAGTGGGAATGTGCCGACCGGGCGATGACTTGGATCTTCACCGAATTCGGGATGACCAAGGGCCGGATGCCGCATGAGGCCGCCCGCCCCGAGGGCGCGCGTCCACGCGTGAACATCCTTGGGCCGATGTATGGCGTGTTCAACATGGCCAGCGATCTGCACGAGATCCGCCGTTTGGTTGAAGGCATTGGCGCAGATGTGAACATGGTCATGCCCTTGGGCGCCCATGTGGCCGAAATGCGCAACCTTGTGAACGCTGACGCCAATATCGTGATGTATCGCGAATTTGGCCGCGGCTTGGCCGAGGTTCTGGGCAAGCCCTACCTGCAGGCGCCCATCGGCATGGACAGCACCACGAAATTCCTGCGCAAGCTGGGCGAGATGCTGGGGCTGGACCCCGAGCC
>JBMSKG010000029.1:0-16803 GCA_049419625.1 Paracoccaceae bacterium | reverse complement strand
ACATTCCGGGATCAGGTGGTTGAGCAGAAAGCCTGTCGTCGCCTCACTCGCGCCCTCGTCCAGCGCCCAAGCGCGCTTGCGTTTGCCGAGCGCGTTCCAGGTCCAGACCGTGTTTTCGTTCAGCGCGGCCATATGGGCCACGGGGGCGACAATCTCGCCGTTCGGGCTGGTCAAGCGGGCAAAGTCGCCCTCGGCAAAGCCGTGTTCAGTCCAGATTTTGGTGGGCAGATAGAGGTAGTTCCTGCCCCGGATCTGGCGCAGCCATGCGTTCTGGCTGCCCCATGAGTGATACATGTCCATCGGCCGCTGGGTCAGCGCATGGATCGGGTACTCGGCGGCAGTCTCCTCGCCAAAGGGTGGATACCAAGTGGGCAGCGGGTCCATTGCCTGTTTCAAGCGGTCGCGCAGGTGGTCGGGCGGCTGGATCAGCCCGAGCCCTTCGGCGGCGGCCTGAAAGCGGCGCATCGGTTCGGACCAGATGGAAAAGAGATAGGGCTGCGGGGTCTCGTAAAGCCCGATTTTCACCGCCCAATCCTGATATTCGGCGTTCCACGGTTTGTAGAAACTGCCCTCATCAGGCACATGGGCCTGATAAAAGCCGCCGTTTTCGATGTAACGGTTCAACTGTTCGGGGTTTGGCGCGCCGCGCCCTTCGTCCGTCCCATCGCCGCGCCAGCCGATCAGCGGGCCCACACCGGGGCGGCGCTGGTGATTGACGATATAATCGGCATAGTCCTTGAACTTTGGGCTGCCATCCTCATTCACCATGCCGGGCAGACCCATGCGGGCGCCAAGGTCCAGAAGCACCGACTGAAAGCCGCGCACATCGCGGTCAGGTTCGACCACCGGCCAGCGGATGCTGTCGCCCGCCGCACCCGGTTCCGAGATCGGCCGGTCCAGCAGGCTGATGCAATCGTGACGTTCCAGATAGGTGGTGTCGGGCAGGATCAGATCGGCATAGGCCACCATCTCGCTCGCATAGGCATCGGAATAGATGATGCGGGGAATGACGTACTCGCCACTGTCATCTTTGTCGGTGAGCATCCGCATCACCTCGGCCGTGTTCATGGACGAGTTCCACGCCATGTTGGCCATATAGAGAAAGAGCGTGTCGATGCGGTAAGGATCGCCCGCATGAGCGTTGGGGATCAGCATATGCATCAGCCCATGTGCTGACAGCGGGTTTTCCCACGAAAACGCTTTGTCGATACGCAAGGGTTTGCCATTTGCGTCAATGGCCAGCTGCTCTGGCCCACGCACATAGCCCAGATGTGGCCCCGGCAAGGGTTTGCCGGGGGTGGATATGGCATGGGGCGTCGGATGCGCCTCAACCGGTTTGGGGTAAGGCGGTTTCAGACGGTAGCCGCCGGGCACCTCGACCGTGCCCAACACGATCTGCAACAGATGCAGCGCGCGGGCGGTTTGAAAGCCATTGGAATGGGCTGAAATTCCACGCATGGCGTGGAATGAGACGGGGCGGCCGGGCATCGAGGCGTGGTGGTTGCCGCGGAAGTCGGTCCAGGGCTGGTTCAGCTCAAACGCCTCGTCAAAGGCGACGCGGGCAAGCTCGGCAGCAAGGCTGCGGATGCGGGGGGCTGTGATGCCGCAGCGGTCAGCCACCGCTTCGGGCGCGTATTCGGGCGACAGATAGCGTTCGGCCATGTGCTGGAACACGGTGCGGTGGCCTTGGTAGGTGGCGCCCAGGTCCGGCTCGACCCCCTTGCCATCCCATGGTGCGGGCTGGCCGGTGCGGCGGTCAATCACGAAGGGCTGGCTTTCGGCGTTCTTCAGGATCATGCCCTTGTCGGGGCCATCCGTGACCACCAGAAGCGGTGCGTTGGTGAATTGTGCAAGGTAGGAAAGATCGACCTTGCCCGCCTCCAAAAGGCAGTGGATCAACGACAGGATCAACAGACCGTCGGTGCCCGGCGTGATGCCGAACCAATCATCGGCCACCGCATTATAGCCTGATCGGATCGGGTTGACGCCGATGACGCGGCCACCCCGGCCCTTCAGCTTGCCAAGGCCGATCTTGATCGGGTTGGAATCGTGGTCCTCGGCCACACCGAAAAGGACAAAGAGCTTTGTCCGCTCCCAGTCGGGCTGGCCAAATTCCCAAAATGCCCCGCCGATGGTGTAGATGCCGCCCGCCGCCATGTTGACCGAACAAAACCCGCCGTGGGCGGCATAGTTCGGCGTGCCAAAGGCTTGCGCCCACCAGCCGGTGAGCGATTGCGACTGATCGCGCCCGGTGAAGAAGGCCAGCTTCTCGGGCGCGGTCTCGCGCAGGGGCTTCATCCATTTCACAGCCAGATCAATGGCTTCGTCCCAGCTGATCTCTTCGAAGGCCCCCGATCCCCGGGGACCGACGCGCCGAAGCGGCGCGCGCAGACGGCTGGGCGCCGTGACCTGCATGATGCCCGAGGCACCCTTGGCACAGAGCACGCCCTTGTTCACCGGATGGTCGCGGTTGCCCTCGATATAGCTCACGCGCCCATCGGTCAGATGCACGTTGATGCCGCAGCGGCAGGCGCACATGTAGCACGTGGTGCGCCGGATTTCGTCGGACACCTTGGGCGAGGTGTTCAGCATTGGCTGGGTCATGCCCTGCCCTCCCTTAGGGTCATCGCCTCAAGGGCAATCTGACGCTCCTCGTCGGCAGGAACTATCCAGATTGCGACATGCGAATGTGTTTCATGCAAACGGGCCGCAGCTTCGGCATTGCGGGTGGTGTCGTAGGCGGCCCCGGCAAAAGCCAAACGGTCCAGAATGGCGGCACGGATGGCGGCATCTTTTTCGCCGATGCCGCCCGTAAACACGATGGCATCCAGCCCGCCCATGGCCACGATCAGGCTGCCAGCATGGCGGGCGGCCCAATAGGCGAAATGATCGCGGGCAAAGCGCGCCTCGGCGGTGCCGGCGGCTTGAAGCGCGCGCATGTCGGCGGCCCCGGCAAGGCCGAAAAGGCCACTCTCGCGGTTCAAAAGCTGCGCCGTGGCGTCGATGCCGTGGCGCGCGGCAAGGTCCAGCACCACAGCCGGATCAAGACTGCCCGCACGGGTGCCCATGGTCAGCCCATCCAGCGGCGAATACCCCATAGTGCTGGCAACAGACTGGCCGTTCAGGATCGCGCAGGCAGAGGCTCCATTGCCCAAATGAAACACCAAAAGTCTGTTTGGCAGCACATTTTCCGACTTTTCTTTCACTTTTCGACCAATTGCTGCGTAAGACAGCCCGTGAAATCCATAGCGGCGCAACCCGCGCGCGCGCTCATCGGCTGGAAGCGCATATGTGGTGGCAAGGGCTGGGTTCGTGGCGTGAAAGGCGGTGTCAAAGCTGGCATATTGCGGCAGATCCGGCGCAAGGGCAGCCAGCGCGCGGATGCCCATCAGATTGGCGGGATTGTGCAAAGGGGCAAGGGCGGCGCAGACCTCAATCTGGGCCTCTACCTCCGCCGTGATGCGGCAAGGCGCAGTCAGGGTCGCCCCGCCATGCACCACGCGGTGCGCGGCGGCCGAAAGATCACCGGGTGCAATGCCCATCTCGGCCAACCCGGCCTGCAATGCGGCCCGATGATCCGCCGGGCCTCCGCTGCCAATACGCTCGGCCCGTGCCTGCGCCACCTCGCACAGGCCTGTGTCAAACACTGCGAGTTTGAGCGAGGATGACCCGGCATTGACCACCAACATCATTCAGATCACCGCCTTCATGAGGCCCATTCCCGCCAGCCCCGCCAAAAGCAGAATGGCAAAGCGGCGGAAATCCTGCGGATCGGTGTTGAAGAAATGCCGCCCACCCAGCCAATTGCCAAGAAAGGTCAGCGGCAAGATGATGAGGCTGGCCCAAAGCGTGTCCCATGTGACAAGCCCGTGCCAGAAGTAAAGCGGTGCAGAGTAGATATCGAGGATCGGGAAATAGGCGACCAAGGTGGCACGAAAGGTGGCCGCACTCATCGGTTGGGCGGCGAAAAACGCGGCCACGGGCAGACCGCCCATCCCCGGCGCATTGGCAAGGCCCGAAACGACACCGGTGGCAAGCGTGCCGCCCGCCCCGACTTCACTTTTCAGCCGCCAGCCCCAAAGAAGGATCAGGCACATCGTCAACACATAGGTCGAAATCACCGCCCGCGCCGCATCCTCCGAGATCGTGGACAACGCCCAAAGGCCCAAGGGCAGCCCCACGACCGCGCCCATCAGCAGCCATTTCACCCGCCGCCAGTCCACCTCGGGGCCAACGCCCCGCCACGACTGCGCCGTCATCGACGCCTCAGCGATGATGACAACGGCCACGAAATTCAACGGGTTGGTGACAAGGCTTGAGGCCGCGATCACCATGGCCGAATAGCCGAACCCCGAATAGCCCCGGACAAAGGCCGCCACCAAAGTGGCGACCCCAATCCAGACAGCGCCCCATAGGCCGATGTCAAAGGGCAGCGTCATACCTTCTGCGGCCGCATATCGGCCTTGGAGATCCCCGCGACGGCAACCGGCTTTTTCATTGCGTCCCGGCGGAACGGCTCGCCGAGTTCCTGATTGATCAGCGCCTCGATCAGGGTGGTCTTGCCGTGGTTCATCTGATCGTCGATCGCCTTGTTCAGGACCGTCGTCAGCTCTTCCATCGTCTTGGCCTGCACGCCCTGCAATCCGCAAGCGCGCGCGATGCCGGCGTAGCTGACGTTGTCATCCAACTCGGTCCCGACGAAGTTGTCGTCATACCACAGGGTCGAATTGCGCTTTTCGGCGCCCCACTGGTAGTTGCGGAACACCACCATGGTGATGGCGGGCCATTCGGACCGGCCGATGGCGGTCAGTTCGGTGACCGCGATGCCAAAGGCACCGTCGCCGGCAAAGCCAACCACCGGGGTATCCGGGCAGCCGATCTTGGCGCCGACGATCGACGGCAAGCCATAGCCGCAAGGACCGAAAAGACCCGGCGCAAGGTATTTGCGGCCCGACTCAAAGGTGGGATAGGCGTTGCCGATGGCGCAGTTGTTGCCAATGTCAGACGAGGTGATGACATCTTTCGGCAGGGCTGCCTGAATGGCGCGCCACGCCATGCGTGGGCTCATCCATTCCGGCTTGGCCGAGCGGGCGCGCTGGTTCCAGGTGGTGCCAGGATCATCATCCTCATGGTCCATGCTGGACAGGGCCTGCGCCCAAGCCGATTTCTTCTGCGCGATCAGCGCCTTGCGGTCCGATCTTCCCGCATCACCGGCGGTTTTGGTCAAACGTGCAAGAATACCCTCGGCCACTTTCTTGGCATCGCCGACGATGCCGACGGTGACTTTCTTGGTGAGACCGATGCGGTTGGGGTTGAGGTCGACCTGAATGATCTTGGCCTCTTTCGGCCAGTAATCCAGACCATAGCCCGGCAAGGTGGAAAACGGGTTCAACCGCGTGCCAAGGGCCAGCACCACATCGGCCTGCTGGATCAATTCCATCCCGGCCTTGGAGCCGTTATAGCCCAAAGGACCGGCAAAAAGCGGATGCGAGCCCGGGAAGGCATCGTTGTGCTGATAGCCGACGCAAACCGGCGCATCGAGCCGTTCGGCCAAGGCCATGGAGGCCGGGATCGCGCCCGCAAGCACGACGCCCGCGCCGTTCAGAATGACCGGGAACTTGGCCGAGGACAGCAAGGCCGCCGCCTGCGCGATGGCCTCATCGCCGCCCGAGGGGCGTTCAAACTCGACCATCATCGGCAGGTCGATGTCGATGACTTGGGTGAAATAATCACGCGGGAAGTTGATCTGGGCCGGGGCCGACTGGCGCTTGGCCTGCAAGATCACGCGGTTCAGCACCTCGGCCACACGGGAGGGGTCGCGCACCTCTTCCTGATAGCAGACCATGTCCTTGAAAAGCGCCATCTGCTCGACCTCTTGGAAGCCGCCCTGACCGATGGTCTTGTTGGCGGCCTGCGGGGTCACAAGCAAAAGCGGGGTGTGGTTCCAATAGGCGGTTTTCACGGCGGTCACAAAGTTGGTGATGCCGGGGCCGTTCTGGGCGATCATCATCGACATCTTGCCGCTGGCGCGGGTGTAGCCGTCGGCCATCATCCCGCCCGAGCCTTCATGCGCGCAATCCCAAAACTGGATGCCCGCCTTGGGAAAGAGGTCGGAAATCGGCATGAAGGCCGATCCGATGATGCCAAAGGCATGTTCGATCCCGTGCATCTGAAGCACTTTCACAAAGGCTTCTTCGGTGGTCATCTTCATGGCGAAACTCCTGTCAAAACTGGGCAGCCCGCAGCGCGGGCATGGGTCTGACGCCCTGTGTAACGCCGCGCAGCAGCCACGCTTAGGGCCAGTCGATTTAGCCCGTTAACGCCAGATCAAGATGCCGCGTCGCAGCAAAACATGTCTGAATTTATGCCAGAATTACAGGAACTTACCCCAAACCCCGCAGGATACCAGTGGCAATCTTGGCCACGCCATCCGGAATTCGTACGGGCGTGCTAGAGGAATAGGCGAGACGATAGTGGTTGCGCACAGGGCGGGCCGGATCAAAGAAGGCACGGCCGGGCTCCAAAAGCACGCCCTCGGCGCGCAGTCGTTCGGCCAAAACCTCGGTGTCGACTGCCTCGGGCGCTTTCATCCAAAAGCTTGATCCACCAAAGCCGCCCTGCCCCGCCACCGTCAGGCCATGGGACAAGATCGCCTCTTCCATCACCTGCCGCCGCCGCCGATAGGCGTTGCGCATCCGATTGATCAGGCTGTCATAATGTCCAAGTGACAAGAAATAGGCCATGGTCCGCTGGATATGCCCCGGCGGATGGCGCAACATCATCAGCCGAAGCGCGCGTGCTGCCTTGATGAAGGAGGGCGGGCCGACGAGATAGCCGAGCCGCATGCCCGGAAACACCGATTTCGAAAACGAGCCAACATAAACAACCCGCCCTTCGGTATCGAGCGACTTCAGGGCCGGAGAGACGGGTTTGAGGAAGGACATCTCAAACTCGTAATCATCCTCGACAATCACAAACCCCTCGCGCCCGGCGGCCTCAAGCAGGGCCAGGCGGCGATCAAGCGGCATGGTCGCATTGGTCGGGCATTGGTGGCTGGCGGTGGTAAAGACCACATCCACCCCTTTGGGAATGGCATCGGGCGGCAACCCATCGGTGTCGATGTCGACCGAGACCGCCTCGGTGCCAGAAGCGGCCAAGATGCCACGCAGGCCGGAATAGCCGGGGTTTTCGATCACCCCACGCCGCCCCTGGCCCAAAAGAACTTGGCTTGTGATCCAAAGCCCGTTCTGCGCGCCCATGGTCAGAAGAACCTCATCCTCGCCCGCAGCAATCCCTCGGCGCGGCAAGATGGTGCGCAACACATGCTCGATCAGCAAAGGATCGTCGCGGTCATAGTAATCTTGGGTAAGTGCCGCAAAATCCTTGCGCCCCAAGGCGCGGACGGCGCAGAGCCGCCAGTTTTGGTGGTCAAAAAGGCTGGGATCGGTCTGGCCATAGATGAAGTTGTGGGCATAGCCCTCCCAGTCGGCGGGGCGGTCGATCTGGGCAAGGCCCTGAAACCGCCCGGCGATCAGGCGTTGAAACTCGCCACTTTCAACGCGCGGGGCGCGCAACGGCACTTCGGGCGCACGCGGCGCGCTTTCAGAGACGAAATAGCCCGACCGACCGCGCGCGGTCAGGTAATCGGAACTGACGAGTTCAGCATAGGCCAGCGTCACGGTGATGCGGCTGATGCCAAGATGCTGGGCCAAGCCGCGCGACGAGGGCATCTTTTGCCCCGCACGGAACCGACCTGCCAGCACCCCTTCGGTGACCATCTGGCGAATGCGCTGCTGCAAGGACCCGCGCGTGGCGGGGGGCAGGACAAATGCTTCGGGGGGGATCGACATTCTGGCCTCAAATCGCCGATGCGGCTGGACCTATCCTGCAAATGGGCGCGACGGTGTCAAGCACCGGGGGCGCGTCGCCCCCCGGACCCCCCGAGGATATTTGCACCGCATTGAAGGCGAAGGAGAGAGGGTTTGGGGCTGAGCGCAGTCAAGGAAATGAAAAACCCGCGCCCAGTCTTGGGGGCGCGGGTCTTTCAAGATTAAGCCGATATCAGCCAAAGACCTTGGTCAGCGCCTTGTCGATCGCGCCGGTGATGGCGTCGATGTCGTCGGCGGTGGCGATCAGTGCGGGCGAGAGGCACAGCGTGTTGTTCAAGCCCGGCAAAGAGCGGTTGGTCATGCCGATGATCACGCCTTGTGCGTTGCATTCGGCGACCACGGCGGCGACTTTCTTTTCGTCCATCGGCTCTTTGGTCTGGCGGTCAGCCACCAGTTCAGCGCCGCAGAAGAGGCCCGCGCCGCGCACGTCGCCGATGACCTTGTGCTTTTCCATCAGCGCACGCAGGTTGTCAGTCGTGCGTTTGCCCATGCGCAGGGTGTTGTCGAGAAGGTTTTCATCCTCGATGATGCGCATGTTCTCCAAGGCTGCTGCGGGGCCAGAGGTGCAGCCGCCGAAGGTGGAGATGTCGCGGAAATAGCTCATCGAATCCGAGGCATCGTCTTTGAACATGTTGAAGATTTCCTCGGTCGTCACGGTGCAGGAAATCGCCGCATAGCCCGAGGCGACACCCTTGGCCATGGTCACGAAGTCGGGCTTGATGCCGTAGTTCTGATAGCCAAACCACAGGCCGGTGCGGCCCACACCACAGACCACTTCGTCGATGTGCAGCAGGATATTGTACTTCTTGCAGATCTCCTGCACCCGCTCCCAATAGCCCTTGGGCGGCACGATGACGCCGCCGCCAGCGGTGACGGGTTCGAGAACCAGCGCGCCGATGGTGTCAGCGCCTTCGCGCAGGATGACCTCTTCGATGGCATCCGCTGCGCGCTCACCGTAGTTTTCCACATCCCACTGCTTGCGATATTCAAGGCAGTGCGGAACCATGACAAAGCCATCGGGATAGGGGCCGTACATCGCCGCCCGTTCGGCCTGACCGGAGGTGGCCAGCGCGCCGATGGTGGTGCCGTGATAGTCACGCTCACGGTACAAGATCTTGTATTTCTTGCCTTTATGGTGGCGGTGCGAGATCTGGCGCACCATCTTGTAGACCTTCTCATTCGCCTCGGAGCCCGAGTTCGAATAATAGACGCGGCTCATGCCGGGCATCTTGGAGATCAGCTTTTCAGCGAACAGCGCGCCGGGGATCGAACCGCCAACGCCGGCAAAGTAGTTCATCTTGATGAGCTGGTCGCGCACCACATTGGCGATGGATTCGCGGCCGTAGCCCACGTTCACCGTCCAGACCGCGCCGGAGACAGCGTCGATGTATTCCTTGCCCTTGGCGTCCCAGACGCGCAGGCCCTTGCCCTCGACGATGACGCGGGGGTCAACGGTTTCGAACATCTTATGCTGGATCAGGTGGTGCCAGACGTGCTTTTTGTCGGCGGCAATGACCTCGTTCAGGTCGTTGACGGATGCATAGCCTTCCATGGCGTAACCTCGTGCGAAGGGGGCCGCCCGATGCGGCCTGAGACTTTTGCATCATCATGGAAAGCCCGGATTTGGCTTAGGGCCAGAGCATTTCGGATGTTAGGTCCAGTGGAACCTGCCGCTCGTTTCCCGGCATCTGGGCGCTGGGTTGCATGAGCAGGCGTCGCTGGATAGGAGGGGCGCGGAGGACTGAGAGATGACCAATTTGCCCCTGCCAGCCGTGAACCCAGTGGGTTTTTTGCGCGCCCTTATGGCGACTGCCTCAAGCGTGGAGGCCGCGCGCAAGTCTGCGGCGGGGACGGGCTGTGTGGTCCACGATCTTGGCGCGATTGCACCGCAGGACGCGGCCCAGAGTGCGGCACTGCATGCGGCCGGTGCGCGCGCGCTGGCGGCCACGCTGGCCCGTGGCACAGCGCCAATGCTGTTGCTGGCGGACGCGGGCCCAGAAGGCGCGTGCTATGCCGACGCGCTGGCGCAAGGCTTGATGGGCTATGAGCGCATCTTCGCGCAGGTCGCGGCCGAGGCCGGAGCCGCGGCGGCCGTTGAGATCACGCCGAACCATCCGCGGGCGGGGCTGGTGGCGATCTTGATCCTGCCGCCGTTCGAGGTGAATCGGTACTGGGGAAGCTGAGATGCCAATCAGCCGGGGCCAATCAGGCCTTGTGCATTGAAATGACCGGGGAAAAACGCAGCTGCCGCACAATGCACGGTGGCCAGCCCCTCTTCGCGGCTGTAGGGGCGGGCCATGGTGACAAGGTCCATCCAGACGCCTTCGGTGACCAGACGCAGGGCGCGGCTGATGCGGGCGGCGTCACCAGTATAGCCGCCTTGGCGGATCAGGGCCGCGCAAATCTCTTCCTTGCGGCGGGCATGATCATCATCCTTGGCGCCGCATTTTTCCTGATAGAGTGGGCGGCTTTGCGCCTCGCCCCAAAAGGCCACCCAAGCGGCAAGACGGGCCGGGGTGAAAAGTGCGGGCGAGAAATCGGCGCGCAAGAGCGCGTCAAGCTGGCTCGCCGGGTCGGGTGCGGCCAAGGCCAGCGCCTGCGTCCAGCTTTCGCGGTATTCGTCTGACAAGGCGCCCAGCGTTTCTTCCAGCAAAAGCTCCTTGCTTTGGAAATGGAAATTCACCAACCCATGCGACAGTCCCGCCTTGCGCGCCACATCGGACAAGGTGGAGCGGGCATAACCACGTTCGGCCAAAACCTCGATGGTGGCCTCAATCAATTGCTGACGCCGGGCCGCGCGCGTGCGTTTGCGCGGGCCGGGCGGGGCCGGATCGGGGGCAGGTACAACATCGACGGACATCACCACCTCACAGCATTACATCCCGGTTCTAACCCAGCGCCGTGCCGATGAGAACGATCATTCGCTGTGTCGATTTGCCCGCCCACCCAGAGGTTTGCACCGCAAGCTGCCCTGCGGATGCACCATTTTGCCGGTGCAATTGCGGTTCAGCCCGCGCCGGGCTTGGGGTAATGTGCGCCAAGCGCAAAGGGAAAGATCATGGACCGCTCGACGATTGTGCACGAAAACCTGCTTGCCCGGGTCGCTGCGGGGGATTTGCCGCAGGGCAAACCGCCAAGCGGGCCGCTCTCGCCAGAAGGGGCAGTGACGCTGTGGCAAGCGGCTTGTCTCACGCGGGCGCTCGACCGGCAAAGCCGGGTCATGCAGCGCGCGGGCCAGGGGTTTTACACCATTGGGTCCTCGGGGCATGAGGGGATGGGCGCGGTGGCCTTGGCGCTACGGCCCACCGACATGGCCTTTTTGCACTATCGCGACGCGGCCTTCCAGATTGCGCGGGCAAGTCAGGTGCCGGGGCAGAACCCGACATGGGATATGCTGTTGTCCTTCGCCTCATCGGCCGAAGACCCAATTTCGGGCGGGCGGCACAAGGTTTTGGGGTCAAAGGCGCTGAACATCCCGCCGCAAACCTCGACCATCGCGAGCCATCTGCCGAAGGCGGTGGGGGCCGCCTATGCCATAGGTGCCGCGCGGCGGTACCGGCCCGAACATGCTGACCTGCCCGACGATGCGATTGTGATGTGCAGCTTTGGCGATGCCTCGGCCAATCATTCGACGGCCCAAGGCGCGTTCAATGCGGCGGGTTGGACGGCGTGGCAGTCGATTCCGCTGCCTTTGCTGTTTGTCTGCGAGGACAACGGCATCGGGATTTCCACAAAGACGCCAAAGGGTTGGATCGAGGCGAATTTCTCATCCCGCCCGGGCCTTCGCTATTTCAAGGCGGATGGGCTGGATTTCTATGACGCCTTCAAGGTGGCCCAAGAAGCGGCCGAATTCGTGCGTCTCCGCAAGAAGCCAGCAGTTTTGCACATTAGTACAATTCGACTTTACGGCCATGCCGGGGCGGATGTGCCGACCACCTATTTGCCGCGCGAAGAGGTCGAGGCCGAAGAGGCCCAAGATCCTTTGCTGCACATGGTGCGGCTGATGGATCAGGCCGACGTAATGACGCCCGCCCAAGCGCTTGAGATCTATAGCGAAACCAACGCCCGCGTGGCGCGGGTTGCCGATGAGGTGGTGACCCGCCCGCGCCTGAAGACGGCGGCCGAGGTCATGGCCTCGATCATCCCGCCTGCCCGCCCCAATCGCCCGACGAACGGCCCCACCCCCGAGGCGCGGGCGGCAGCCTTTGGCGCTGACCTGAAGGCAATGGACGAGCCGCAGATCATGTCGCGGCTCATCAACTGGGCGCTGACCGATCTGATGCTGGAATATCCCGAGATCGTCATGATGGGCGAGGATGTGGGCCGCAAAGGCGGGGTTTATGGCGTGACCCAAAAGCTGACCCAGCGCTTTGGCTCGGCCCGGATGATCGACACGCTTTTGGATGAACAGACCATTCTGGGCCTTGCCATCGGCATGGCGCAAAACGGCTTTATCCCGCTGCCAGAAATTCAGTTTCTGGCCTATCTGCACAATGCCGAGGACCAGATCCGGGGCGAGGCGGCGACGCTGTCGTTCTTTTCCAAGGGCCAATACACCAACCCGATGGTTCTGCGGATTGCGGGCCTTGGCTATCAAAAGGGCTTTGGCGGGCACTTCCACAATGACAACTCACTCGCCGTTCTGCGCGACATTCCGGGGGTCATTCTGGCGGTGCCGTCGAATGGGGCGGATGCCGCGATGATGCTGCGCGAATGTGTGCGTCTGGCGCGCGACGAGGGGCGCGTGGTGGTGTTTTTGGAACCCATCGCGCTGTACCCGATGCGCGATCTTCATGCCGAGAAAGACGGTGCCTGGATGCGGCACTATCCAGAGCCTTCGCGGCGGATTGGGTTTGGAGATGTCGGGGTTTCGGGCACCGGGACTGACATTGCAATTGTCAGCTTTGGAAATGGAATTTATTTATCGAATCAAGCGTCTGCAGCGCTTATCTCACACGGATTATCAACTCGCATCATCGATGCGCGCTGGCTCTCACCGTTGCCCAAGGCGGCACTGACCGCCGCTGTGCAGGGCTGCAAGCGCATCCTCATCGTCGATGAAACGCGCCACTCCGGCGGCGTGGCCGAAGCGCTGATGGCGCATTTTCACGAGACGACATCGGCCAAGCTGGCGCGTGTCACCGCCGAGGACAGTTTCATCGCCACGGGCCCGGCCTATGCCGCCACCATGCCCTCGGCCGAAAGCATCACCAAGGCCGCGCTGGAGCTGTGTCGATGAAGACCGCTGTCCTGATCTGCCCCGGGCGCGGCAGCTATACCAAGGCGGAACTGGGCAGCCTTGCACGCTTTCCCGACCGCGACCTGCTGGCGCGCTTTGATGCGCGGCGGGGTTCTGAGGGTCAGGAGACGCTGCGCGATCTCGACAGCGCCGCGACCTATTCGGTCGCCCGCCACACCCGCGGCGACAACGCGAGCGCGCTGATCTATGCCTGCTCATTGGGCGATGCCATGGCGCTGCGGGGCGTGCGGCTGGTGGCGGTGACCGGCAATTCGATGGGCTGGTATTCCGCGCTGGCCTGCGCGGGCGCGCTGTCGCCCGAAGCGGGGTTCGAGGTGGCCAACACCATGGGCCGCATGATGCAAGAGCATCTGATCGGCGGCCAATTGATCTATCCTTTCATGGGGCCAGACTGGACCACGGCCCCAGCCCGCAAGGCCAAACTTCTTGCACTGACGTGCAGCATCAACGCGCGGCCCAATCATGTGCTTGCCCTGTCGATCGATCTGGGCGGCCTTTTGGTTTTGGCCGGTAATGAGGCGGGACTTGCCGCCTTTGAGGCCGCCGTGCCGCCGGTCGAGGGGCGTTTCCCAATGCGGCTGGGCAATCACGCGGCGTTTCACACCGCTTTGCAGGCCCCTGTGGCCGCCCTTGCCCGCGCCGCCCTGCCCCAGACGCTGTTCCACAGCCCCACGCTACCCCTGATCGATGGGCGCGGCCATGTCTGGTGGCCGGGCGCGGCGACGCCAGCTAATCTGCATGCCTATACGCTTGGCCATCAAGTGACCGAAACATATGATTTCACCGCCGCCATCCGCAGCGCGGCGCGGGAATTTGCCCCCGATCTGTTCATCATCGCAGGACCAGGCACCACGATGGGGGGCGCGGTGGCGCAATCGCTGATCTTGGTAAACTGGAAAGGCATGGCGTCGAAAGCCGATTTCCAAGCCCGGCAGGCAACAGACCCCTTCATGATCTCAATGGGCTTGCCCGAACAGCGCAAGCTGGTCACTGAATAGGCAACGGCTTGGCAGCGCGTCGAAACTTCTTCATGGTCCTTGCCAGTCCTTGGCAGCATGATGCCACGACGACTTTGGCAAGAGGACAGAGATGACCGCCCAAGACCGCATCAGCCCCGCGCGCGAATTGCACCTGAACGTCTCTGTGCCGTTTGAACGCGCCCATGCGATGCCGAAGTCGGTCTATACCAGCCCCGAGTTTCTGGCGCAGGAACAACGCCATGTCTTTGCCAAGGACTGGATCTGCGCGGGGCGCGCCGAAACTCTGCCCAACCCAGGTGATTACCTGACGCTGACGCTGGCCGAAGAGCCCGTGATCGTGCTGCGTGACCGCGATGGCAGCATCAAGGCGATGTCCAACGTCTGCCGCCACAGGATGTCAACGCTGCTGGAAGGGCGCGGGCACACCCGCGCCATCGTCTGCCCTTACCACGCCTGGACCTATAACCTGGACGGCTCGTTGCGCGGCGCGCCTGCCATGACGCTGAACGAGGGGTTTTGCAAAGACACCATCGCCCTGCCCGGCATCCGCTGCGAGGTCTGGCAAGGCTGGATCATGGTCACGCTGAACCAAGGCGCCCCTGCCCCTGAACACGCCCTGCAAGGCGTGCGCGATCTGATCCCCAATTTGGATATGTCGACCTATACCGAGACCTACCGCGAAACCTTCCGCTGGGCGACCAACTGGAAGGTGTTGGCCGAGAATTTCATGGAAAGCTACCACCTGCCCGTGTGCCACGCTGGCACCATCGGCGGGGCCTCAAAACTGGAAGAAATGGTCTGCCCTGAGGGGACCGAGGCGTTCAACTACCATTGGATCTTGAAGAATGACTCTGTGCCCCTGGCACTGGCGCATCCGTCCAACACGACGCTTGTTGGGGATGATCGGCGCAAGACCTGGCTTTTGGCGATCTACCCCTCGCTCCTCATCACCCTGACGCCGGGGTACTTTTGGTATCTGTCCCTGACGCCTGACGGGCCGGGCCATGTCACTGTGCTTTTTGGCATGGGCATGTCGGCAGACTGGTTGGCGGATCCCGCGGCAGAACAGCATTTGGCAAAGGTCAAGGCGCTGCTTGACGATGTGAACATCGAGGACAAGGGCTGCACGGAAAAGGTTTACCGGGGGCTGTTGTCCGGCATGGCCGAGCCGGGTCCACTTTCGCATCTGGAACGCCCGAACTTCGAATTCGCCCAGTATCTGGCAAGCCGCATCCCAGCCTAAGGTCGCGCGGCCGACGACCAGAAAAGATGAGTATTTTCAAAGGCGCAAGACCATAAGCCTTCCGCCTTTGGATTTGCGCCTTTTGAAATACTCCCGCCGGAGGCATCCGACCTACGCCGGAGCGCGCGGTGGCAAAAGTGGTGATGGACCATTAAGCCCGGATCAAGCCCGCTTCGACCCAACCGTCAAACACCTGTAGAGCCGCGTCATGAAAGGCCGGGTCGTTGATATGGGTGTCTAGTTCGATCAATTGCACATTCGGCGGGCAGGCGCGGCGCATCTCGTCGACAAAGGCGGCCAGCGCCTCGGGGTCTGCCAAGGGGCCGCCGGGGCGGTCCCATTCGTTGCCGCCTTGGGTTGGCAACAGAAACACGACCGGCCCCTGAGCTTTGGCCAGTTTTGCGCACAGGACGCGTGCGAGTTCGCGGCGCTGCTCTGCGGTTTGCACGACGCTGGTCAAAAGGCGGTTATGGGCATGAGCCGGGGTGTCCTTGAACGCCTTGGGCAAGGGCTGCCAGCCGACGAAGTCGATCAGATCATAGCACCCGATTGAGACGATCTGCGGGATGCCTTTGGCCCCCGCATTCTCCATCCGGTCGGCGCCTGCGCTGATCGCCGAGCCGAAGAGATGGTTGGCCACCTCTTGCGGGGCAAAATCCATCACGGCGGCGAAGGCGCCCTCGGCGGCAAGGCTTTCAAAGGCGCGACCGCCCATCCCGGTGGCGTGGAACACTGCCACCTCGAAGCCGCGCGCCTCGAGCGCGGGTTTCAGCGTGGTCATGTAGCGCAGGACCGTTTTCCCAAACGAGGTCATCCCGATCAGCGGACGGTCGCGGCGCGGCGGTTCCACCGCGCGCGCGGCCCCGAGGACCGCACCCGCCGCTTGGCTGAGCGAGGCTTTGCAGACCGAGTTCAGCCCGTACAACCCGCCGGCCCACAGGATCATCTGGGTATCCGCTGCCAGTCGTTCCGGCGGGATCATCGGCGAGAAACTGACGGTGGAGACGATGTATTTCGGCACGCCCAAGGGAAGGGCGGCGCACAGATCAAGCGCGAGGTCGGTGCCCATGGAGCCCCCCAGCACAAGCACCCCGTCAAACTGCCCCTCATGGTAGAGCCGGGCGGCCAGCGCGGCAGAGCCCCGCGCCATGGCCTGCATGGCGATGTTTTCATCTTCTGCGGCGATAATCGCGTCGATGGTGGTGCCGGCCTCGGCGACCACGTCATGCTTGGACCAGTCGGTGGGCGCGCTGGGGTTGCCCAGCACCGAGACATCCATCGACAAAGCCTCGCCGCCTTGGCCGCGAATGACCGTGGCGATGTAGTTTAACTCGTCGTCCTTGGTGTCATAGGTGCCGACGATCAGGATTCGATTGCCCATGGCGGGTTCCTTTGACTGCTGGGGGGGGGGGGGGGGGGGGGGGGGGGGGG
>JBMSKG010000028.1:0-16938 GCA_049419625.1 Paracoccaceae bacterium | reverse complement strand
GCGCGTGAACTAAGCGCAGGTTTCGGGTCGTATCAGCCCTTTTCTTCAGCTAGTCCTTCGAGACGGGTGGAGGCTGGCATGACCGCAAAAAACTGGGCGACTTTGGCGATCCTTTCCATTTTATGGGGGGGATCGTTTTTGTTTATTGAAGTGGCTCTGACCGGGTTTGCGGTCCTCACGATTGTCTGGGTGCGCGTCGCAGGCGCAGCGGCGGTCTTGGGCCTGTGGTTGACCATGTGGGGGAGTGGGTTTCCACGCGGTCAAAAGGTTTGGGCCGCCTTGTTGGTCATGGGGATATTGAACAACGCAGTGCCCTTTACTCTGTTTGTGCTGGCGCAAGGCCAGATCACGGCAGGGCTTGCGTCGATCCTGAATGCCACGACCCCGCTTTGGACGGTGATCGTCGCGCATCAATTCACGCGCGATGAACGGTTGAGCACGAGCAAGGCTGTGGGGCTGCTTTTGGGGTTTGTTGGGGTGACGGTGATTGCAGGCGGTGACAGGGCGGGGCATCTGTGGGCCATTCTGGCCTGTCTTGGGGCGGCGGTATCTTATGGGTTTGCCGGGGTCTGGGGGCGGCGGTTCAAGGCCATGGGACTCGCGCCGATGCAGGTGGCCTTTGGGATGCTGACATCATCAGGCCTTTTGGTGTTGCCGTTCTGGCTGGGGATTGACCGACCTTGGCAGGTGAATAGCCCGGACTTGGCCCCGGTTTTGGCGCTGGCCGCTTTGGCCGTCTTGTCGACCGCGCTGGCCTATGTCTTGTATTTCCGGCTTTTGGCACGCGCCGGGGCGACGATGCTGTCTTTGGTGACCTTGCTTATTCCTGCCTCGGCTTTGGGGTTGGGGGCCTTGGTTTTGCAAGAAGCAATCCTGCTGCATCATCTTGTCGGTCTGGCGCTTATCCTGCTGGGCCTGTTGGCGATTGACGGAAGGCTGTCAAAATGGCGCGGCTAAAGGGGGGCAGAGCGGCTGATGAGGTTGAATGGGCCGCCTTTGCCGCGCGCACCGGCGGCGAGGGGCTGATTTACGCCGTTGCCTCGACCGGTATTCACTGTCGCGCTGGTTGCCCGGCCCGCAAGCCCTTGCGGGTCAATCTTCGGCTGTTTGGGACGGTGCAAGACGCCGAAGCCTGCGGCTTTCGCGCCTGCAAGCGCTGCGGGGGTGGGGCAGTTTAACGCCCCGATCAGAAGTTCATATCAAAGCCCATCGTCATGCCACCCGGTCCAACCCCGACGCTGACACCATTGGCAAAATAGCCAATCGCCAAACCACTGAACACCTGACCCGCGTTATGATGCCGTGTATGAATTCGCGAGGCCCCGACTGCGAGAGCGGTGCCATAGGCCAAGGCGCCAAGGACTGGCTTTTGGGGCAGACACTTGCGCGCGAGGTTGGTCGCCCCATACATCGCAAGCGCCGCGTGACCCGAGGGAAAGCCGCGATCGCCCCCATTGGGACGCCGATTGATGCCCGCATCCCCGAGCCCGTACTTCAGCCCCTGCACCGTGATGGTTTCGACCGCAAAGCTGGCAGCGAATTCTTTGCCACGGCCTTGTTTGACGGCGCAGTAGCCCGCCAGCATCGGCAATGCGATCTCCACCGCTGTCGCGATGCGGTTTTCTCGGCTGTGATCTTGTGCAAGTGCGGGGCTAAGTCCCGCACCGAGGCCGGCCGTGCAAAAGGCCGCGATTGAAAGCCATTGGCGTGGGGCGAACAACAAAGACATGGAGGCTTCCTTGTGAAGTCGAGATGGTGTGAGGTCGAGATGGTCCGGAGACGCCGCGCCCTACTCTGGCACGATCAAAGGTGGGTTTGGCCATTGAACAGAAGCTTGCAAACAGCACTGTAAGCTCATGCTTATGGCGTCCATGTCAGGAAGTTTCCGATCAGACGAAGACCGAGCGCTTGTGATTTCTCGGGGTGAAACTGCATTCCCAACATGGTGTCGTTTCCGATAATCGCAGTGATGTCGCCGGCATAGTCGCAATGGGCCAAACGGTGCGCCGGGTTTGTCACCCGGAAGTGGTAGGAATGTACGAAATAGGCGTGATCGCCTGTTTGGATCCCGTTCAGGACTGGGTGGGGATGATCAATCACCAGATCGTTCCAGCCCATATGCGGCACCTTGAACGAAGGATCTGCCGGAGTGATTTTCACCACCTCGCCAGCGATCCAGTCAAAGCCTTTGGTGTCATGATATTCGCGGCCCCAAGTTGCCATCATCTGCATGCCGACACAGATGCCAAGAAAGGGCCGAGCTCGGGTGGTGACGGCCTCGGAAATTGCGTCGAAAAGCCCGCCATAAGACCCAAGGGCCGCGCGGCATGCCGGAAAGGCGCCGTCACCGGGCAGCACGATCCGATCAGCGCGGGCCACATCCTCGGGGCGCGAGGAGACAAGGATATCGCCCGCACCAGTTTCCGACGCCATGCGCTGAAAGGCTTTTTCGGCGGAGTGAAGGTTGCCGCTGTCATAATCGACGAGGACGGTAAGCATATTTGAAACCTTGGTACGGGTGGTCCCGTCGGATGCCTCCGGCGGGGGTATTTTGGCCAAGATGAAGGACTAGAGCGCGCCCTTGGTCGAGGGCAGCACACCAGCCATGCGCGGATCCGGCTCCACCGCTTCGCGCAGGGCGCGGGCAACGGATTTGAAGGCGGCTTCGGCGATGTGGTGGCTGTTGAGCCCGTGGATCAGGTCAACATGCAGGGTGATGCCGCCGTGGGTGGCGAGGGCTTGGAAGAACTCGCGCACAAGCTCGGTATCGAAGGTGCCGATCTTGGCGCTTGGGAAAGGTAGGTTCCATACAAGGAAGGGGCGCGCGGACAGATCCAGTGCGCAGGCGACTTGGGTGTCATCCATCGCAAGGCGGAAGTGGCCATAGCGGCGGATGCCCTTTTTGTCGCCCAGCGCGCGGGTCAAGGCTTGGCCAAGTGCAATGCCGCAATCTTCAACCGTGTGGTGGTCATCGATGTGCAAATCGCCCTTGGCCTTAAGCGCAATGTCGATCAGCGAGTGGCGGGCCAATTGGTCAAGCATATGGTCGAAAAAGCCCACGCCCGTGTGGCAGGTGGACTGGCCGGTGCCATCGAGGTTCACCGCGACCTCAATCGCGGTTTCATTGGTCTTGCGGGTGATCTCGGCCTTGCGCATGGGGCTCTCCGTCTCGGATGGCTGCCTTATAGGCTGCGGCGGCGGGCTTGCAAAGCCTTTGATCCCGCGACTAGATGGCCCGGAGTTCAGGGCGTCGGGGATGTGGGATGCAGTGTTTCAAGGCCTATGACATTCGTGGGCGGCTGGGTGAGGAGTTGACCCCCGATATCGCGCGCGCCATCGCACGGGCTTTTGCCGAGGAACTCGGGGCGCGCCGCGTGGTCTTGGGCCATGATCCGCGCGCCTCGTCCGAGGAATTGGCGGCGGCGGTGACCGAGGGGCTAAGGGCGGCCGGGGTCGAAGTGCTGTTCGTGGGCCTTTGCGGCACGGAAGAGATGTATTTCGCCACCGATCATTTGGGGGCCGATGCCGGTGTCGAGGTGACGGCCAGCCACAATCCGATGGATTACAACGGCATGAAGCTGGTGGGACCTGGGGCGCGGCCGCTGGCGCCCGAGGTTTTTGCGGCTGTGAAGGCGCGGGCTGTGGCGGGCGAGTTGGGTGCTCTGCGGCAGGGCGCGATCACACCAGTGGACCCGCGGGCGGCTTACGTGGCGCGGGTTATGTCCTTTGTCGATGTGGCGTCCTTGCGTCCATTGCGGGTGGTGGTCAACGCGGGCAACGGGGCGGCGGGGCCGACCTTTGATGCATTGGCGGCCGCTTTGGCGGCGGCGGGCGCGCCTTTGGAGTTCGTCCGGCTGCACCACGTGCCGGATGGCCGTTTCCCCAATGGCATCCCCAACCCGCTTTTGCCCGAAAACCAGCCGGTGACGGCCGAGGCCGTGCGCGCCCATGGGGCCGATCTGGGGGTGGCTTGGGATGGCGATTTCGACCGCTGTTTCCTTTTCGACGAAACCGGGGTCTTCGTCGCGGGCGAGTATCTTGTGGGTTTGCTGGCTGAGGTGTTTCTGGCCAAAGAGCCGGGGGCAACGATTGTGCATGACCCCCGAGTGATCTGGAACACCCAGGACGTAGTGGCACGGGCCGGGGGGCGGGCGCTGATGGCCCCGACGGGCCATGCCTATCTCAAGGCCGCGATGCGTGCGCATGGCGCGGTCTATGGCGGCGAGATGTCCGCGCATCACTATTTCCGCGATTTCATGTGCTGCGACAGTGGGATGATCCCGTGGCTTTTGGTGGCCGAGTTATTGGGGCGGTCAGGGCAAAGCCTTTCACAGCTTTTGGCCGCGCGGCGGGCGGCCTTTCCGTCGTCGGGTGAGGTTAACTTCAAGGTGGCGGACGCCAAGAAGATCACCTCCAAGATCGCCTACAGCTATGGCGCCCAGGCCGAGGACGTGGACCATCTGGACGGCCATAGCTTTGACATGGGGGCGTGGCGGTTCAATCTGCGGGCGTCAAACACCGAGCCCTTGCTGCGGCTGAACGTTGAGGCGCGGGCTGACCTTGGGGGCAACGCGGCGCTTGTGGCGCTGAAAGTGGACGAGTTGTCGGCCTTTATCGCAGGCTGACCACATCGCAGGCTGACCACACGGCACCGGATTGCCTGCGCTGACATCGCCGGGCCCCCACGGGGCGGCCGAAAGCCAAGGTTTGGCGCGGCCTGCGTCAGGCCCAGACCTGATCGGGGTCGGGCAGGGGGATCGCATCCAAAAGCTCGCGCGTGTAGGCGGCCTTGGGGGCGTTGAACACCTCTGCCGTTGGGGCGTTTTCAACGATTTCTCCGCGATACAGCACCAAGACCCGGCTGCACAGGCGGCGGATCACGCTGAGATCATGGCTGATGAAGGCCAGCGTCAGGCCCAGCTCCTTGACGAGATTTTCCAACAGGTTGAGCACCTGCGCCTGCGATGACACATCCAAACCCGAGACTATCTCATCGGCCAGAATGAAATCAGGCCTGAGCGCGATGGCGCGGGCGATGCCGACGCGCTGGCGCTGGCCGCCCGACAGCTCATGCGGGAAGCGGGCCGCAAAATGGCGCGGCAGGCCGACATGATCCAGCGCATCCAGCATCTTGGCCTCAACGCCGTCAAAGCCATGCAGGCTGAGCGGGGCGGCAATGATCTGGCCGACGCGGTGGCGGGGGTTCAGACTGCTCATCGGGTCTTGAAAGATCATCTGGAAGCGGCGACGCAAGGGGCGCAAGGTCGCCTCATCCAGGTGGGTGATGTCTTGACCATCAAAGCGCACTTGCCCGCCCGTCGGCTCCAAAAGCCGCACCATGGCGCGGCCCAGCGTTGACTTGCCCGAGCCTGAGCCACCAACAATGCCCAAAATCTCGCCCTTGGGCAGGGTGAAACTCAGCCCTTTGAGGATCTCCAGCCGGGGCGCCGGCCCCAACAGAGGCTTGCGCGTCATGTCGGGCAGCGACAGGTGCAGGTTTTCGATCTGGTAAAGGTCAGCCATGGCTCTGGCTCCGGTCATAGGCGGCCAGTTCGGCCTGCACGGCGGCGATCACCGCCTCGGGCACCGGGGTTAGGCTCGCGTCCGGGTCTGTGTATTTTGGTGTCGCTGCGAGAAGGGCGCGGGAATAGGAATGCGCCGGTTCGCGGAAGAAATCACGCACCTTCGTGCTTTCCACCACCAGCCCACCGTAAAGCACCGACAGCGATTGGCAGACCTTGGAGACCACGCCAAGATCATGGGTGACAAACAACAGTGCTGTGCCGTGGCGGGCCTGAAGTTCCGCGATCAGCTTCAGGATCTGCTTTTGCACCGTCACATCCAGCGCGGTGGTCGGCTCATCCGCCACGATCAGCTTGGGCTCGGCCGCAAAGGCCGAGGCGATCAGGATACGCTGGCGCATGCCGCCCGAAAGTTCATGCGGATAGGCGCGCAACACGCGCTCGGGGTCGGGGATTTGCACCTCGGCCAACAAATCGCGCGCCCGCGCCTCGGCACGGTCACGCGGCCAGCGCAGGATGTCGAACAGCCGGTCGGTGATTTGCGGCCCGATCCGACGTGACGGGTTCAGCGCGGTCAGCGGGTCCTGCGGAATGAGCGCGGCGGTGGCTCCTATGCGGCGGCGGCGTTCGGCGGGGGGGAGGGACAACAGATCCACCCCATCAAGTTCGATGCTGCCTTGGGTGATTTCAATGGAACTGGGCAAAATGCCCAAAACTGCCTTGCCGATCATCGACTTGCCGGCGCCGCTTTCGCCGACCAGCCCATGAACCTCGCCCGCGTCGACGGTCAATGACACATTGCGCAGAATGGGAAAGGTGGTGCCCTTAAGTCGGGCTGAAAGGCCCTTGATCACCAGATAGCTCATCGCAACACCGGATCGAAGCGGTCTTTCAACCCTTCGCCCAATTGGGAGAATGACAGGACCGTCAGGAACAGCGTGACCAGCGGAAAGATCAACACCCACCAGGCCTGATGGATCGAAGTGCGCCCTTCGGCGATCATGCCGCCCCATGTGGGATCATCGGTGGAGATCGAGAGGTTCACAAACGACAGGATCGCCTCGACAATCACCGCGATGCCCATTTCCAGCGTCAGAAGGACAACGATGGTCGGAAGCACATTGGGCAGGATTTCGGTCACCATCGTGGACAGGCGCTTGCGCCCGGCCACTTGCGCCGAGGCGACATAATCCATTGCGCCCTGGGCCATCGCCTCGGCCCGCACCACGCGCGCAAAGCGCGTCCAATCAATGACGACAATGGCAATGATGATCGACCACAGGCCCGGGCCCATGACGGCAATCAGAAGGATGGAAAAGAGGACCGGCGGAAAGGCCATCCAGATGTCAATCGCGCGGCTGATGACCACATCGACCCAGCCGCGCAGGAACCCCGCCAAAAGGCCCAAGGTCGCGCCAATCAGGCAGGTCAGGGTGCCTGCGACCAGCGCCACGATCAGCGCAACGCGTGCGCCATGCAGGATGCGGCTCAACACATCACGGCCTAGACTGTCGGTGCCCAGATAGTACCCCGGCTCGGTGCCAAGCATCCAAACTGGCGGCAAGCGGCCAAGGAACAGGTCCTGCGCCAAAGGATCTTGCGGCGCGATCCACGGCGCCAAAACCGCCCCAAGCGCCAAAAGCCCCAGCCAAGTGGCCGAAAGCCAAAGGCGCAGGCCCGCGCGACGCCGAATTTGCGACCGACCATCAGCCATGGCGAAGCCGCGGGTTCAAAAGCGCATAGGACAGATCGACAATCAGGTTCACCGCTGTGAAGATCGCCGCAAACAAGATGACAATCCCTTGGATCAGCGGCAGATCGCGGTTGATCACCGCATCAATCGCCATATTGCCCAATCCCTCATAAGAAAACAGCCGCTCGATGATGACCGTTCCGCCGATCAGAAAGGTGAACTGCACCCCAACAAGCGTGAGCGTCGGTAAGATGGCATTGGGCAACGCCTCCCGCGTGATGACATGGGTCTCACCATAGCCCTTGGTGCGCGCCAGCGTCACATAGTCCAGGTGCATGGTTTCCTTCAGGCTTTGCTTCAACAACTGGCCGATGATGGCGGCCAGCGGAATGGCCAGCGCAAGGGCCGGCAGGAACATGTGGCTGACGATGTCAGCCCACAGATCAAAGCGCAGCCGAACAAGGCTTTCAAAAAGGTAGAAATCCGTGGTGAAAGGCAACTCTAGGCTCGGCGTCACCCGGCCTGAGATATGAAAGACTGGCCACAAAACGCCAAAGAGCAGGATCAAAACCAAGCCCCACAGAAAATCCGGCACCGAAAGCGCCATCCCGTTGGCCACGTCGATCCCCGCCTCCACCTTGGTGCCGCGCTGGCGCGTGCCAGTCAGCGCCAAGGCGCCCCCCATGATCACGGCCATGACCAAGGCCATGATCGATAACTCCAGCGTGGCCGGCAGACGCCCCAAAACAAGGCTCAGCACCGGCTGGTTGGTGGTGATCGAAGTGCCGAAATCCCCCTGAAGCACCCCCTGACACCAGATCAGGAACTGCTCGGGGATCGATGCATCCAGCCCATAGCGCTCAGTCAGTCGTGCGATGTCCTCTTCGGTCGCGCCGGGCGGCAGCATCATGGCAATCGGATTGCCGGGTACGATGCGAATGACAAAGAACACAATCACCGCCACCCCGATCAAGGTGATGGCCGTGGTCACAAGGCGCAAAAGAAAGGCGCGGATCAGCTGCATAGAGGGTGACTTGCCTGCATCTGCCGAACAAAGACCTTGCCAAGGCGAACCCCGACATGGCCTTCAATGCGGCCCAAATATCCTGCTGGGGGTCCGGGGGGCGCAAAGCCCCCCCGCCCCCCCCCCCCCCCCCCCCCCCCCCCCCCCCCCCCCCCCCCTTTTCGCAAAGGCGACGGGTCCGGGCTTATGCCCGCTTCATCAGATGCGGCAACAAGGCACCCGAAGCATGCGGCGTCACCACCACTCCGGGCGCGGCCAGGATCGGCTGGACATATTGCAGCAGGGGGATCACCAACGCGTTTTCGGCCACATAGCGGTCAACCGCTTTCCAGCCTTCGATGCGCTTCGCCTCGTCCTTCTCACCCCACAAGGGACCGATCATGCCGATCAGATCCTCGCCATCCCAAACCGAGTGGGGCGAGGGGCCGAACATGGCAAAGCCGGTCGAGGTCGTGGGGTCGCCCACCGAGTTGCCCCAGTTGTAGAAGGCGGCCGGTGCCAGAGTGTCGGCGCCGCGCAGTTCGTAGTGCTTCGCGATTTCATAGATCTCGATCTCGGCCTCGATCCCCACCTTGCGCCACAGCCCGACGATGGCTTGGATCATCTCATAATCCTTGGGCTTGAAGCCCTTGGTGGTCTGGATCTTGAACTTCACCGGATTGTCTGGGCCAAAGCCCGACGCTGCCAAAAGCTCGATCGCCTTGGCCTCATCATAGGCCACGGTGATCGAGGGGTCATAGGCATCGTATTCCGGGGTCTGCAGCGTGTCGATCTTCACGCCATAGCCGCCCAGCAGCCGATCGATGATCGCCTGCTTGTCGATGGCATGGGCCGCAGCCTTGCGCACGTTCGGGTCAAGCATCACATCGATGTCATTCAGGAAGATCATCCCGATGTCCGAGATCGGCGCGGCCACGCCGGTCATGGTGGCCTTCAGGCGGTCATATTCCTCGTAAGGCACTTCCAGCGTGACATGCGAGTTGCCCGATTCCACTTCGGCCACGCGGGCGGCGGCATCGGTGACGAACTTGATCGTCACGGTCTTGAACTCGGGCGCACCACCCCAGTAGTTTTCGTTGGCCTTCAGCCGGACGAAGGCGTTGCGCTCAAACTTTTCAACCATATAGGGGCCGGTGCCGATGGGCGCGGCCTCAAAGCCCTCTGCGCCGACCTTTTCGTAATAGGCCTTGGGCAGGACATAGCCGGTCAGGAAGTACATCCACTTGAAGATGGTGGGGTCGAACTGGGTTACATCGGCGATGACCTTGTTGCCCTCAACCCGGTGGTTGGCCAGCGTGCCCCAGACGAACTGGATGGGCGAGCCGGTTTCGGGGTTGGCCACGCGTGCAAGGCTCCACGCCACATCCTCGGCGGTGAAGGGGCTGCCATCATGCCAAGTGACGCCCTCGCGGACGGTCATCCAAACCTGGGTCTTGTCGTCGTTCCAGCCCCATTCGGTCAACAGGCCGGGGGCGGGCTTCAGGTCGGGCTGCTGCAGGATGTATTGGTCAAACACCGACTGATAGATGCCCTGAATGGTGGGGTTCACCGCCGAGGGGCCGACGGTCGGGTCCCAAGAGGGCAGGTTGACGTTGTACGCGATGACCAGTTCTTCAATCGCTTGGGCGCGGGCGGGCAGGCCAAAGGCCCCCACCGCGACAGTGGCGGCTGACAGTTGCAGAAGGGAACGTCGTGAGAGTTTCATGGTGCTTCCTGTTGGTTGAGTTTCGTATTTTTTCTTTATTATTCGTTACTTGCCGGCCAGCTTTGCGGCCAGCATGGTGCCTGATCCCGCGCCGGTGCCTGCGCCGGGCCAAACGGCGGCTCCGGTCAGGTGCAGGTTTTTCAGGGGCGTCGATCCGTCCGCATGGCCGCGCGCGGGACGGAAAAGGAAGTTCTGCGCCAGATGGTGCGAACCGCAGACCTGATCACCGCCGACAAGATTGGGGTTGTCAGACTCCAGATCATTTGGGGTCACGATGTGCTGGGCAAGGATCTTTGCCCGGGTGCCGGGGGCATAGCGTTCCAAGATACCCAAGGCGCGCTTTGCAAAGGGTTCTGCGGCTTGCGACCAATCGGTTGCGGCAATCTCGCCCTTGGCATCGCCCAAGATGGTGCCGGGGGCCATGCGGACCTGTACCCAAAGCACATGGTTGCCATCCGGCGCGCGGCTGGGGTCGAACACCGTGGGTTGGCCGACCACAAGGATCGGCTCATCGGGCAAAAGCCCGGCGCGGGCCTGTTGATAGGTGCGCGCCATCTGGTCAAGACTGGGGGCCAGATGCACATAGGCAAAGGATTGCAACGCGGGCCCCGCCGCCCAATTGGGCAGGCTCGCCAGCGCGAGGTGGATCATCATCGTCCCGGGCGCATGGGCAAAGCCGGTCATGGCGCGGTCAAACTCTGGCGTCGTGCCTCCGGTCAGGCGGGGCAGGGCGCGGGGCGCTACCCCGGCAATCACGGCGCGGGTAGCGGATATCTCGCGGCCGTCGGCCAATTCGATCCCATGGGCGCTTTTGCCATCATGGAGGATGCGCGCGACGGGCGCGTTGCAGGTCACCTGTCCGCCCCGGGCCTCAATCGCGCTGACCATTGAGCGGATGATGGTATCCGCACCGCCCTTGCCAAGCGCCATGCCAAAGGCTTGGCCTGCCATTCCCTCAAGATAAGGAAACAGCGCCCCGCCCGCGATGTCAGGTGCGAAATCGAGATGCATGCCCCAAGCCCCCAGCATCGCCTTAACTTGCGCCGATTCGAAGGTTTGGTCCAGCCACGCGCGAGGCGATTGTGCCAAAAAGCGCGCCATGTCGAGGGTGCCCGCCAGCCCCTTGGCGCGAAGTGTTTTGAACATGAAATATGCAAGCGCACGAAACTGCATCGGGCTGCCCAAAAGGCCAAACAGATGCGGCGCTTGTTGGCCGAATTCGGCCAGCAACTGGCCCCATGTATCAGCGTCACGTTGCGAAAAGACAGCGATTTGGCCCGTGGTTTCCACCATATCGGTGGAAACACCGCACCACCGCCCATCCGGGAAGGCTGAGGCAAAGGGCTTGGAAACAGGCACAAACTCTACGCCACTGCGGGTTAGTTCCTCTGCGTTTTCTTTAAAAAACGGGCTGCCTGAAAAGAGTGACAGGTTCATCGCGGCCCAGTCATGGCGAAAGCCGGGCAGGGTGTACTCACCGGTTTTCACCGCGCCCCCCGCAACCGCGGCTGCCTCAAACACACCAACGCGCCAGCCTTTGCGGGCCAGTTGCAGCGCACAGGCCAAGCTGTTGTGGCCCGCACCGATCAAAACTGCGTCGAAAGTTTCCGGCATTGAAGTGTCACCCAGTTGACGCTGGGATATTTGCAAATGCATTTAAATCTGTCTAGGGTGAATCGCGAGGGGTGAACATGCGCCCCACCATTAGGGAGATGACGATGACTGCTGCAAATGTGCTTGCCAGCCTTGCCGGCATGCTGGCTTCGGGTGGGGTTGAGGTGGTGGATTGCTCGGGCGTTCTTGGGCCAGAGACACCCTTGCTGAAACTGCCGCCTGATTTCGCCAAGGACACCCCGCCGATCAAGATCCACCGCATTTCCGAATATGACAAGGACGGTCCGTTCTGGGCTTGGAACTGGCTGGAATTGGGCGAGCACTCGGGCACGCACTTTGACGCACCGCATCACTGGATCACCGGCAAGGACTATGCTGACGGCTACACCGACACCCTGCCGGTGCAGCGTCTGGTCGCCCCGGTCAACGTCTTGGATTTCGCCAAGGAATGTGGCGAGAACCCCGATTTCCTGCTGACCATCGACCACGTGAAGGCTTGGGAGGCCAAGCACGGCGCGATCAATGCGGGCGAGTGGGTTGTGCTGCGGTCCGACTGGGACAAGCGGGCGCATGACGAAAATCTGTTCCTGAATGCCAATGAAACCGGCCCGCACACCCCCGGCCCAACCGCCGAGGTGATCGAGTATCTGCTGTCCAAGGGCATTGTCGGTTGGGGCAGCCAGTGCATCGGCACCGATGCGGGCCAAGCGGGTGGCATGACGCCGCCCTTCCCGGCGCACAACCTTTTGCACAAGCACAACTGCTATGGTCTGGCCTCGCTGGCCAATCTCGACAAGCTGCCTGCTAAAGGCGCGATCCTGATTGCCGCACCCTTGAAGATCAAGAGCGGCACCGGCTCGCCCATCCGGGCGCTGGCACTGGTGCCGCGCGGCTGATCCGGCGCGTCACCCGAACGGGCAGGGTGGGCGGTCTCGCCCACCTTGCGAAACCCTTCATGTTCATGGGGCAGCATGGCCTTTGACCACATCATCATCGGGTCCGGGATCAACGGGCTGGTGGCAGCGGCGATGCTGGCCAGGAAGGGTCGGCGCGTGCTGGTGTTGGAGCGCAACAACCGCTTTGGCGGCACCTTGCGCACCGAACAGGCGACCGCGCCCGGCTTTACCCATGACGTGATGGCGGCGACGTGGGTCTTGTTCATGACCTCGCCCGCCGGGGCGGCGCTTGGGCCGGATCTGGCGGCGCATGGCATGGAGTATTGCCACAGCCCGCACCCAACGGCTGTTTTGCGCCCGAATGGTGAGGCCTTGGTCTGTACCACCGATCAGGCGGCCAACATCGCCGCATGGGAGGCGCTGGCCCCCGGCGATGGGGCAGCCCATGCGCGGGATGTCGGCGGTGTTTTGGCGGATGCGCCCTTCCTCTTTGCACTTTTGGGCGGCAATTTGTGGTCTTGGCCCACGGCCAAGCTGATGTTAGCGCAGGTGCGGAAGCGCGGTCTGCGCGGACTTGCGGCTTGGATGGGATCGGCCCTGACCCCCGCGCGGGGATGGCTTGAGACGACCTATCAATCTCCGCTGGTGCAGGCGCTTTGGGCGCCTTGGGTGCTGCATTGCGGACTGACGCCCGAAAGCACCTATTCGGGTCAGATGGGTAAGGTGATTGCCTTTGCGGTTGAGGCTGCCGGGGCGCCGGTCATCAAGGGTGGGTCTGGCGCGGCCGTGCGGGCTTTTGAAAGCCTGATTGCCTCATTGGGCGGCCAGATGCGCTGCAATGCCGATGTTGATGAAATCATGACGCGTGATGGGCGCATCACCGGAGTTCGCCTGACGGGCGGCGAGGAGATTGCCGCGCCTTCGGTGCTTGCCTCGGTTACGCCGGATCAGCTTTACGGCCGGCTTTTGCGCGGCGTGAACCTGCCCGAGGACCGGGCGGCGGCCAAAGTTTTCCGCCATGGGCGCGGCAATTTCCAACTGCATTACGCGCTGTCGGGTGAGCCGGAGTGGATCGCGCCGGGGCTTCAGGACGTGGCGCTGATCCATCTGTCGGATGGTATCGATGCGGTGTCGAAATCGGCCAATGAGGCCGAGCGGGGGCTTTTCCCCGAAACCCCCACCATCTGCGTCGGTCAGCCCCACCGGCTGGACCCGACCCGCGCGCCCGAGGGCAAGGCGGTCCTCTGGCTGCAAATCCCCGACGCGCCACGCGTGATCAAAGGCGATGCCGCCGGGCAGATCACCGCGCGTGACTGGGCCACAGCGCGCGAGGCGTTTGCCGACCGGCTGGAAGACATCCTGCGTCGCCATATCCGCAATTTCGACGCCATCAAGATCGTGCGCCGCGCCTATTCGCCGGCCGATCTGGAGGCGATGAACTGCAACCTTGTCGGCGGCGACCCCTATGGCGGCCAGTGCAGCATTGACCAGTTCTTCATCTGGCGGCCCTTTGCCCATTCGACCAATGGCACGGGTGCGGTGCGCGGGCTGATCCAGATTGGCGCCTCGACCCATCCCGGCCCGGGGCTTGGCGGGGGATCAGGCTTTAATGCGGCCAAGGGGTTGGGCGCATGACCGATCAATCTACCATGCCCAAGATGCTTGCCCGTCTGGGCGAGCTGGGCCTGACCAACTTTGCGCCTTATCTGATGAACCGCATCATGGGGCGCTATAATGCGCGGCTGCGTGACGAAATGGCCGATCTGGGCCTGACCACACCCAAGGCGCGGGCGCTGTCGGTGCTGTCGGTGATCGAAGGCCCGCTGATCCGTGAGTTGTCGGTCTATACGGTGACCGAGCAATCTACGCTGAGCCGCGCACTCGACCAGCTGGACGCCGATGGGCTTATCCGCCGCGAGGCAGATCCCGCCGACAGCCGCGCCACCCGCGTCTTTATCACCGAGGCCGGGCGGGGCGTTTTTGAAACGCTGTGGCCCCATATGGCCGAAGCGCAGGCCCGCATGTTCCGTGGGATTCCCGATGAAGAGCGCCTCGCCTTTGTCGGCACCTTGCAAAAGATGCTGGCCAATATCCGAAAGCATGAGATCTGACCCATGGCAGAACGCAGTTTCAAAGCTGAAGTCGAACACCTGCGCCTGGGCGCGGGTGAGACCTTTACCGGCGAGGGAATTCTGGCCATCACCAAGGCGCTTTTGGAAAGCGGCGTCGGCTATGTCGGCGGCTATCAGGGTGCACCGATTTCGCATCTGATGGATGTTCTGGCCGATGCCGAAGAGCTTTTGGGTGAATTGGGTGTGCGGTTCGAGGCCAACGCCAATGAGGCGGCGGCGGCGGCGATGCTGGCGGCTTCGGTGCATTACCCCATCCGGGGGGCTGTCACCTTCAAGGGACCCGTGGGCGTCAACGTGGCCTCTGACGCTTTGGCCAACCTGTCGTCATCTGGCGTCACCGGCGGGGCCATGGTGATTGTGGGCGAGGATTACGGCGAAGGCTCGTCCATCATGCAAGAGCGCAGCCACCCCTTTGCGATGAAGGCGCAGATGTGGCTCTTGGACCCGCGCCCCAACCTGCCCTCGATCGTGAAAATGGTGTCGGACGGGTTTGACCTGTCGGAGGCGTCGAATACCCCCGTCATGCTGATGGTGCGGATCCGATCCTGCCATGTGACAGGGTCCTTTACCACCCGCGACAACCAGCGCCCCAAGCTGACGGTGCGTGAAGCACTGTCAAATCCGCGCAGCGATTTTGCCCGCGTGGTTTTGCCGCCCATGTCTTATGCGCATGAGCAGGACAAGGTGAAAAACCGCTGGCCTGCGGCGGAAAAGTTCATTCTGGACCGTGGCTTGAACGAGTTTTTCGGCCCCCGCGATGCCAGTTTCGGCATTGTCGTGCAGGGCGGCATGTACAATGGCGTGATCCGCGCCCTTCAGCGGCTGGGGCTTGCCGATATCTACGGCAACACCGACGTGCCGCTTTATGTGCTGAACGTGACCTATCCTTTGATCTCGTCGCAATTCCTGCAGTTCTGCGAAGGCAAAGAGCATGTGCTTGTGGTGGAAGAGGGCCAGCCCGAATTCATTGAAACCCAATTGGGCAGCTATCTTTACCGCGCAGGCTCCAGCGTAAAGCTGCACGGCAAGGGGCTCTTCCCGATGGCCGGGGAATACACGGGCGTCGTGATGCTGGATGCGGTGGAAAGCTTTATCCGCACCGCCGCGCCTGCCATGCTGCCCGCGGCCGTGCGCGCGCCCAACATGGACCGACCCGCGATTCCGGATCTGTCCAAAACCGTGCCGATCCGCCCGCCGGGCTTCTGCACCGGCTGCCCCGAACGGCCCATTTTCGCTGCGATGAAGCTGGTTGAAAAGGAATTGGGCAAGCACCAGATCGCCGCCGACATTGGCTGTCACCTCTTTGCCAGCCTGCCGCCCTTTGAAATCGGCGGCGCGACCATGGGCTATGGGCTTGGCCCGGCTGCCAACGGCGCCTTTGACGGCGGCGGCGACAAGCGCGCCGTGGCGATCATCGGCGATGGCGGCTTTTGGCATAACGGCCTCAGTTCCTCGTTCACCAACATGGCCTTCAACAAGTCGGACGGTGTGGCGATCATCGTGGACAATTACTATTCGGCGGCGACGGGCGGCCAAGATGTGATGTCCTCGCGCGCCAGCAACCCGACCAAGGCCACGAAGAACCCAATCTCTAAGGCCCTGAACGGCATTGGCATTACTTGGGTGCGCCAGATTGATCGCACCTATGACGTGGCCAAGATGCGCGACACCATCCGCGAGGCTCTGACCACACCGGAAAAGGGACCAAAGGTCATCGTCGCTTCGTCCGAATGTATGTTGAACAAACAGCGGCGCGAAAAGCCCTTGGCGCAGGCGGCGATCAAAGAGGGCCGTCGCGTGGAAGCCCCGCGCTTTGGCATTGATGAATCGGTTTGCACTGGCGATCACGCCTGTATTCGCCTGTCGGGCTGTCCGTCCTTGTCGTTGAAAAAGCTGGACGATCCGTTGCGCGATGATCCGGTTGCCTCGATCGATCAATCCTGCGTCGGCTGCGGCAATTGCGGCGAGGTGGCGGATGCGGCCGTGCTCTGCCCCTCTTTCTACCGCGCAGATGTGGTGCATAACCCCACAGCTTGGGAAACACGTATGGCGGGGTTCCGCGCCCGGGTGATCGGCTGGCTGCAAACCCGCCGCGCCGCGCGGCGATTGACCTTTGAAGGAGCGGCCCAATGACCCTGCATGAGGCATTGGATCCGCGCCCGCAAGACCCGAAAATGGGCGGGATCATCAAGCTCGCGCTTCTGGCGGTGGGCGGGCAAGGCGGTGGCGTCTTGACCGGCTGGATCGAAGATCTGGCGCGGGCCAATGGCTATGCCGCGCAGGCCACCAGCGTCGCCGGTGTGGCGCAGCGCACCGGGGCGACGGTCTATTATGTGGAGATGGCCCCTGCGG
>JBMSKG010000027.1:0-16957 GCA_049419625.1 Paracoccaceae bacterium | reverse complement strand
GCCACGCGCGCTGCATCGTGAATGTCGCGCCCCGCGCAGCAGGCCCCCTTTTTCGCCAAGGCCGCACCATGATCGTAAAGCTGGAGCGTGACGCCCACGACGTCATAGCCCTCATCCTTCAGCATGGCCGCCACAACCGACGAATCAACGCCGCCCGACATGGCCACGACCACGCGGGTTTGCGATGGCGGTTTCGGCAGGCCAAGCGAATTCAGCCTTTGGTCAAGCATCCTTGGATCTTTCGGGAAGCGTCGGAGCGACGTCGGATGCCGTGCAATATAGGAAAATGCTGCACAGTCTCAACCCCTGCCTTCACCCATCCTTAAGGACGCTGGGCCACCTTTCCCGCGATGGAAAACGGAGAGCCCATGTTTCTCAAACGCGTTGATGGTCCGCGACAGGTGACCTTGCCGGATGGCAGCATCCTGACTCGCGCCGACCTGCCGCCAGCCGACACCCGCCGCTGGGTTGCCAGTCGCAAGGCGATTGTCGTCAAGGCCGTGGTTTTTGGCCTGATCACCTTGGCCGAGGCGCTGGAGCGTTATGCGCTGTCGGAGGAAGAGTTTAACCTTTGGCGCGATGCCGTCGCACGTCATGGCGACAAGGCCCTTCGGGTAACCAGCTTGCAGAAATACAGACAACTTTAGATTGTTTTCTGGTTTCGTTCTGGCAGAGTAACCTCACGTTAACCAATGGCCGCCAAGGTTATTAACGAAGATGCCTGTGACGGAGTTTTGAACAATGCGTATCCTTCTGGTTGAAGACGATCCTACCACGTCGCGCAGTATCGAGTTGATGTTGACCCATGCCAACCTGAACGTCTTTTGCACCGATCTGGGCGAAGACGGGATCGATCTGGCCAAGCTTTATGACTACGATCTGATCCTTCTGGATCTGAACCTGCCCGACATGTCCGGCCATGAGGTGTTGCGCCAGTTGCGCCTTGCACGGATCGAAACCCCGATCCTGATTCTGTCAGGTGCCGATGACACCGACAGCAAGATCAAGGGCTTTGGCTTTGGCGCTGATGACTACCTGACCAAACCCTTTCACCGCGAAGAGTTGGTGGCGCGAATCCATGCCATCATTCGCCGGTCCAAGGGGCACAGCCAATCGGTAATCCGCACCGGGGCGGTCAATGTCAATCTTGATGCAAAGACGGTGGATGTCGGCGGCAAGACCGTACATCTGACTGGCAAAGAATACCAAATGCTCGAGCTGTTGTCCCTTCGCAAGGGCACGACGCTGACCAAAGAGATGTTCCTCAACCACCTTTATGGCGGCATGGATGAGCCGGAGTTGAAGATCATCGACGTCTTTATCTGCAAGCTGCGCAAAAAGCTGGCCGAGGCGACGGGGGGGCAGAACTATATCGAAACCGTCTGGAGGCGGGGCTATGTGCTGCGCGAACCGGCGGCGGTGGCGGCGGGGAACCTCGCAGCCTCGGCCTGAGTCGCCTAGACCTTTCCTGCGCCGCCCAATAACCTTGGGCGGTGCATGGGGGAGGCGAGGATGCCGGTGCGGACGGAGATTGACAAGCTAACCGAAGCAGAGGCGCGGGCCGAGCTTGCCAGTTTGGCCGCAGCAATCGGTGAGGCGAACCGTGCCTATCATACCTTGGACGCGCCCGAGATTTCGGATGCCGAATATGACGCGCTGAAACGGCGCAATGCGGCGATCGAGGCGCGGTTTCCGGCATTGAAGCGCGTGGATAGCCCCTCCGATCAGGTGGGCGCAGTGCCGGGCGCTGGCTTTGGCAAGATCACCCATGCCGTGCCGATGCTCTCGTTGGAAAACGCCTTTGAGGACAGCGACGTCACCGATTTCATCGACCGCGTCCGCAGCTTTCTGGGCCACAGTGGCCCCTTGGCCTTTACTGCGGAACCCAAGATTGACGGTCTGTCGTTGTCGCTGCGCTATGAGGGCGGGGTTCTGGTACAGGCTGCCACCCGCGGCGATGGCGCGGTGGGTGAAAACGTCACCGACAATGCCCGCACGATCCCTGACATTCCCCAGACCCTTGGCGGCGCGCCTGATGTGGTGGAAGTGCGCGGCGAAGTGTACATGTCCCATGCCGATTTCGCCGCCCTGAACGCCCGGCAGGCGGAAAAGGGGGACAAGGCCTTTGCCAACCCGCGCAATGCCGCGGCCGGCTCTTTGCGGCAATTGGATGCGACGATCACCGCCGCGCGGCCCTTGCGGTTCTTTGCCTATGCGTGGGGTGATCTGTCGGCCCCCTTGGCCGACAGCCAATTCGGCGCGATTCAGCGGTTGCAAGCGATGGGGTTCAAGACCAACCCCTTGACCATTCTCGCCGATACGACTGACGCGCTTTTGGCGCAATATCGCAGCATAGAGGCGCAGCGCGCCAGCTTGGGCTATGACATCGACGGCGTGGTCTACAAGGTGAATGATCTTGCGTTGCAGGCGCGGCTTGGGTTCCGTTCCACCACGCCGCGTTGGGCGATTGCGCATAAATTTCCGGCTGAGCTGGCCTGGACGCGGCTGGAAGGCATCGACATTCAGGTTGGCAGAACTGGCGCTTTGTCGCCGGTGGCGCGGCTTGCCCCGGTCACGGTGGGCGGTGTGGTGGTTTCAAACGCCACCTTGCACAACGAAGATTACATCGCCGGCCGGGACGCAAAGGGCGCCCCGATCCGCGGTGGCAAAGACATTCGGGTGGGCGACTGGGTACAGGTTTACCGCGCCGGGGACGTTATACCCAAGATCAACGATGTTGATCTGGAAAAGCGGCTGGTGGATGCCCAGCCCTTTGCCTTTCCAACCCGATGCCCCGAATGTGGGTCCGAGGCGCACCGGGCCGAGGGCGATGCGGTGCGCCGCTGCACCGGCGGGCTGATCTGTCCGGCCCAAGCCATTGAGAGGCTTAAACATTTCGTCTCGCGCGGGGCGTTCGACATTGAAGGCTTGGGCGCCAAACAGATCGAGATGTTCTTTCATGACCGGCTTTTGCCGATCAAAACCCCCGCCGAGATTTTCACCCTTGCCGCACGCGACAGTGCCCAGCTAGCCCGGCTGGAAAACCGCGATGGCTATGGCAAGACCTCGGTCGCCAAGCTGCTTGCCGCGATTGAGGCCAAGCGCCGGATCGGGCTGGATCGGTTAATTTTCGCGCTTGGCATCCGCCATGCGGGCGAGGCGGCGGCAGGGCTTTTGGCCCGCCATTATGGCAACTGGCCTGCCTTTGAGGCGGCTGTAACGGCTGCCCGGCCCGGCACGGCCGAGTGGGACGAGCTGACGGCGATTGACGGGGTGGGGCAGGTCTTGGCCAGTTCGCTGACCGAAGCCTTCCAAAACCCTGCCGAACGCGCCGCGATTGATGCACTGGTGACTCAGCTTGACCCCCAGCCGGTCGAAAAGCCGAAAGGCGACAGTGCGATAGCGGGCAAAACTGTGGTCTTTACCGGCACGCTGGAACGCATGACCCGCGCCGAAGCCAAGGCCCGGGCCGAGGCTTTGGGGGCCAAGGTGGCCGGATCGGTCAGCGCCAAGACGGATTTTCTGGTGGCAGGACCGGGGGCTGGCTCTAAGGCGAAAGAGGCGGAACGGTTGGGCATCACCATCCTGACCGAAGAGGCATGGCTTGACATGGCAGGCGCCGGATGAGCCGCCCCGAGGCCCTGTTTCCCCTGTTCGCCGATTTGGAAACGCTGGACGGCGTGGGGCCCAAAACCGCGCTGGCTTTTGCGGCGCTGGGCGTGGCCAAGCCGAAAGACCTGCTTTATCTCTTGCCCCATTCGACCATGGATCGAAGCCGCAAGGCCAGCATCCGCGAGGTGGTGGCCCCCACAACCGTGACTGTCGAGGTTGAGGTGGGTCTGCATATCCCGCCGCGACAAAAGGGGCGACCATATCGGGTGCTGGTGCGCGATGCGGGCTGCGAGTTTCAGCTCGTGTTTTTCCATGCGCGGGCGGAGTATTTGCAAAAGCTTCTGCCCACCGGCCAGCGTCGTCTTGTGTCCGGAAAGCTGGAGCTTTTTGATAACATTGCGCAAATCGTGCATCCCGACCATGTCTTGCGTCCTGATGAGGCCAAGGATCTGCCCGAATGGGAGCCGGTTTATCCGCTTGGTGCCGGGCTGACCCAGCGCGTTTTGGCCAAGGCGGCCGAGGGTGCGCTGCACCGTACGCCCGAGCTTCCCGAATGGATTGACGGCCCGCTTTTGGCGCGTGAGGGCTGGCCCGCTTGGCGCGAGGCCCTGCATGCGGCCCATGCGCCGCAAGGCGCTGCCGATTTGGCCTTTACCGCCCCCGCACGGCAGCGTCTGGCCTATGATGAGCTTTTCGCCCATCAACTGACGCTGGCCTTGGCACGCAGCCAGTTGCGCCGCGCCAAGGGGCAGGCGACGCGGGGCACTGGCGCGCTTCAGGCCAAGGTGCTGAAAAGCCTTCCCTATTCCCCCACGGCCGCCCAGACCCGCGCGGTCGGTGAAATCGCGCTGGATATGGAAAGCCCCTTGCGGATGAACCGGCTTTTGCAGGGCGATGTCGGCGCGGGCAAAACGCTGGTGGCCTTCCTTGCGCTTTTGATTGCGGTCGAGGGGGGCGGGCAGGGGGTCATGATGGCCCCAACCGAAATTCTGGCCCGCCAGCATCATGAGGGGCTTGCCCCGCTGGCCGCCGCCGCCGGTGTGCGGCTTGAGATCTTGACGGGTCGCGACAAGGGTGGTGAGCGGGCGGCCAAGCTTGCGGCACTTGCGCGCGGTGAGATCGGCATTTTGGTCGGCACCCATGCGGTCTTTCAAAAAGATGTGGTGTTTCAAGATCTTCGGCTTGCCATTGTTGACGAGCAGCACCGCTTTGGCGTGGCGCAGCGCATGGAATTGGGTGCCAAAGGCGAGATGGCCGATGTGCTGGTGATGACCGCCACGCCCATTCCGCGCAGCCTGGCTTTGGCCAGCTACGGTGACATGGATGTCTCGGTGCTGGATGAAAAGCCCGCTGGTCGCAAGCCGATCAAGACCGTTTTGGTGTCCTCGACCCGGATGGATGAGGTTGTGGGGCATCTGGCCCGCGCTGTGGCTGAGGGGCGGCAAGCCTATTGGGTCTGCCCCTTGGTCGAGGACAGCGAGGTGGTCGACTATGCCAGCGCCGAGGCGCGCTTTGCCAGCCTGCGCGCGGCCTTGGGGGACTGTGTGGGCCTTGTGCATGGGCAGATGGCCCCGGCTGACAAAGATCTGGCCATGCGGCGCTTTGTGGCGGGGGAGACCAAGGTTCTGGTGGCCACCACGGTGATTGAAGTGGGGGTGAACGTGCCCAATGCCTCGATCATGGTGATTGAACGGGCCGAGATTTTCGGGCTCGCGCAACTGCACCAGTTGCGTGGCCGTGTCGGGCGCGGTCTGGCGGAGTCTACCTGTCTTTTGATGTATCAAGCCCCGCTGTCCGAAACCGGTGAACGACGGCTGACCGTGATCCGCGACACCGAGGACGGCTTTCGCATTTCGGAGGAAGATTTGGCCATGCGTGGCGCGGGGGATCTGATTGGCACTGCCCAGTCTGGCCTGCCACGGTTTCGGATCGCGGATCTGGAGCGTCAGGCCGGTCTGATGGCCATTGCCCAAAGTGACGCGCGCCGCCTTCTGGCCGATGATCCGAACTTGGATGGCCCAAGGGGAAGGGCGGTGCGCATTCTTCTTTGGCTTCTGGATCAGGATCGGGCGATCCGGCTTTTGTCTGTCGGCTGATCCCTGTTCTTTCTGCCAGTCGTCGTGCTGCACGCCCGTTGGACGTGACGAAATCCCACTTTGTTCTCAAATGTTCTTATAAAGTTCTTGACGAACGGTGAATTGCATGAGAACAATACGGCAACAAACTCAGGAGACAGCCATGCTGACTGAGATTTCCGAAATCGTGAACGGGTCGCGCGCCACGCTGATTGAAGACGCCGTCGGTGTGCTGTCGCTGTTTGTGATGCTTTATGCCGGGCTGACGCTGTCCGGCGCTTTCTGAACTGTTCTGCCTGCGATCTTTGCCCATCGGTGCCGCGCATCTGTCCCCAAGGGATGCGCCGCAGGGTCCGTCCCGGCCTGCCGATGCCAAATACGCGCCTGACCGCCGTCACCCCAAGGTGGCGGCGGTTTTTTTATGCCCCAGCACTTTCGGCTGTGATCATCGCTTCGCAGGTGGCCTCGAGCGAGAGCAGGATGGAGGCATGGCGGTTTTTGTAGTCGCGCGCGGGGATCAGCACCTCGTAGCCTTCAAAGGGTGCTGCTGGGACGGGGCCTGCGTCCTTGAGCATGGCGCGCAGACTGTCCCGCGCGGCCTCAAGCTCGGCGCGGCTTTTGCCGATCACCACACGACCCAAGACCGAAGCGGAGGCTTGGCCAAGCGCGCAGGCCTTGACGTCCTGTGCGAAGTCAGTGATCCGGCCATCCGTCACCATCACATCCACCGTGACGGTTGACCCGCACAAGGGCGAGCGTTTCTTTGCGCTGCCCATCGGCGCGGGAAGTCGGCCCTGATGCGGGATCGAGGCTGCCAGTTCAAGAATCCGGCCCGAGTAAAGCTTGATAAGGTCGCTGTCGGCCATGGACTTCCCCTTCGTCTGCCTATGAGATAGGCCGCATTTCATCTGCCGCCAAGGACCAACGCCATGCCCTTTGATCCAGCAAGCCTAAAGTATGATGCCAATGGTCTGATCCCGTGCATCGCGCAAGATCATCAAACGGGCGAAGTGCTGATGTTCGCGTGGATGAATGCGGCCAGTCTGGCGCGCACGATTGAAAGCGGCAATGTCACCTATTGGAGCCGGTCGCGTCAGGCGTTCTGGGCCAAGGGCGAAACCTCGGGCCATGTGCAGCGGCTGGTGGAGATGCGTTTGGATTGTGACCGCGATTGCCTGTTGGCTTTGGTCACGCAAGAGGGGCCGGCCTGTCACACCCATCGGCGGTCGTGCTTTTACACGGCTTTGCGACACGGGGAGGAGGTCGAGATTCTCTCGCCCATGGCGTGACGGTCTCGGCACAGTCAGGCGAGCGTGATCTTGGCTGATCCTGCGGTCATGTCGCCAATGGCCTGGTCAAAACGCAGATGCGCCAGCGCGTGGGACCCCGCTTGGGTGAAAAGCCGCCCCACCACCTTGCCGGAGGCTTGAACTTCGGTTCCCACGGGGGCTTGCCCTTCGATGTTGACCCGCGCCAGACCTTTGCGCAGTTCGGTCTTGTGCTTCATCCGCGCGGTGACTTCTTGCCCGACATAGCAGCCCTTGCGGAAATTCACGCCGTTCAGGCGCTCAAAACCGTTTTCCAGAAGATAGCTGTCGTCCGGGATCAGTTCGATCCCGCTTTCAGGGATCACATGGGCGACGCGGATCGCGTCCCAATCGATCTGCGGCATGCCTGCGTCGGTGCCATAGGCCCGCCAGCCAAGCGCCTCATGGCGCGGGTCGGGCAGGGCACCGGCCGGGGGGGCGCCCAGCCCGCGAATGGCGATGAGCTTGCTTGGGCCAAAGGCCACAGCGCTGCGCAGCTTGTACATGGTGAGCCGACGCAAGGTGGCTTGGGCAAAGCTTTCCTTGATGTCCAGCAAAAGCGCCTCGCCCGTATTGACCACGAAGAAATCCGCCAGATACTTGCCTTGCGGGGTCAAAAGCGCGGTCCAGACGATGCCTGGGGCCTTGGCCAAGGGCAGCACGTCGTTCGAGGTCAGGCCTTGCAGAAAGGGCAGGGCATCGGCCCCGGTGATGTCAAAAATGCTGCGGTCCGAGGCGGTTTCGCCCGATGTCATGCCCATGGCCTAGCCCTTGAATTGCAACTGATAGAGCCGTGAATAAAGCCCATTCGCCGCGATCAACGCGTCATGCCGACCCTCTTCGACAACACGGCCTTGGTCCATGACAAGAATATGGTCAGCGGCCCGGATCGTCGCAAGCCGGTGCGCGATGATCAGCGTGGTACGTCCGCGCGCGGCCTTGGACAGGGCTTCAGCCACGGCGGATTCGGATTGTGCGTCCAAGGCGCTTGTCGCCTCATCCAAAAGAAGAACCGCCCTGTCCTGCGCCAAAGCGCGCGCAATCGCAACGCGCTGGCGTTGGCCGCCCGAGAGGGCCGACCCGCGCGGACCAACCGGGGTGTCGATCCCTAGGGTCAGTTGCGGCAGGAAATCGGCTACATGGGCATCACGGCAGGCTGCGTGCAGCGCCTCGTCCGAAAGGGTCTGTCCCAAAGCGATGTTTTCACGCAAGGTCTCGTCAAACAGAGCCGAGTCCTGTGTGACGCTGGCAAAGAGGCTGCGTTGGTCACGTAGCGCAAGGGTTGAGGCCTCAATCCCGCCAATCAGGATTTTGCCGGCGCTTGGGTCCACAAGCCCGGTCAAAAGCTGGAACACCGTTGATTTGCCCGCGCCTGAGGCCCCGACAATCGCCGTGGTTGCACCCGGCGGTGCAGTAAAGCTGAGACCCCGCAGAATGGGCTGGTCACCATAGGCAAAGCTAACGGCATCAAAGCGGATCTCGGGTGCGCCCGGCGCAGGAAGGGCCGCGCTGGTGGCGGGGCGGGTCTGTACGGGTTGGGTGTCGAACAGATCATAAATCCGTTCCAGACTGGCCGCGGCCACTTGCCATGTACCCGACAGATCACCCAAACGGCGCATCGGCTGAAAGGTCAGCGACATCGCGGTGAAAAACGACATGAACTCGCCCGTGGATCGTTCGCCGCCGGCAATCTGGCTGCCCGCCATCAGAAGAACGGCGAAAAAGCCAAAGCCGGTGACGATGTCCATCATGCCGGGCATCAACGCGCGGCCGGCCATGATCTTGACCTCGGCCCGGCGAATTAGGCCAAGCACCTTGTCGAACCGCCCGGCCTGATAGCCCTCCATCCGGTTCAGCTTGACCGCCTGAATGCCGTGGAAAATCTCATCCAGCCGTGTCGCCCGCAGGCCGGCTTGGTCGCGCAGATGGGTCGTCTTGCGCCGGATATAGCGCTGCACCGCCAACGAGGGCAGGATCAAAAGCGGCGCACCAACCAAGGCGGCCAGCGTCCAGACCGGATCAATCGACAGGGCAACGGCGAAGAGAAAGATCAGGCTGAAAAGATCACGGCCCACGCCTGTGATCAGGGCACTCCACAGGTTTTGAACGGCCAGCGTATCGCCTTGTACCCGTTCGATCAGCGCGCCGGGGGCGTTTTGCTGAAAAAACGCACCCTCCAGCGTCAAAAGGTGGCGCAGCAAGGCCGATTGCATGGCGGCGGCAACCTTTTGGGTCACCGCAGCAATCACTGTGCGTGAGGCAACGGTGGACAGGCCGCGCACCGCGAAAAGGCCAAAGATCAATAGGCCGACCGCCATCAACGGACCATCGCCGCCGGGGGCAAAGACTTTGTCAAACAAGGGCTCAATCGCCTTGGCCAAGGCGCCAAGCGTGGCCCCTTCGATCAGCATCAGGACAAAGGCCAGCCCAATCATGGCCGTTTCCGGCTTGAGGTAATCGCGCCAGAAGCGGCGGAAGAGGGGGCTCTTTGAGGGCGTTTGGTCGGTCACGCAGGGCCTTTGATGCAACTCGTCTGGGCGCAAGGTCTAGCCGGGGCGGGCGGTGCTGTCCAGAAGGCCGCCCAAGCTGCGCATCCAGTTGACCCGGCGAGATGGTGCCAGCCACCCTGCAGTGGTTGACGGCGCCGGAGCGCGCCGCTAGCCGTTGAGCTTGCAAATGCCCGCACAGGAGTTGCCATGGCCGCCACCGTCAATTTGTCCCATGGCCGCCCCTATCTTGCCATTCCCGGCCCCTCGGTGGTTCCCGACCGGATCCAGCGCGCAATGCATCGCGCGGCCCCCAACATATACGAAGGCGAGCTTCACACGCTGACCGCCTCGCTTTGGCCTGACTTGCGGGCCTTGGCCGGCACGACGCAGAACGTGGCTTGCTACATCGGCAATGGGCATGGGTTGTGGGAGGCGGTGAATTCCAACCTGTTCTCGCGCGGTGACAAGGTCTTGGTGCTGGCCTCGGGGGCGTTTGGTCTGGGTTGGGCCAATGTGGCGCAGGCTTTGGGTGTCGATGTCGAGGTAATGGATTTTGGCCGCAACTCTGGCCCCGACATGGCCCGCGTCGAGGCGCGTTTGCGCGCCGATACCGAGGCCCAGATCGTTGCCGTCCTGACCACCCATGTCGACACGGCCACCTCGGCCCGGACCGATATTGCAGCTTTGCGCGCGGCGATAGACCGGGCCGGGCATCCGGCCCTTTTGGCGGTGGATTGCATCGCCTCTATGGGGTGCGATGAATTCCGGATGGATGACTGGGGCGTTGATGTGGCCTTTACGGCCAGTCAAAAGGGCTTGATGCTGCCGCCCGGCATCGGCTTTGTCTGGTTTTCCGAAAAGGCGCGCGCGATGGGGCGCAAGGCGGATTTGCGCACGCCCTATTGGGACTGGAGCCCGCGCGCCGATGGGCCGGAGTTTTGGCAGTATTGGCATGGCACGGCACCGACACACCACCTTTATGGCTTGCGCGAGGCCTTGACGATGCTTTTGCATGAGGAGGGTCTGGCAAATGTCTGGGCCCGGCATGAGACATTGGCCCGCACCGTCTGGGCGGCCTTTGACGCTTGGGGCCAGGGGCATGAGCGCATCGCGCTGAACATTGCCGACCCTGCGTCGCGGGCGCGGGCGGTGACCTCGGCCCGCTTGGGTGCGCCGGATGGTCAGGCGCTGCGCCAATGGTGCGAGGGGCGGGCAGGTGTTACGCTGGGTATTGGGCTGGGCATGGCGACAGCCGACGATCCCCAAAGTGCCGGGTTTCTGCGGGTTGCCCATATGGGCCATGTGAATGCGCATATGACACTTGGCGCGCTGGCGGTCATGGAGGCGGGGATGCAGGCCCTGTCCATTCCGCATGGTTCGGGCGCCCTTGAGGCTGCGACCGCGGTGGTGGCCGGGGCCATGGGCCGATGAACCAAGTCAAACGCCCGATCATCGGGGTCGCGCTGATGCTGGGGGCCATGGCGGTCTTGCCCGGCATTGATGTGATTGCAAAGTTTCTTGGCCAACAGGGCATGCCGATCTTGCAGGTGGTCTGGGCGCGACTGGCGCTTGGCGCGCTGATGACGCTGCCCTTCGCCTTGCGGATTGCGGGGCCCAAGGCGCTTTTTCCGGACCGGCCTTGGTATCACGCTGTGCGCGCGGCTTTTCTGGTGGCGGCGACCTTCTTCTTTTTCCTGTCGCTGAAATGGCTGCCGATTGCTGATGCCTTGGCAATCTTTTTTGTTCAGCCGCTGATCGTGACCATCTTGTCGGCCTTGGTCCTTCGCGAGGCGGTGGGTCCGCGTCGGTGGATCGCGGTGGCCGTGGGCTTCATCGGTACCCTCATCATCATCCGACCCGGGATTGCCGAGTTGAACCCCGGCTCTTGGCTGGCGCTTGCGGCGGGCTTCACTCTGGCCTTTTATTTCGTGATGACGCGGGCGATTTCGGGACAAGCCCATGCCATGGTGACCATGTTTCAAACCTCGCTTTTGGGTGGGTTGATCCTGTCGGCGGGCATCTGGTGGGTCTGGGTCTGGCCCAGCCCGACGCAATGGGCGATGCTTGCGGCGCTTGCCTTTATTGGCACCTCTGGCCATCTGTTGATCGTGCGCGCCTATGACCACGCCGAGGCGTCGTTGCTGGCCCCCTTGGCCTATACCGAGATGATAACTTCGGTCGTGCTGGGGTGGCTGTTCTTCAGCGATTTCCCCGATGCCTATACCTTTCTTGGCGTGGCGATCCTGATTTCCTGCGCGATCTACATCTCGATGCGCGAACGTGCCAACGGCCGGGCCCCGACGCCCCAAGCGCAGGGGCAACCCTAAAGGGTCCACACGGGGCGGTTATTGCCCGTGCTTGGCCAGCCAGTCCTGCATCCAGGCGATTTCGGCCTCTTGTGCGGCGATCACCGCTTCGGCCAGCTTGCGCACCTCGGGGTCTTTGCCGTGTTCCAAGACGATGCGCGCCATGTCGACCGCGCCCTGATGGTGCGGGATCATGCCGCGGATAAAGTCACTATCGGCGTCTCCGGTGAAGGCAATGGCCATGCCGTCGTGCATTGCGGCATTGGCCTTCATGAAGGCCATGGTTGAGGGCGCCTCGGCCCCGGTCATCTGATGCCCGGCATGCGGGTCAACGGTGGTTTCCGCAAGGGCCGTGGTGGCGGATAGCAGCGTGGTGGCGACGAAGAGGGCGCGGATCATGGGGGGCTCCTGCGGTGATAGGTTTCAGGTCCTATCATGCTGGTCTTGCTGCGGGGCATGCAAATCATCCTTGGGTGACCCCGCGACAGCGCTTTGACGCCCGAGGGTTCTTTGCCTTGCATTTCTGCACATCTAGGGCTTCACCTTGGCGGCGGGCCTTCCTATGGTGGGGGCAACGATGAAAAGCAGGTTGACCATGGCACAGCCCAAACGGCCCCCAAAACGGCCCACTGTGGGGATCATTTCCAACTCGCACCAGATGAACGACCGCTATCAGGTGCATGCGTCGGGTCATATCAACTCGATCGCTGTCGCCGAGGTCGCGCGCTGCTTGCCGGTGATCCTTCCCTCAGACCCGCGTCTGGTGACGGTGGAGGAGCTTTTGGACACGTTCGACGGGTTCTTGCTGACAGGCGGGCAACCGAATGTGCACCCGTCCGAATATGGCGAGCCAGAGACACCCGCGCATGGGGCTTTTGATCGCAACCGCGATGCCATCACGCTGCCCTTGATCCGCGCTTGTGTTGAACGTGGCCAGCCGTTCTTAGGCATCTGCCGCGGCTTTCAGGAAATCAACGTGGCGATGGGGGGCAGTCTGCATCCTGAGATTCGCGAATTGCCGGGCCGGATGAACCACCGCATGCCGCCCGAAGGCACGTTGGAAGAGGTCTTTGCCTTGCGTCATGCGGTGCGATTCACTGAAGGCGGGGTGTTTCATCGGTTGATGGGCGCCAGCGAGGTGATGACCAACACTTTGCATGGCCAAGGCATCGCCCGCGCCGGGTCACGGATTGTGATTGACGGCCATGCGCCAGACGGCACGCCCGAGGCGATCTATGTCGCGGATGCGCCGGGCTTTACGCTGGCGGTGCAGTGGCATCCGGAATGGAACGCGGCCAATGATCCGGTCTCGCGCCCGTTGTTCACCGCCTTTGGGCAGGCGGTGCGCGACTGGGCGGGGCTAGGTTAAGGCGGGGCTAAGGCGGGGCGGCCTTAAGGCGTCCTCAGGGTCAGGCCTTCGAATGTGGCGGCAAGGGCGGCATGGGCGGCGGCGCGCTGCGCCTTTGTACCGCCCTCAGAGCCCGCAAGCCAAAGCGCCTGCGCCATCACCGCGCCATTCAGAAGATGCGCCGTTGCCACCGGGTCAAGCGGGCGGAGACGGCCAGCGGCGATCAACATCGCAAGTTCCTCGACGACGATCGAGAACCCGCTTTCCATCAGAATATCCATCGCCCGCGCGCCCATCACGGCGGGCGCGTCGCGAAAGAGGATGCGGGCGTTCTCTGGCCGCAGCGCAAGGTCAAGATAGGCGTGATAGCAGGCGGTCAGCCCTTGCCACGGGTCTGCCTCTGCCTCGTAGATGCGGTCCAGTTCGATGGAAATCTCGGCATCGACGGCGCGAAAGACGGCCTCGAACAGCCCGGCCTTGTTCTGGAAATGGTGGTGCAGCGCCCCGCGTGTGACACCTGCCTCGGCTGCCAGCGTCTCCAATGCCACATGGGCAAAGCCGTGGGTGGCGAAGGCTTGGCGCGCGGTGGCGACAAGACGGCTGGCGGTCTGCTCGGCAGCCTCGGCCCGCCCGTGCGGGCGCGGTACGGCGGCGGAGATAGGTTGTGCGATGGTTGACATACGATCCGTATGTGAGTTAGGGCATCACATACGGACCGTATGTGAAATCATGGGGTGAGGCAAGTGCAGGGGCGGGGATTGATCGGGTCGATCTGGCGCGAAGTGCCGGGGATTGTCGGCTTGGCCTTGCCCATTGTGATGGGGCTGGCGGCCTCAACCCTGATCGGGGTGACGGATTCGGTGATGCTCGCGCCTTTGGGGCCGGTTCCCTTGGCCGCAGTCGGGCTGACGGGGGCCGTGGCGGTGCTGTTCTATGCGGCGATCTATGGCCTTTTGTCGGCACTGTCGGTGCGGATCGGTGCCGCCTGGGGCGCGGGGGCGGGGCTTGCGATCCCGGGTATCCTACGGTCGGGTCTGGCCTTGGGGCTGCTCGTCGGCGTGGGATCGGCGCTGATCATGGCCGCGCTTTGGCCGGTGCTGCCGCTTTTGGGCCAACCGGAAGAGGTTATCAGCGCGATGTGGGGCTATTGGCTCTGGATCTGTGCCTTCCTGATCCCATTTTCGGTGCTGACCGCGTTCAAGTCCTCGTTTGAGGCGGCTGACAAGCCCTGGCTGGGCACGGCCTTTGCGTTTCTGGGCGTGGCGATCAATGTGCCGCTGAACTATGCGCTGATCTGGGGGATCGGCCCCTTGCCGCAACTGGGGCTGACAGGGGCGGGGCTGGCCTCGTTTCTGGCCGAAACCATGGCGCTGGGGGCTGCTTTTCTTTGGTGGGGTTACGCGCCGTCGATGCGGCGTCTGCGGTTGCGGCGCGCTGTGGCGCTGAGCGAGATGCGGCTGACGTTCCGCGAGGGCGTGCCGCTTGGGGCGATGTATGTGGTTGAGACCGCTTCGGTCAGTGTGGCGACGCTGATGATCGGTGCCTTTGGCACGGTCGCTTTGGCGGGCAATCAGGTGGCCCAGTCGGTGGGGGGCGTGCTTTACATGCTGCCCTTGGGCGTAGCGGGGGCGGTTGCGATCCGCGTGGCGCAAGAACGCGGGGCGCAGAACATGGGCGCTCTGCGGCCCATCGCATTGGCGGCGGTGGGGGTGGCGGGCCTGTGGCTGGTGACGGCGGCAGTGGTGCTGGTCCTGCACGGCGAGGCAATCGCCCGGCTGGTCACGGATGACCCCGAGGTGGTGGCCGTGGCGGCGGCGATCTTCCTTGTCTTCGCCCCGATGCAGATCAGCGATGCGGTTCAGTCGGCGATGCTGGGATCCTTGCGCGGCTTGTCTGATACTGCGTGGCCCGCCCTCGTGTCAGCCATCGCCTATTGGCCGGTGGCCCTGCCTTTGGGCTATGCCTTGGCGCATTGGGCGCAGATGGGGCCGTCGGGCATATGGGCGGGCTATATCCTTGCGCTGGCTGGGGCTGGGGCGGCACTGGCTGTGCGGTTCTGGCGCAAAACAGCCTTGTTGGCGTAAAGCCCCTTGGTCTAGATGGTGACAACGGGTCCTCGGGGGGAGAAGGCTGGGATGAAACGGTCGCGCATCAACCAGATTATGCAGGCGGCGGATGAGATGATCCGCCACTACGGATTTACCCTGCCGCCCTTTGCCTATTGGACGCCCGACCAGTTCGCCGCGAACAAGACGCGCGCGGCGCGGGTGATTTCGGGGCGTTGTGGGTGGGACATTACGGATTATGGGCAGGGGCGGTTTGACGATCTGGGCCTGTTCCTGTTTACGCTGCGCAATGGTCTTTTGTCCGATCTGCAGCGTGGCGGTGGCATGTGCTATGCCGAGAAGCTGTTGATTTCGCGGCAAGACCAGCTGTCGCCGATGCACACCCATGTCATCAAGGCCGAAGACATCATCAACCGCGGCGGCGCGACGTTGGTGGTCGAGCTTTACGGCTCAGACGACGCGGGCGGCTTTGCGGCGGACCGCGGTGGCCTTGTGCGCTGCGACGGGATCGACCGCGCCTTTGGCCCCGGTGAAAAGCTAAAGCTGGCGCCGGGGGAAAGCGTCACCTTGATGCCGGGCGACTGGCACGCCTTTTGGGGCGAGGGCGGGGATGTGCTGATCGGCGAGGTGTCGACCGTCAATGATGACGAGACGGATAACGTTTTCCGCGAACCCATCGGCCGCTTTGCCGAGATCGACGAGGATGAGGCCCCGCTGCATCTTTTGGTGAGCGATTATCAGCGTTGGTTGGCCTAAGGGTTAACAGCGTGCGACCCACGGTCCCAAAGAAAAAGGCGGCCCAAGACGGGGCCGCCTTTTGAATGGGTGGGTCCCCGGCTTAGTTCGACGGGCAAACCCCGTTGACCAGCGGGACCGCGCAAACCACGGTTGGCGCGGTTGCTGCTGGCGCGGTTGTTGCCGGAACCGTGGTCGACGCTGTGGCAGCGACAGGTGTTGCCGGGACGGGCGCCGGGGCAACTGCACCTGAGGTCACAACCGGCACCGGCATGACGGCTGGTTTTGGCACAATGATCGCTGGCTCTGCCGGTTTTGCGACCTCCTTCTTGGGCTGCGGCGGCGGCAGGGTCAGCCTCTTGGGCATCGAGCCATCGGCGTTCAGCACGATCACCTTGGTGTTGTCGGGCACCCGCTCATACAGGTCGATCACGTCTTGGTTGATCATGCGGATGCATCCCGACGAGGCATTGCGCCCGATCGAGTTCCATTCCGGCGTGCCATGAATCCGGTAGCCGTAGTCTATGCCATTGGTGGTCAGATACAGGGCCCGCGCACCCAAGGGGTTGTCCAACCCGCCGGGCTGGCCCTTTTCCCACTTCGCCAGCTCGGGCTTGCGCTCAATCATCTCTTTCGGCGGAGTCCAGGTTGGCCAAGGCTTGCGCCCGGTGATCAAGGCTTCGCCCGACCACTGAAAGCCCGCTCTGCCGACGGAAATCCCATAACGGATCGCCTTGTTCTTGCCGGTCACCAAAAAGAGGTGCTTGCTCGCCGGATCAATGATGATGGTTCCGACCGGCTGGTCGGTTTCATAGGCGACGGTCTGACGCTGGAACTGCTGCGGCACCTTTTCCACCGGAACGGCGGGCAGGTTGAACTGATTGTCGGCCTTGGCCGAGTAAACGCCCTCGATCAACTCGGGGGCTTTTGGCAGATCAGCGGTGACCACGCCGCTGCCCGTCAAGGACGGGTCGGTGACACAGGCAGAAAGCACCAAAGACAGACAAGTTGCAGCGACA
>JBMSKG010000026.1:0-17596 GCA_049419625.1 Paracoccaceae bacterium | reverse complement strand
GGCAACTGCTCGCCAATCACCGCGGAAATCAGGCCCGCGGTCAGCATCCCATGGGCAATCCGGCCCTGAAAGATGGTGTCTTGGGCATAGGCATCATCCAGATGCACCGGATTGCGGTCGGTCGAAACCTCGGCAAACAGCTCAATATCCCGATCGGTGACAAGCTTGCGCAGATTGCGCGTCATGCCAATCTCAAGGTCTTCGATGCAGATCGTGCCGCGGGGCATATTGTCGAGCATGGGGTGATTCCCGTTCATGTTGCCTCGCAGCATAGGCGATGCTGCATCGCGGAACAACACGGACGCGAAGCTTTCGTTCACAAATGCGACGAAAGGCGCAATTTTGTTACACGCAGGCTGCGATCAACCCAGAAAACCCATGGCAAAGGTCGGATAAATCTGCCGCTCGGCGACCCATTCGGCCAGCAGACCCGCGTCAGGGTTGGCAGGATCGGGGCCGAACTGGTCCGCCGCAAGGCCAGAGGTGATAAAGAGCGTGTCCAACCCTTCGGCCACGCCGCCCGCCACATCGGTGCCGATCCCATCCCCAATGCACAGGATACGCGCCTCCTCGCCTTGAAGGCCCAGCCGCGCGCGGGCCAGATCATAGATCGGCGGATGCGGCTTGCCGAAGTAAAGCGCACTGCCCCCCATATCCTCATAGGCCCCGGCAATCGCGCCCGCGCAGTAGAGCCGCTTGCCGCCCAAATCGACGATGATATCGGGATTGGCGCAGAGCATCGGCAACCCCCGCGTCTTGCCCAGCAACAACTGCGCGCGGTAATCGTCCGGGGTCTCGGTCAGATCATCCTCCAGCCCAGTGCAGACAATGCCCTCGGCCTCCAGCATCCCCACCCGCTCCGGTGCCACAGCGCCCTCGGGAATCATGGTGAAGAAATCCTCATCCTTGGCCGCGCCAATGTGAAACACCTTCTGTCCAACCGCCCCTTGCACCATGGCCGTCTGCGCCGCATCGCCCGAGGACACCACCAGATCCCAAGCATCGCGCGGCACACCCATGCGGTCCAACTGCGCGATCACGGTCGCATTGGGGCGCGGCGCATTGGTCACCAACGCCACCTTGCCGCCCCCGGCGCGAAAGGCCTGCAATGCAGCCACAGCGGCGGGGTAGGGGGTCTTGCCATTGTGCAGGCAGCCCCAGAGGTCACAAAACACCGCGTCATAGCGCGGGGCGATGCTGGCAAGCGAAGGAATGATCTCGGTCATGGCGGCCTCATGCTGTTGGCAATTGATGTAACGGGTCGGCGGGCAAAGCAAAAGGCCGGGCGCAAAACCCGGCCTTTTCTCGCGGTGCGAAAAACCTATGCGACCTTACAGCTTCAACGCCGGGATGATCTGCTTTTTGCGGCTCATCAGGCCGGGGATCACCACGGTATCGCCCGAAACCTTCACCCCGAACGAGGCTTCGGCCAGCGACTTCACCAGATCATTCGGCACCAAAAGCGTGGCTTCTTCCTTCAGAATGTCGATCACGAACAGCAAAACCTGATCGGCCCCATCCTCTTTCGCCACCCCCACCATGGAATTCATCAGGCTCGCCTTGCGGTCCAGAATCACCTTGGGCGCCGTGGTTTCCAGAACCGACACCCGCAGTTCCTTGCCCGCCACGGTGTATTCCTTGGAATCCATCCGCAAAAGCTCGGCATCTGAGAATGCGCCGACATCCGACTTGGCCTCAAAGAGCTTCGCCGCATAGTCCGCAATCGACAGGCCCAGATCGGCTGCCAGCGCCTCGGCCAAAGCCTTGTCATGCGCCGTGGTCGTGGGTGAGCGGAACTCCAGCGTGTCCGACAGGATGCACGACAGCATCAATCCCTTGACCCATTTCGGCATCTTGGCGGCATCGGCCCCCATCAGGTCATGCATCAAGGTGGCGGTGCAGGCCAAGGGGCGAATGGTGATGTCGATCACGCCTTTGGTTTCCAAGCCCCCCACCAGCTTGTGGTGGTCGATGATCGCCTGCACATCCAGCGCGTTCACGTTGGCGGGCAGTTCGGCCGGGTTGTTGGTGTCCACGATCACCGCCTTGGTGCCATCGGCAATCTCGGTCACGATGCGCGGCTTGGGGCAATCCCAGTGCTTCAGCACAAAGGCGGCCTCGGTGTTCGGTTCACCCAACAGCACCGCTTCGGCCTTGGTGGCCTTCACTTCGTTCAGATACCAAGCCCAGATGATGGGCGAGCCGGTGGAGTCGGTGTCGGGGGATTTGTGGCCGAAAACGAGGGTGGTCATGGGAATGCCTATCGGTTGCGATTTGGCCGGGCTTATAGGCGCGGGATCGGGCTTTGTCACGGGGGCGACATCTGCACAGGGTGCAGATGCTGCGTTGCAGCAACAGCAGGCTCAGCTGAGATGTGCCGGTGGGGCAGGCCTGCGGCTTTCGATGACGATGAACCAGCCCACCGCCAGCATGACCAAGGCCCCCCCCGCCAGTGTCGCGGCAGATGGGGTTTCCGCAAAGATCAGCCAGACCCACAACGGCGTCAGCGGCGTCTCCAAGGCCCCCATCAACCCCGTCACCACCGGCGCGGCCCGGCGCGAACCATAGACAAACAGCGCAAATCCAAGGGTGGAGTTCACCAGCCCAAACGCCGCCATCAGCGCAACACTGCCCGGCGTGACGCCCACCATCGTGGCAAAGGGCAAGCAGGCCAAGGGCGCCCAAATAGCTGAAACGGTGCCTGCGGCCAGCGCCGGCATTTCGGGCCGGGCGCGGGCGATGACGATGATCGCGGCCATGGCCAGCACCATCCCCACGGCCATCAAATCGCCCTGCCAGCGCCCATCGCCGCCAAGCCCCACCATGATCACCGCCCCCACCAGCGCCAAGGTCGAGGCCATGATCGCCACCCGTGACGGCACCTCGCGCAGCACCAGCCAGCCCAGCGCCGCCGCTGCAAAAGGCACGGTGGCATAGATGATCGCCACATTGGCAATGGTGGTGGCCTTCAGCGCCCCGACAAAGAACAGCATCCCGATGCCCGACATCAGCGCATAAAGCCAACCCGCCCGCCCCAGCCGGGTGAAATCGGCAAATCCGGCGGGGCCTCTCATCCAGATCAGCGTCAGCACCAGCCCCGCCGCGCCAAACAGCCCGCGCCACAGAATGACTGTCGGGGTGTCCAGCGGGATCGACCGCGCAAACAGTCCCGATGTGCTCCACGCAAGGGTGGCCCCGAAGAGAAGGATCAGCGCACCGCGGTCCATCAAAAAGCCACCGGCGCTTTGGGCAGCCCGGCCCATTGGGTCGGCTCATGGCCGTAAATCACCTCGGCCCCTGTGGCGGCCACATGCGCCATCAGCCGCTGATAGCTCGCCATGGCGGCGACCGGGTCGCGCGCATCGGCAAAGCCCTCATCGGGCTCGGAAATCCGGTTGATCGCATCGGCGGCCAACAGAACCTGCCGCCCATCGGGCAGCGCCAGCAGCGCCGACAAATGCCCCGCCGTATGGCCGGGGGTGGGGATCAGGGTGATCCCATGGCACAGCTTAGTCTCCTCACGGATGGTCCAATAGCGCGCCTCGGGCCACGCCATCGGCTGCACGCTGCCAAAATAGCAGGGCCGCGGATCGGCCCGTTCGGTCGCGGTCAGGATGATCTCGGCATGGGCGAAGAGCGGCAGGCTGCCCACATGGTCAATGTGCCCATGGCTCAGAATCACATGGGTGATCTCCGCCGCCGTCAGGCCCAGCTTGGCCAACTGCCCTGCGGCAGTGTTTTCGGCGGTAAAGCCCACCAGCACCCCGAAACTCGCCAGCCCATCCCGCTCTGCCGTCGCCTGCGGCGCGGTGGCATAGGCCGGGTCAAATCCGGTGTCGAACAGGATCTTCGCCCCAGATCCCTGCCCATCCTCGGTTTCCAACAGAAATCCGGGAATGCCAATCACCCGCCGTCCGGGGCCCACATCAAACAGACCAAAATCCAGCACGGTCAGACGGATCAGCCGCTGGCAGGACAGGTCTTTGGCAGGGATCATCGAAACGGCAGCCTTTCCAGCGTGAAACCTTCGGCCTGCAACAGTGCCAAAACCCCTTGATCGCCCGACAGGTGCAACGCACCAAAGGCCGCCAGCACCGGACCATCGGCAGCCGCCGCTGTCAAGACCGGGATCCACTCTTGATTGCGCCGCACCATCAGTGCCTCTTCCATCAGCGCAAACTCTCGGTCCACCCGCTCGCGGCTATAGCCCGCGATGGTCAAGGCCTGATCGCGGCTGAACTCCCAAATCACCCGCGCCTCTTCGTCGAAATAGCTGTCGATCATCGTGGTCGACATGTCCTCGGACCGATCCTCCATCGCCAGGCTTGACGTGATCATCGACAGTTGATCCGCGTCCGACATCTTCTCGAACACCGAAAACACCGTGTCATAAGGCTCCAGCGCCCGCACCGGCAGACCGCGCGCCTCAGCCGCATCGATCACCCGCGCATCAAGCCCCAGATCCTCGCCAAATGCCTCCAAAGCGCAGGGCGGGATCGACAGGATCATCGTCAGATACCAAGGCTGCAACTTGGCCGCCATGAACGGCGGCACCCCCCGCGCCCGCACCGCCTCTGACAGCTTGTCCCACAGCTCCGGCGACAGCCGCTCGGGCAGGGTGGGGCCTTCGGTCTTCACCATCAACCCAGGATCGCGCGCCAAGCGGCTTTGCAGCGCGGCCATTTCCTCAGGTCCCGCCTCCACCAACACCACCCGCGCCGCGTCCAGCGCCGGGTTCAATGCGGCCATGGTCGCATCATGGCGCGAATCGTCCATATGCAGCGTGCCAACCAGCGTGATCTCCTCGCCATCCCGCGTGGCACGCCACAGGTTGCCTTGCGCAAAAGGCACCACATGGGCGCGATCAAACAGCGCCTGCCGCTCCGCCTCTGGCATGGCCGCAATCAGATTGCGCCCCTCGCAACTGGCAAAGGCCGGCCCGGCAAGGCCCAAAAGCCCTGCAATCACAAAAACATACCGCGAGAAGACGCCGACAATCCGCGCAAGACCTTGCAACATCTATCGCTCACTCAAATCGAAAGACACCAATCCTCTCAGACTGACACGCCCCGCCCCGTCGGCCAAGGACAAAGCCCGTCGCCTGCGTCAAGAAAATTTCACATCCCTGCCGTTGACAGTGGCGGGTCATGTGCCTAACTGATGCCTCGTTAGCACTCACCTTTGATGAGTGCTAATCCCAATCAAACCTGGAAACCTAAGGGAGTGTTACCAGATGGCTTTCAAACCGCTGCACGACCGCGTTGTCGTTCGTCGCGTCCAGTCCGAAGAGAAAACCAAAGGCGGGCTGATCATCCCCGATACCGCCAAGGAAAAGCCCGCTGAGGGCGAAATCGTCGCCGTTGGCGAAGGTGCGCGCAAGGATTCGGGCGAGCTGATCGCAATGTCGGTCAAAGCTGGCGACCGGGTTCTGTTCGGCAAATGGTCGGGCACCGAAGTCACGCTGAACGGCGAAGAACTGCTGATCATGAAGGAAAGCGACATCATGGGGATCATCTCCTGATCCCACACCGGGCGCGCCACGCCGCGCGCCGTGATGTTTGCCAATCCCATCAACCAGATATGAAGGAGTAGCACCATGGGTGCGAAAGACGTACGTTTTGATACCGATGCCCGCGACCGCATGCTGCGCGGCGTGAACATCCTCGCCGACGCTGTGAAGGTGACCCTCGGCCCCAAAGGCCGCAACGTGGTGATCGACAAGTCCTTTGGCGCCCCGCGCATCACCAAGGACGGCGTGACCGTTGCCAAGGAAATCGAACTGGCTGACAAGTTCGAGAACATGGGCGCCCAAATGGTGAAGGAAGTCGCTTCCCGCACCAATGACGAGGCCGGCGACGGCACCACCACCGCCACCGTTCTGGCCCAAGCCATCGTCAAAGAAGGCATGAAGGCCGTGGCCGCGGGCATGAACCCGATGGACCTCAAGCGCGGCATCGACATGGCCACCACCAAAGTCGTGGCAGCCATCAAGGCAGCTTCGCGTCCCGTCAAGGACTCGGCTGAAGTCGCTCAGGTCGGCACCATCTCGGCCAACGGCGAAGCCGAAATCGGCCGCCAGATCGCTGACGCGATGCAAAAGGTTGGCAACGAGGGTGTGATCACCGTCGAAGAAAACAAAGGTCTTGAGACCGAAACCACCGTTGTCGAAGGCATGCAGTTCGACCGTGGCTATCTCTCGCCCTACTTCGTTACCAACGCCGACAAGATGATTGCCGACTTGGAAGACGCCTTCATCCTGCTGCACGAAAAGAAACTCTCGTCGCTGCAGCCGATGGTTCCCTTGCTGGAGGCCGTGATCCAGTCGCAGCGCCCGCTGATCATCGTCGCTGAAGACGTCGAAGGCGAGGCTCTGGCCACGCTCGTCGTCAACAAGCTGCGCGGCGGCCTCAAGATCGCTGCCGTCAAGGCACCGGGCTTTGGCGACCGTCGCAAGGCCATGCTGCAAGACATCGCGATCCTGACCGGTGGTCAGGTGATCTCCGATGATCTCGGCATGAAGCTGGAATCGGTCACCATCGACATGCTGGGCCGCGCCAAGAAAGTCTCGATCACCAAAGACAACACCACCATCGTTGATGGCGCTGGCGTCAAGGCCGAGATCGAAGCCCGCGTCAGCCAGATCCGCGCGCAGATCGAGGAAACCACCTCGGACTACGACCGCGAAAAGCTGCAAGAGCGTGTGGCCAAGCTGGCAGGTGGCGTCGCCGTCATCCGCGTTGGCGGCATGACCGAAGTGGAAGTGAAAGAGCGTAAGGACCGCGTTGATGACGCGCTGAACGCCACCCGCGCTGCCGTGCAAGAAGGCATCGTGGTCGGCGGCGGCGTCGCGCTGATCCAGGCTGGCAAAGTGCTGGAAGGCATGACCGGGGCAAACTCCGATCAGACCAACGGCATCAACATCGTCCGCCGCGCTTTGGAAGCACCGCTGCGCCAGATCGCCCAGAACGCGGGCGTCGATGGGGCTGTGGTCGCAGGCAAAGTCCGCGAATCGTCGGACAAGAACTTTGGCTTCAACGCCCAGACCGAAGAATATGGTGACATGTTCAAGTTTGGCGTCATCGACCCGGCCAAAGTGACCCGCACCGCGCTGGAAGACGCCGCTTCGGTGGCCTCGCTCCTCATCACCACCGAATGCATGATCGCAGACCGTCCGGCTGACAAGGCCGCAGGCGGCGCAGGCGGCGGCATGGGCGGCATGGGCGGCATGGACGGCATGATGTAATCATGCTTGCATGATGTAATCTGCCAACCGGCATGATACAGAAAGGGCGGTCCCAAGTGGCCGCCCTTTTTCATTCGCACCAACATGTTAGGACAGACATCATGGCCGACGCATATGGCAGCATTGCCAAGAAAATCTCGCATTGGTGCGGTCATCAAAGCACCTTTCTGCTGGCCCTCTCCGTCATCGCCGCCTGGATCTTGACCGGGCCGATCTTCGGCTTTTCCGACACCTGGCAACTCGTCATCAACACCGGCACCACCATCATCACCTTCCTGATGGTGTTCTTGATCCAGAACACCCAAAACCGCGACACCGCCGCCATCCAGCTCAAGCTCGATGAGTTGATCCGCGCCACCCAAGGTGCCCACAACGCGCTGCTTGATCTTGAAGAGCTGGACGAGGCCCGCCTCGCCGAGTTCCGCCGCAAATACCAAATTCTGGCCGCAGATGCCCGAGGACGGCTGTCGCGCGGCGAGACCGATACCGACACCCCCGAAACCTGATCCCAAAAACCAATCCTCGAAAGGCACCCCTATGCCCGCAGGCCCAGACTTCATGCGCCCCTTGCGCGCTGGCGAAGAGGACATGGCTGAGGCGCTTGTCAAAGCCGCCTTTCCCGGCTCTGCCGAGGCCGGTTTGGTCCGCGCCCTGCGCGCCGCGGGGCAGATGGAGTTGGAAATGGTGCTGCCTTGGGGCACAGGGCTGGCCGGATACCTCGCCCTCTCACGCCTCACCGCGCCCGCAGGTTGGCTGGCGCTCGCCCCAGTGGCCATAGCCCCCGACTGGCAAGGCCAACGTTGGGGCACGCGGTTTGTGACCGGGGTGGTAAAGCTCGCGGCCATCAAAGGCCAAACCCTCGTGGTTCTTGGCAAACCCAGCTTCTACACCCGCTGCGGCTTTTCCCACCCCCGCGCGGCGCGGCTGACCTCGCCCTATGGGGTAAACCACACCCTCATCGCCCGCCCCGGGCAGGATATCCCCGAAGAGAGCCTGATCTACCCGGCCGCCTTCGCAAACACCTGACCCGCATTTCATCTTGGCCCAAATACCCAAAACGCAACCGCCCCGCCCAAGCGCGGCTACAAGACCTTTGCCAGCCGGTGCAGCACATGCCCGGTCTCGGCATCGTGCCGGCTGACCCCGGTGTCCCGAAACCCCTCGCGCGCCCAAAACGCCCAGCCACGCGGGTTGTCCGCCAAAACCGCCAGATAGAGCACCCCCGCCCCCGCCGCCCGGGCGCGTGCCTCCACCTCGGCCAGCATCTCGCGGCCAATCCCGCGCCCCCGCGCCTCGGGCGCAAGGATCTGCAGGCCCAGATAGGCATCCCCCGTCGCCGGAAAGCCGAATGACAACTCCGCCACCCCCATCAGGCCGCCCCCTACAAACACCCCCAACCGATGCGACCGCAGGGGGTCACAGCCGGGCGGCGTGTCGGTGAAAAAGTCGCATGCTTTCTGGCGGTCCGGCGCGCGGCGGTCGGCCAAAATCCAGTAATCGGCCGCGCGGGCGTACAGCCCCTCCACCGCATCCAGATCGGCCACAGGATCAAGCGCGCGGATCAGCATGACCAATCGCCACGATCTCCAAGGCCACCGCCCCTGTCGGCTTGCGCCACATCACCACATCCCCCACCACCGCCCCCATCAAGGCGCGGGCCAAGGGCGATTGAGGCGCAATGCGGCCAAGGGCCGCCTCCGCCTCATCCTCGCCCGTTATCTCATAAACCGCCGTCTCGCCCACCTCATCCACCACCGTCACCCGCAGACCAAACCGCACCTCCAAGGCATCCTGCAACGCAGGATCGACAAGGATCGCTGACCGCAGCCGCGCCTCAAGATAGCGGATGTCCCGCTCCGCCGCCGCCTCGGGCAGCTTGTCCAACCGCTCCGCCCGCGCGCGCAGCACCGCCAAATCGCCCTGCCGCGCCAAAAGCCGCGCGCGCAGCGCCTCCAACCCCCGCGGCGTCACATAATTCGGATGCGGCGACATCGGCAGATCGGGCAACGGCTCCAACTCGCCCGTGCCCTCTTTCACAAAGGCCCGGCTCATAGCACCAATGGCTCCAACGGGTCATAATGGCACCCCGTCCCCCAAGCCACTTCCGCCAAACTGTCCGGCTTGAACCGGATCCGGCCCATCTCCAGATCGGCGCGGGCAAAAAACCGCCGTTCGGTCACCACCCCTTCAGGGTCGCGCCACGCGGCATTCAGCGTGCCCGACAGGATGGTGCAGCGAAAGAAGAGATCCACCTGATGAAAGCCGCTGCGCGGATCGTGAAACTCGTTCACCAGCGCAGGCGCCCCAACGGCCACGCGCAGCCCACATTCCTCATGCACCTCACGCGCAAGATTGTCGGGCAACGACGATCCGCTCTCCACCCCGCCGCCCGGCGCGCACCACAGGTCCGACTTGCCCCCCGGAAAGGCATTGACCAAAAGCAGCCGATCCTGATGCAAGATCAACGCGCGGGCGGCAAGTCGAGGGGTCCGGGTGGCCATAGGCCCGACTTTACGGGCTGGCCGGGCGATGTCCACCCTTTCAAGCCACCCCATCCGGGCGTAGGCTGTTGAAAAGGAATTCTATCCATGAAGATCTTTGCAAAGCCCGGCGCAGGGGATGAGGTGGTGATCCTGCTTCACGGCCTCAGCCGCACGCCCCGCTCCTTGCGGGTGATGCAAGAGGCGCTGATGCAGGCCGGCTACGGGGTGATGAATCACGGCTACCCCTCCACCCGCGCGCCCATGGCTGAACTCGTGGCCGGGGTCGGCCGCCGGGTGGCCGCCTGTGGCACGCGCCGCGTGCATTTCGTCACCCATTCCTTGGGCGGCATTCTGGCGCGCGCCTGGCTTGCCGACCATCGCCCTACGCTGATGGGGCGGATGGTGATGCTGGCCCCCCCCAATGGCGGGTCTGAACTCGTCGACCGCTTTGGTGACCTTGGCGCCTTTCAATGGCTGATGGGCCCGGCGGGGATGGAGCTTGGCACCGGACCAGGCTCTTATCCCAACCGCCTTGGCCTGCCAGAATATGAGGTGGGGGTGATCGCCGGGTCGGTGCCGCTTAACCCCTTCATGGGCGGTCTTATTCCGGGGCCGAATGATGGCAAAGTCTCGGTCGCCTCAACGCGGCTGGAAGGGGCGGCGCATCTCACGCTGCCGGTCAGCCACACCTTCCTCATGAACAACCCAATGGTCATCGCGCAGGTGCTGGCCTTTCTGCGCGAAGGCCAGTTCGAAGCGGGCCTGACCATGCCCGCCGCTGTCATGCGGCTGGTGGCATCGCTGAAACGCTGAACCCGCGCCTTGCGGGCCTCCGCGAAAAGCGCCAAAGGCTACGATGCGCCGCGCCCCGCCTCAGCCCTTGACCTGCACCCGGTTCACATGGCCCATCTTGCGGCCCGGCCGCGCCTCGGCCTTGCCATAGAGATGCAGCGCCGCATGACGCTCTTTCAGAATGGCCGGAACCTTATCGACATCATCGCCAATCAGGTTTTCCATCACCACATCCGAATGGCGCGCCCCATCGCCCAAAGGCAGGCCCACCACCGCGCGGATATGCTGCTCGAACTGATCCACCGCGCAGCCGTTTTGCGTCCAGTGACCCGAGTTATGCACCCGTGGCGCAATTTCATTCACCAACAGCCCCTGCGGGGTCACAAACAACTCCACCCCCATGACACCGACGTACTCCAGCGCGTTCAAAATCCGCGCCGCGATCAGCACCGCATCCGACCGCTGACCGGGCGACAGCCGCGCGGGAATGGTGGTGGTGGCCAAGATCCCGTCCTTATGGACATTCTCGCCCGGATCATAGGCCGCGACCGACCCATCCAGCCCCCGCGCGGCAATCACCGACACCTCATGGCTAAAGGTCACAAACCCTTCCAGCACCGAAGGCGCGCCCTGCATGGCGGCCAAGGCGGCAGGCGCATCGGCGGCAGACATGATCCGCGCCTGCCCCTTGCCATCATAGCCCAGCCGCGTGGTTTTCAAAATCGCAGGCGCGCCGATCTCGGCAATCGCCGCCTCCAGAGCGGCCAACGAATTCACGGCCCGGTAGGGCGCGCAGGTCAGGCCAAGTCCGGTCAGAAAATCCTTCTCCGCAATCCGCTCTTGCGAAATCGCCAGCGCGCGGCGGTTGGGGCGAATGGGTTTGGCCGCCTCCAACAGGTCCAGCGCAGCGGTGGGGACGTTTTCAAACTCATAGGTGATGACATCGACCGAGGCCGCAAAGGCGGCAAGGGCCGCATGATCGTCATAGCTCGCCGTGGTGCAGGCATGGGCCACATCGGCCGCAGGCGGGTTGGCGCCGGGCTCATAGATATGGGTCTTGTATCCCAAACGGCTGGCCGCAACCGACAGCATGCGGCCCAACTGCCCGCCGCCCAGAATTCCAATGGTGGCGCCCGGCTTCAACATCTCACTCATCCTTCGGCTCATCCGGAATCGAGGCCGACAAAGCTGCGCGCCACGCGTCCAGCCTTGCGGCCAGTGCCGGGTCTGAAATCGCCAAAATCCCCGCCGCCATCAACCCGGCATTGGCCGCCCCCGCCGCCCCGATCGCCATGGTGGCAACCGGAAAGCCCTTGGGCATCTGCAAAATGGAATAAAGGCTGTCCACACCCGACAGCGCCTTGGTCTGCACCGGCACCCCGATCACCGGCACGCGGGTCTTTGACGCCATCATACCCGGCAAATGCGCCGCCCCGCCCGCGCCTGCGATGATCACCTTGATCCGGCCTGCGGCGGTCTTGCCATAGTCCCACAACCGGTCTGGCGTGCGATGGGCCGAGACGATCTTGGTCTCATAGGAAATGCCCAACTGATCCAAGATCAGCGCGGCTTCCTTCATCGTCGGCCAGTCAGACTGGCTTCCCATGATGATCCCCACATCGACAGCCATGCGCGCGCCTCCATCCGGTGATAGGGCGGCAATATACTGGGGCGGAGCAAGGGGCAAGCCGCTGGCCCAACGACGGGCCAAATGTCGGGACGGATGCCATACGCAAACCCGACGCATATCCGACGGATGCCATACGGGCTTTTCTTTGAATTTCAGGGTGATGTCGCGGCAGGTCGGGCGTCAGACCCACGCTACCCCCGAACCGCTTACGCAATGATGTCGGGGATCAGCTGATCTTCGAATTTCACGATCTGATCTTTCAACGCCAGCTTTTGCTTTTTCAGCCGCCGCAGCGTCAACTGATCAGGCCGACCAGACAGTTCCAGCGCCGAAATCGCCTCATCCAGATCGCGATGCTCGCGCTTCAAGACCTCCAGCTTCACCCGAAGCATGTCCTCAAAGTTCATCTCGCTGGAAATGTTCATGGCAGGATCTTGGTCCGATCATTCTTGCTTTTCTCAAGGATACATCGATTCGGCCTTGGCATGGGCAAGAATCTTGATCTGCCGCATTATTTTTGCGCAGAACCCGCGCGGATTTTCACCGCGCGGCGGGTCTTGCGCGGCGTCCTTGCCCGCCCCATATTCGAAAGTAACCGGCCGCCGCACGTTGGGACCGGGTTACAGATGTCGCTTGGATCAAGGACATGGATCATGACGAAACTCAGCTTTGGTGCCCACCCATTCCTGTTGGGGTTTGAACAGTTGGAACGACTGGTCGAACGCACCGCCAAAACCGCCTCCGAAGGCTATCCGCCCTTCAACATCGAGGCGACCTCGGACAACACCTATCGCATCACGCTGGCCGTCGCAGGCTTTCGCGAGGAAGACCTCGCCATCACGGTCGAGGATCGCCAGCTGGTGGTCCGTGGCCGTCAAGGTGACGATGGCGCCGACCGTGTGTTCCTGCACCGCGGCATCGCCGCCCGCGCCTTTCAGCGGTCCTTCGTGCTGGCCGACGGGGTCGAGGTGGCGGGGGCCGGGCTGGACCACGGGCTTCTGAACATCGATCTGCGCCGTCAAGTCCCTGAAACGATTGTGCAAACGATCAAGATCGGTCGCAAGTAAGGAGGCTGTCATGAACATGAAATTCGACGCGCTGCCGGCAACCGAACGCAGCATCGTCTATATCCGCGCGGTGCAAGTGGCCGATCTTCCGGCCGAGGTGCAGGCCAAAGTGGGCGATCTGTCCACGGTCTATTCCGTCAACCGCCCCGATGGCGAGCGGCTTGCTTTGGTGGCAGACCGCACTTTGGCCTTCGTGCTGGCCCGCCAGCATGAGATGGATCCGGTGAACGTTCACTGATCCCGTTCCCCGCGGAAACCGAAAACGCCGCCCCTTTCGGGACGGCGCGTTAACGTTTCCGAACAGCCCGCCTGTTAGGCTTTGATCAGGCCCATCGACTCCAGCTTCAAGATCACCTGATGGGCGCAGGAATCCACCTGCGTACCTTCGGTGTCGATCACCAGTTCGGCCGTGGTAGGGGCTTCATAAGGATCTGAAATTCCAGTGAATTCCTTGATCTTGCCCTCACGGGCCAGCTTGTAAAGCCCCTTGCGGTCACGCCGTTCGCACTCCTCGACCGAGGTGGCGACATGCACTTCGATGAAGGACCCATAGTTCTCGATCATCTCACGCACAGCGCGGCGGGTGGCGGTGTAGGGGGCGATGGGGGCGCAGATGGCGATGCCGCCGTTCTTGGTGATCTCGGACGCGACATAGCCGATGCGGCGAATGTTGATGTCGCGGTGCTCTTTGGAAAAGCCCAGTTCCGACGACAGGTGTTTGCGCACCACGTCACCATCCAGAAGCGTCACCGGACGCCCACCCTGTTCCATCAGCTTGACCATCAGCGCGTTGGCAATGGTCGATTTGCCCGAACCGGAAAGCCCGGTGAAGAACACCGTAAAGCCCTGCTTGTCGCGCGCCGGAGAGGTTTTGCGCAGCTGGGTCACCACCTCGGGGAACGAGAACCACTCGGGGATATCCAGACCCTCGCGCAGACGGCGGCGCAGTTCGGTGCCGGAAATGTCCAGAACGGTGCAGCCTTCCGGAACTTCGTTGGCCGGATAATACTGTGCCTTTTCCTGCACATAGACCATGTGTTTAAAGTCAACCATGGTCACGCCAATCTCGGCCTCGTGCTTCTTGAACAGCTCTTGCGCGTCATAGGGGCCGTAGAAATCCTTGCCCTGGCTGTTCTTGCCGGGGCCGGCATGGTCGCGGCCGACGATGAAATGTGTCACGCCATGGTTGCGGCGGATCAGCCCGTGCCAGACCGCCTCACGCGGGCCAGCCATGCGCATGGCAAGGTTCAAAAGCGACATGGTGGTGGTCGAGGCCGGATACTTGTCGATCACCGCCTCATAGCAGCGCACGCGGGTGAAATGGTCAACATCGCCCGGTTTGGTCATGCCCACAACCGGGTGGATCAGAAGGTTGGCCTGCGCCTCTTTGGCCGCACGGAAGGTCAGTTCCTGATGCGCGCGGTGCAGCGGGTTTCGGGTCTGGAAGGCCACGACCTTTTGCCAGCCCACCTTGCGGAAAAAGGCGCGCAGCTCGTTCGGGGTGTCGCGGCGGGCCTTGAAATCATAATGCACCGGCTGCTGGATGCCGGTCACCGGGCCGCCCAGATAGACCTTACCCGCTTGATTGTGCAGGTAATTCACCGCCGGATGCGCCAGATCGTCGGCGCCAAACACCATCTCGGCCTCGCGCGCCTTGTTCGGCACCCATTTGTCGGTGACCGACATGATCGCCAAGATCACGCCCTCAGCGTCGCGCAGCGCGATGTCCTGACCGGGGGCGACCTTTTCGGCAAAGGCTTCGTTGACGTCCAGTGTCACCGGAATGGGCCACAGATGGCCGTCCGCAGTGCGCATGTTTTCGACAACGCCATTGTAATCGGCCTCGGAATGAAAGCCCTTCAGCGGGTAGAACCCGCCGTTCATCAGAAGTTCAAGGTCGCAGACCTGACGCGCGGTCAGATCCCACGAGGGCAGCGCAGCTGCCTCATGCTTCAGCTTCAATGCGGAGTCGTAAGAGACATAAAGCTCCGGCAGTGGAGCATGGTTGTTCTGCATGACCTCAGTCCTTTGTTTAAGCGTCACTATTCCTGCTGCTTGGCCAGTCAATTCGGCATGCAGCGCAAGGTATTCGGCAAGCTTTCCTGCCAGAAACCGATCGGCCAGCCGGGACTTTTCGGCCCCACCCTTTGCGGTCAGCGCATAGGCAAAGCGCTGGCGGCGATCGGTGCTGTCACGGTCGGTGATGCGGATGAACCCCGCCGCCTGGGCTGCCTGCAACAGCGCATTCAGCTTGCCGAGCGAGAGGCCCAGGGCCTCGGCGGTGGCACGCTGCGAAGCCTCGGGCACCCGGTCAAGCTGCCGCAGAACGCGGAAAAGCGCGTCCTCATCAGGCAGAAAGGTGGGGGTTTGGGGGGCGTTCATGGCGGGGTCAAAAGTATGTTCAATCATGAACATATCTCACGTCATGCCGCAAAAGCCAAGCCAAACCTTGAGTTATGGACGCAATCTGACGTTCACGCAGGCGCGGCGCGGCAGAAATGGCACAGTGTGGTTGGGCTCGGGCCGGTGTCTTGGCGTGGGAAAAGAGCTTAGTGCCCTGACAGCCAGCGTTCGGCGTCCAAAGCTGCCATGCAGCCCATCCCGGCGCTGGTCACGGCCTGACGGTAGATGTGGTCGGTCAGATCGCCCGCCGCGAACACACCGGGAATCGCGGTGCGGGTCGAGCCCGGCTCGACCGTCACATAACCGCCCGAGTGGAGTTCAAGCTGGTCTTTCACCAGTTCCGACGCAGGCGCATGACCGATGGCCACAAAGAACCCCGCGCAGGGAATCACGCCTTCGGTCCCGGTTTGCAGGTTGCGGGTTTTCACGCCGGTCACGCCCAAGGGCGCCTCGGTGCCCTGCACCTCGGTCACTTCAGAGTTCCAAACCACTTCGACCTTGGGGTTCTTGAACAGGCGGTCTTGCATGATCTTTTCAGCCCGCAGGGAATCGCGGCGGTGGATCAGCGTCACCTTTGAGGCGAAATTGGTCAGGAACAGCGCCTCTTCCACCGCCGTATTGCCGCCGCCGATCACCACCACCTCTTTGCCCCGGTAGAAGAACCCGTCACAGGTGGCGCAGGCCGAGACGCCAAAGCCTTTGAACTTTTCTTCCGACGGCAGCCCCAACCATTTGGCCTGCGCGCCAGTGGCCAGAATCACCGCATCAGCAGTGTAGGTGGTGCCGCTGTCGGCCTCAGCGGTGAAGGGGCGCTTTTGCAGATCAAGTGAGGTGATGTAGTCCGAAATCACCTCGGCCCCCATCGCCTCTGCATGGGCCTGCATGTTCACCATCAACTCGGGGCCTTGGATATGCGTGGCGCCCGGCCAGTTTTCCACCTCGGTGGTGATGGTCAACTGCCCGCCGGGCTGCAAACCCTGCACCAGAACCGGGTTCAGCATGGCACGCGCGGCATAGACGGCGGCGGTATAGCCTGCCGGGCCCGAGCCGATGATCAGAACGCGCGTGTGCTTGGTGTTGGCCATTGTATCCCCCGGATTCTTGCTTGCCTTCATATAGGCCCGCCGCGTGGCACGGGGAACCCCCAGGCTTTGGGGGGCATGATGAAAAGTTGCGCAGGTGCGAAACATTATTGCGCAAAGCCGCCCTTGCGCCTAATAAGCGGTCCAAAAGGGAGACACGCATGGCCACCTCAAAGCTGGACCCAATCGATCGTCGCATTCTGGCCGAGTTGCAGGCCGATGGGCGGATGACGAATGTGGAACTGGCCAGCCGGGTGGGAATCTCGGCCCCGCCCTGTCTGCGTCGGGTGCGCACGCTGGAAGACGAGGGCTATATCAAGGGCTACCACGCCGATATTGATGCGCGCGAACTGGGCTTTGAGGTCAAGGTTTTCGCCATGGTGCGGCTGCGCTCTCAGGCCGAGGTGGACCTGTCGGCCTTTGAACAGCGCTGCCGCGAGTGGCCCTTGGTGCGCGAGTGCCATATGTTGAACGGCGAGATCGATTTCATCCTGAAATGCGTGGCACCGGATCTGTCGACCTTTCAAAGCTTTCTCACCGAAGGGCTGACCTCGGCGGACAATGTGGCCTCGGTGAAAACCAGCCTTGTGATCCGCTGTGCCAAGGACGAGCCGGGCCTGCCGTTTGACGTGCTTGAGGCGCGGCTGGCCAAACAGGCCTGAGGCTGTAAACGCCGCCGCCCAAATGCTCAGGCCGCCCCGTGTTGGTGCCAGAGGAGCACCGGGGCGGCCTTGACCGTGCGCAATCCCGTGATGGCCCGGTGGGGCCGATCTGGGTCGCGATGGGGGGAGCCATTCAGGTCTTACCGCGCCGCCACCGCCGTTTTCACAGAGGGACATCTGTGAGGCAGAAGATGGCGCAATCCGGGCAGGCTGTCAAAATTTATCCGCAATTGA
>JBMSKG010000025.1:0-17698 GCA_049419625.1 Paracoccaceae bacterium | reverse complement strand
GATTGGTGCGGATGAAAGGACTCGAACCTTCACTCCGGTTAAGGAACAGCGACCTCAACGCTGCGCGTCTACCAATTCCGCCACATCCGCACTGATCTGGCCTCGGGTGGGTGGTGTTTAGCGGCAAGGTTCAGGGAAGAAAAGGGGGATTCTGCACCTCTTTGGCGCGGGCCGCGTTGCATTCGTCGGCCGCACGCGGCATCTGTGGGGGCAGACGGATCAGGAGAGGGCCATGGATCAGGTGGAATGGAAAACTCTGCCCGGGCTTGCGCCTTATGCCGAGACCTTGGCCGCGATGGAGGCCCGCGTCGCCGCCATTCACCAAGGCACAGCCCCTGAGGCAATTTGGCTTTTGGAACATCCTCCGCTTTACACTGCAGGCACCAGCGCTCAGGCGCAGGATCTGGTGGACCCCGACCGCTTTCCTGTGATTCCGGTGGGGCGCGGTGGGCAATACACCTATCACGGCCCCGGCCAACGGGTGATCTACGCCATGCTGGATGTCAGTCGCCGCGAAAAGGATGTGCGCTGTTTCGTGCGGCATCTGGAGAATTGGGTGATCGCTGCTTTGGCCGAGTTCAATGTCAAAGGCGAGATCCGGCCCGGCCGTGTTGGGGTTTGGGTGACGCGGCCCGACAAGGCCCCCAATCCAGACGGCACCCCGCGCGAAGAGAAGATCGCGGCCATTGGCGTGAAGCTGCGCAAATGGGTCAGCTTTCACGGCATCTCGATCAATGTAGAGCCGGACCTGTCGCATTTTTCGGGCATCGTGCCCTGCGGCATCCGCGACCATGGCGTGACCAGCCTTGTCGATCTTGGCCTGCCGGTGACCATGGCTGATCTGGATGCCGCCCTCATGGCGACGTTTGACGGCGCGATGCAATCAACCTGCCCAGTGTGAACGCCGGGCCTAAGGATCAGTCAGCACGGGGACCGGCGTTTTGCACGAAAGTCACGCTCCAAACCCTGCGACATTGCTTGCTATTGCATAACATCGGGGCAAAATCCATGTCATCGCTCAGGGTCGCGACCTGATCCCAACTCTTGTGAGGACACAATGACCAAATTCACGCTTGCAACGGCCTTTGGTGCCCTGATGCTGGCCACGCCGGCCTTGGCAGCAGACCCGGCCGCCGGTGAAGCCGACTTCAAGAAATGCAAAGCCTGCCACGCCATCGTTGCTTCGGACGGCACCGAAGTGGTCAAGGGCGGTAAAACTGGCCCGAACCTTGGTGGCGTCATCGGGCGCCCGGTCGCCTCGGTTGCCGATTTCAAATACGGCGAATCGATTCTGGCTGTGGGCGCCTCGGGCGCTGTTTGGGACGAGGCATCTCTGGCCGCCTACGTCACCGACCCTTCCGCCTGGCTGAAGGAAAAGACCGGTGACGCGGCCGCCAAATCGAAGATGTCGTTCAAGTTGGCCTCGGGGGCCGAGGATGTCGCCGCCTATCTGGCAACCATTCAGTAAGCGCGTCCAGCAAACCCGCTCAGCCAATCGGCCAAGCGGCGAACCACTGCACGAAAGCCATGACGGGGCGGTCTTCGGACCGCCCTTTTCTTGGGCCCACGCGTTGCATCCTGCGACATCATTTCTTGATCTTGATCAAACTCTTTCATTGCCCATCCCCCGCGCAAGCCTTAAAGACTGAGCGCAATAAGGCGCGCAGGCATCGACTGAGCGTCCAAGGGAACACAAAATGGGAGACGCCAATGGCAGACGCAGCCATTCATGGCCATGACCATGAACACAAAGGGTTCTTTACCCGCTGGTTCATGTCGACAAACCACAAGGACATTGGGGTTCTGTACCTCTTTACCGGGGGTCTTGTCGGGCTGATTTCGGTCATCTTCACCCTCTACATGCGGATGGAGTTGATGCACCCCGGTGTGCAGTACATGTGTCAGGAAGGTGCGCGTTTCATCGCCACGGCCGACACCTGCACACCGAACGGACACCTGTGGAACGTGATGATCACCTATCATGGTGTTCTGATGATGTTCTTCGTGGTGATTCCCGCGCTGTTCGGCGGCTTTGGAAACTATTTCATGCCGCTGCAGATCGGTGCACCGGACATGGCCTTCCCGCGGATGAACAACCTGAGCTACTGGATGTATGTGGCCGGTGTGTCTTTGGGCGTGGCCTCGATGCTGGCACCGGGCGGCAATGGTGACCTGACCTCTGGCCTTGGGCCAGGCTCGGGTGTGGGTTGGGTTCTTTACCCGCCGCTGACCACCACCGCCGAGGGCGGCTATGCGATGGACCTCGCGATCTTCGCAGTTCACCTCTCGGGTGCCTCGTCGATTCTGGGGGCGATCAACATGATCACCACCTTCCTGAACATGCGCGCGCCGGGCATGACCCTGCACAAGGTGCCGCTGTTTGGCTGGTCGATCTTCGTGACGTCGTGGCTGATTTTGTTGGCCCTGCCCGTGCTGGCTGGCGCCATCACCATGCTGCTGACCGACCGGAACTTTGGCACCACCTTCTTCACGCCTTCGGGCGGCGGTGACCCGGTGCTGTATCAGCACATCCTGTGGTTCTTTGGCCATCCGGAAGTGTACATCATCGTGATCCCGGCCTTCGGTATCATCAGCCAGGTTATCTCGACCTTCTCGCGCAAACCGATCTTCGGCTACCTGCCGATGGTCTATGCAATGGTTGCGATTGGTGTTCTGGGCTTTGTTGTCTGGGCACACCACATGTACACCGCTGGCATGTCGCTGACCCAGCAGTCCTACTTCATGCTGGCCACCATGGTCATCGCGGTGCCGACCGGCATCAAGGTGTTCTCGTGGATCGCGACCATGTGGGGCGGATCGATCACCTTTGAAACCCCGATGCTTTGGGCCTTCGGCTTCCTGTTCCTCTTCACCGTCGGCGGCGTCACCGGCATCGTGTTGAGCCAGGCACCTGTGGACCGCGTCTATCACGACACCTACTATGTCGTGGCGCACTTCCACTATGTGATGAGCCTCGGCGCTGTGTTCGGCATCTTTGCCGGGATCTATTTCTGGATCGGCAAGATGTCGGGCCGTCAGTATCCGGAATGGGCGGGCAAGCTGCACTTCTGGGCGATGTTCATCGGCTCGAACCTGACCTTCTTCCCCCAGCACTTCTTGGGCCGTCAGGGCATGCCGCGCCGCTACATCGACTACCCAGAGGCTTTTGCCTACTGGAACTGGTTCTCCTCTGTCGGCGCGTTCATCTCGTTTGCCTCGTTCATCTTCTTCATCGGTATCGTGTTCTACACGCTGCTCTGGGGCCGCAAGGTGACCGAGAACAACTACTGGAACGAGCACGCTGACACGCTGGAATGGACCCTGCCCTGCCCGCCGCCCGAACACACGTTCGAGCAGCTGCCGAAACGGGAAGACTGGGACAAGTCGCACGCCCACTAAGGCAAGAAAATTGGCGAAGGCCCCGAGGGAAACCTTGGGGCCTTTTCCTTTGGGTAGAACGCGCTACCTGCCGCGACCGAAAGGTGTTCCATGCCCTATGAATGGCTTCCCCCCGAAGGCGAGAACCGACGCCTGCACCTGTGGCCCTATCGGTCTTTGCCGCGCCGGGGCATGGTGTGGTTTCTGGGCGGCACAGCGCTGTGCATTGGGGTGCCGCTGTTGGGCCTTCTTGGGACACCGGTTCTGTGGGGCGTCTTGCCCTTCCTGCTGGCAGCTCTCGCCGCCATCTGGTGGGCGCTGGAGCGCAGTTTCCGCGATGGCGAGATTGTCGAGGATCTGGCGATCAGCGATGAGCTTGTGACGCTGACGCGGCACGGGCCAAGGGGCAAGCGGCAGGATTGGCAGGCGAACCCCCATTGGGTGCGCCTGACGCTGCACGCGACGGCTGGCCCCGTGCCGCAATATCTGACGATGAAGGGCGAGGGCCGCGAGGTCGAGCTTGGGGCCTTTCTAACTGAAGATGAGCGCCGAAGGCTGGCCGCCGAGATCACCGAGGTCTTACGGCCACTGCGCTAAACCGGGTCTAGCCCCGCTTCAACAAAAGAGCGGGGGATCAGCCCAGCCGATCCTTGATACGCGGGCCGACGGCACCGAAATCCATCTGACCGGTGTACTTCGCCTTCAGCACAGCCATGACCTTGCCCATGTCGCGGATGCTGGTCGCGCCCACTTCGGCCACAGCGGCGGCAATTGCGGCCTCCACCTCAGCAGCGTCCAACTGGCGGGGCAGGAATTCTTCGATTACCTTGATTTCGGCAGTTTCTTTCTCGGCCAACTCTAGCCGCCCGCCCTCTTCATAGGCGCGCGCCGATTCTTGACGCTGTTTGACCATACGGCCAAGGGCGGCCAGAATCTCGGCTTCGGAAATCTCCCCTTCGCCGCCTTCGCCGCGGTTGGCGATGTCACGATCCTTGATAGCGGCATTGATAAGCCGCAGCGTCGACAAGCGGTCGGCGAGCTTGGCCTTCATCGCCTCTTTCAAGGCAGTTTGAAGCTGGTCGCGCAAAGACATTCGCTTTCATCCCCTTGGATTTTCAAACGCGGGCACATTACCGCGATGCGTGGCGCGACGCAACCACCGCTGTTTTCTATAACCTATTGATATTTTTGAAAATTCCTTTTGCGACAAAGCCTTGACCCCGGCCCTCTTGGCCCTTAGGTTCCGGCAAATTTGCCTGCAGGGAGTCGCCGCAATGCCTACCCCGTCCGAAAGCCCAGCAAAACCAACGGCCTGCATCGCATTGGCCGATGGCACGGTGTTTTACGGCCACGGCTTTGGGGCGGCAGGGGAGACAGTGGCAGAACTGGTCTTCAACACCGCAATGACCGGATATCAGGAAATCATGACCGACCCAAGCTATGCGGGTCAGGTCGTAACCTTTACCTTCCCCCATATCGGCAACACCGGCACCACCGCCGAGGATGACGAAACCGCCGATCCGGTTGCCGCTGGTATGGTGGTGAAATGGGACCCGACCGAGCCGTCGAACTGGCGCGCGACCGATGATCTTGTCGGTTGGCTGACCAAAAAGGGGCGCATCGGTGTGGGCGGCATTGATACGCGCCGACTGACCCGCGCGATCCGTCAGCAAGGTGCGCCGCATGTGGCGCTCGCGCACAATCCGGACGGTGTATTTGATCTGGAAAAGCTGGTCGCCAAGGCCCGGGCTTGGAAAGGTCTTGTGGGCCTTGACCTGGCCAAGGATGTGTCCTGCACCCAGTCTTACCGCTGGAACGAAATGCGTTGGGCTTGGCCTGAAGGCTATACCACGCGCCAGGGCCCGGGCTTGAAGGTTGTCGCCATCGACTATGGCGCCAAGCGCAACATCCTGCGCTGCCTTGCATCGGTGGGCTGTGATGTCACCGTACTGCCAGCCACCGCGACGGCCGAAGACGTGCTGGCGTTGAAGCCCGAAGGTGTGTTCTTGTCCAACGGCCCCGGCGATCCGGCGGCAACCGGGGCCTATGCTGTGCCAATGATTCAGGGCGTTCTAAAGGCCGATCTGCCACTTTTCGGCATTTGTCTTGGCCATCAGATGCTGGCTTTGGCCCTTGGCGCCAAGACGGTGAAGATGAACCACGGCCACCACGGCGCGAACCATCCGGTCAAGGATTTGACGACTGGCAAGGTGGAAATCACCTCGATGAACCATGGCTTTACCGTAGACAGCCAGACCCTGCCCAAAGGGGTTTCGGAAACCCATGTCTCGCTGTTTGACGGGTCGAACTGCGGCATCGCGGTGGATGGTAAGCCGATCTATTCCGTACAGTATCACCCCGAAGCGAGCCCCGGCCCTCAGGACAGTTTCTATCTGTTCGAGCGCTTTGCCGAAGCTATGAAAGCCCGCCGCGCCGCCTAATCGGTCCGCACGGCAAAAGACCCATGTGGGCTTAACTTTGCATTAACCTCCCCTGCCCCAAAGTGCTTGGATACAAGGGGGGAAGATGGCTGCGGTCACTGCTTTTTCAGACTTAGGTGTCGCGCGCCCGCGCAGCCCAAGCGGGACTGAGGCTTTGGCCAAGGCGCTCTTGCGCGACGGTTTGGTGCTGCCGCATGACATGGTAGAGGCACTGCGCCTCCATAAGACGCGCGGTGGCAGACTGGCCGATATTCTACTAGCGCGCGGGCTTGTGTCGGAAGATCAACTCTTCCGCCTTTTGTCGGAAATCTGGGAGGTGGCGCTATTCACTGCCCATAGCCCCACCATTGATCCAAGGCTTATTGATGCCTTCGGCGCGGTGGAATGTTTGGCGCTGCATTTGTTGCCCTGCCAAGTGATTGGCGGCGGCACTTTGGTGGCCACCGCCCACCCAGAGGATTTCCACCGCCACAGGCCACGCCTGGAACAGGTTTTCGGACCGGTTCTTATGGTGCTTGCCCCGCGCAGGGTGATCGAGGCCGCGCTCTTGGGTGCGCGGGGTGCGGGCTTGGCGCGGCTCGCGGAAACCCGGGTTCCGGATGGAGACAGTTGCCGCAGCTACAGGGCCGAAGCGGTGCGCTTGCCGGTGGCGGTTCTGGGCCTGACGGCCCTGATGGCAACAGCGGTTTGGCCGGCTTGGGTGATGCTGGGGCTTGTGCTTGTGGGACTCTTTGCTGGCGTGGCCTTTACGGGGCTAAAGCTGGCCGCTTTGTTCGGTGCGCTGCGCCACCGCGACAACCCCTCGCCACCCTTGATCGTGCGATTGCCGATCGTGTCGGTGATGGTTGCGCTCTACCGCGAAAGCAACATCGCACCGCGGTTGGTCAAGCGGCTGGGCAAGCTGGACTACCCGAAGGAGCTTTTGGATGTGCTCTTGGTGGTTGAGGCCGAGGATCACTTGACGCGGCAGGCCTTGGAGCGCGCTGATCTGCCTGGCTGGATGCGGATCGTGGTGGTGCCGGATGGGTCGGTCAAGACCAAGCCACGCGCCTTGAACTTTGCGTTGGATCACTGTCGGGGCAGCATCGTGGGCGTCTATGACGCCGAAGATGCCCCGGAACCTGACCAGATCCGCAAGGTGGTGGACCGCTTTCACGCCCGCGGCCCCGATCTGGCCTGCTTGCAAGGACGGCTAGATTTCTACAACCCCCGCATCAACTGGATCTCGCGCTGCTTCACCATCGAATACGCCGCGTGGTTTCGCTTGCTCTTACCGGGGATTGAGCGGTTGGGGCTGGCCGTACCCTTGGGCGGCACAACGCTGTTTTTCCGCCGCGCCGCACTCGAAACGCTGGGGCGATGGGATGCGCATAATGTCACCGAAGATGCCGATCTGGGCATGCGCATTGCCCGGCGCGGCTATCGGACAGAGTTGATTGAGACCACCACCTTTGAAGAGGCGACCTGCCGTCCAAAATCTTGGGTCAAGCAACGGTCGCGCTGGATCAAGGGCTTCATGATGACATGGCTGACCCATATGCGCGATCCGGGCCTCTTGTGGCGTGAGTTGGGGCCAAGAAAGTTCATCGGCTTTCAGCTTTTGCTGGCTGGATCGGTATTGCACGCGCTCTTGGCGCCTGTGTTGTGGACCTTTTGGGCCCTGCCCTTTGGCCTGCCCCATCCGGTGCAGTCGGTCTTGTCAGATGCGGGGATCACGGCGCTGATTTTCAGCTTTTTCGCCATTGAGATCGGGTTGATCGCGTTTGGCATTGTTGGCATGCGCCGCACGGGCCATGGCCTCAGCCCGCTATGGGTGCCGACGATGATCCTATACTACCCGCTGGCGACGCTGGCGGCCTATAAAGCGGCATGGGAAATGCTGGTGCAGCCGTTTTACTGGGACAAGACCACGCATGGCGAGTTTGATCAGGCCGGCTAGTGGCCCGGGTGCGCCTTAGCGCATCTTCAACTCGCCTGCGTCCACCCGCAGCCGGGTTTCAAAGGCCTTAGAGATGTGGGACTTCAGCGCCTGATAGGCGGCCTCCCCGTCGTGCATCTCAATCGCGCGAACAATCTGGTCATGTTCGGCCAAGGCGACCTCATCACGCCCCTCGGCGGCCAAAGAGGTGTTGGCCATCAAGGCCATCGACCGATGCACAAGATCCAATTGCTGCACCAAGAACCGGTTGTGCGAGGCCAGATGGATCAGCCTGTGGAGCCGCTTGTTGGCGCGGCTCAGCGCACGCGGATCGCCTCCCAGAAGGTTGCGGTCATCTTCGACCATTCCGCGCAAGACACGGATTTCCTCATCGGTGGCATGGCGCGCCGCCAACCGGGCGGCCAAGCCCTCAAGCTCGGTGCGCACTGTGTAAAGCTCGGCCAGTTGGTTGTGATCCAACGAGGCCACCATCAGGCTGCGCCCGTCGCGCGCCAACATGCCTTGAGTCTCAAGCCGCTGCAGCGCCTCGCGCACCGGGGTGCGCGACACGCCCAGACGCTCGGCCAGTTCGGATTCCACCAGACGGTCACCGGGTTTGAAATCGGCGCGCTCGATGGCGTCAAGGATCAGCGAGTAGGCATCTTTCTGCAATGCGGCATTCTCCAGGTTCGCCGCGCGAGTCTAGCGGCTTTCCCGCGCCATTCAAGGCCCCCCCCGATTGCCGACCCGCGCGGGCTCGCCTATGGTGGCGCGATGATAAAACAGCAGTTTCACCACGTCACCACCTGGGTCTTTGATCTGGACAACACGCTTTACCCACCGCGCTATCGGCTGTTCGATCAGATCGAGGTACGGATGACCAATTGGGTGATGCAAGCTCTGGGGGTCAGCCGGGAAAAGGCAAACCACCTGCGCCAGCATTACTGGGAAACCTATGGCACCACCTTGGCCGGGTTGATGCGCGAACACGGGATGGATCCCGGTCCCTATCTGACCGATGTCCATGACATCGATTTCTCGCCCCTGCCCCGCGACCCCGACCTTGCCGCCCGCATTGCCGATTTGCCGGGTCGGCGCATCATCTATACCAACGCCTGCGAACCCTATGCCGTGAAGGTGCTGGAGGCGCGCGGGCTCTCGGGGTTGTTCGACGCGGTTTATGGGGTGGAGCATGCGGGTTTTCACCCCAAACCCGACCGCGCTGCCTTTGAGACGGTCTTCGCCATCGATGGGCTTGACCCTGCCCGCGCCGCCATGTTCGAAGATGACCCGCGCAATCTGCGGGTGCCGCATGAGATGGGGATGCGCACTGTCCACGTCGCGCCCGAGCGGGCGCCCGGTGACCACATTCACCACCACACCGAGGATTTGACGGCCTTTCTGGCCCATTTGACAACGTGACGCAGGCCAAGAGACCGCCTGCGGCAAGATGCGCCCTTTGATAAAGCGGCAGCACACATCATCTCAGACCCAACCTCAACACGGAGTCTCAGATGTCTGTTTCCTTTGCCCGGCCCAAGGTCCAGATCCCGGTCCTGTCGTCGATTGCCCGCGATGTGGCGCGCGATGTGAATGTGGTCTTCTACCTTTTGGTCATTGCGCTGACCCTGATCGTCCTGGCAGTCAAGACATGGGGGCTGGTGGTTCTGACCATGGTCGCCCTGTGCATGGTGCCCCTGATGTTCGCGCTGTTCGTCTGGATCTCGTGGCCCTGATCCTGTCGCAGCCCCGTGACACCTTGCCCCTTCGCTTTCGCGCCACTTCGCCCTAAGTTCAGGCTTGGATGCAGGGGATCAGCATGGACCGGATCAAAACCGATATTCTCGTCTCGGGCGGCGGCGTTGCCGGGCTGACGGCGGCGGCGGCTTTTGGTTCGGCCGGGTTTTCGGTGATCTGCACCGACCCTGAACCCCCGGTCACCGACCGTGACGCGGCGGGGGCCGACCATCGCTCCACTGCGTTTTTGCACCCGTCTATCCCAGTCTTGCAGGCTGCGGGGCTGTGGGATCGGTTGGCGCCCCATGCTGCACCCTTGCAGATCATGCGGATCGTCGATGCCGGGGGCCCGGTGGCCGAGCCGCGCATCGTCAAGGATTTTGACGCCGCCGAGATTTCCGACCAGCCCTTTGGCTGGAACCTGCCGAACTGGCTTTTGCGGCGCGAAATGGTGGCGCGGTTGGCAGAATTGCCCAATGTCACCTTCCTGCCCGGCACCGCGACCGCCCGCGTGATGACGCGCGAGGCCGAGGCACTGGCCACCCTTTCGGACGGGCGGCGGATCTCAGCCCAGATGGTCGTCGCCGCTGATGGGCGCAATTCCACGGTGCGCCAAGAGGTGGGCATCGAGGTGACCACCACGCGCTATGGGCAAAAGGCGCTGGCCTTCGCCGTGGCGCACCCCGTAGCGCACAACAATATCTCGACAGAGATTCACCGCTCAGGCGGGCCATTTACATTGGTGCCGCTGCCTGATCGCAATGGCGGCCCGGCCTCCGCCGTGGTCTGGATGGAAACGGGCCCCGAGGTGGCCCGCCTGGCCGCGTTGCCGGTGGCAGAGTTCGAGGCGGCGATCAACGAACGTTCCTGCGGGATTCTGGGCGCCTTGCGGTTGGACAGCGCGCGCACTGTCTGGCCAATTATCACCCAAGCCGCCGAGCGGATGGTGGCCACCCGCGTGGCGCTGATCGCCGAGGCGGCCCATGTGATGCCCCCCATTGGCGCACAGGGGCTGAACATGAGTCTCGCCGATCTGTCGGCCCTGTTGGATCTGGCGGTGGCGAACCCCGCCAGCCTTGGCAGCGCCGAGATGCTGGCCGCCTTTGAGCGCAAGCGTCATCTGGAGGTGAAGGCGCGGCTGGCGGGGGTGGATCTGTTGAACCGCACCTCCATGCTGGGCGAGCCCTTCCTGCGCGACCTGCGCGCAGGTGCGCTGAACGCGCTTTATTCCCTTGGCCCGATCAGAAAGACGCTGATGAAAGCGGGCCTTGGGGTGCGCTAGGCCTCCATCTCGACCGGACGCGCGCCCATGGCCCAAGCCTTCAGGCACAGCATCTCCGCCGCGATCATTGCCGCCGCATTGGATGTCATCTCGGCATGGTCATAAGGGGGCGACACCTCGACCACGTCCATGCCCTTGAAATCCATGCCCTTCATGGCCCGCAGGATTGACAGCGCCTGAAAGCTGGTCAACCCGCCCGGCACCGGGGTGCCGGTTCCGGGCGCAGTGGACGGATCAAGACAGTCAATGTCAAAGGTCAGATAAGATGGCCCCTCACCCACCACCTTGCGCACCATATCGGCGACGGCCTCGGCGGTCATCGCCTGCACGCGGTGGGCGTGCAGCATGGTCATGCCATGGCTATTCTCGCCCGAAAAACAGGTGCGTATGGCGATCTGCACGCTGCGTTTAGGGTCGATAATGCCTTCGCGCACCGCATAGTTGAACATGCTGCCATGGTCGATGCGCCCGCCGTCATCTTCCTCGACATCGCGGTGGGCGTCGAACTGCACCAGCCCAAGGGGCCCGTATTTCGCCGCATAGGCGCGCAGGGTCGGATAGGTGGTGAAGTGATCCCCGCCCAAGTTCAGCGTGGCCGCACCCCCGGCGATCAGCGTGGCGATATGGGCCTCAATCGCGGCGGGAATGTCCATCGGCGCGCCCCAGTCGAAGGCGACATCGCCATAGTCGATTGCCGCCAGCGTATCGAAGGGGTCAAAACGCCAAGGCCAGATCGGCCCCCAGCTGTGCTGGGCCGAGGCGCGGCGGATCGCCTCGGGCCCGAAGCGGGTGCCGGGGCGGTTGCTGACCGACAGATCAAAGGGGATGCCGGTGATGGCAACATCCACCCCGGTCAGGTCTTTGGTGTATTTCCGGCGCAAAAAGCTGAGCGCGCCGGAATAGCTCGCCTCGATGGTCGAGCCGTGCAGCTTTGTGCGGGTAAAGGCCGCGTCCTGCAGCGCCTCGCCAACATCCTTGCCCATGAAAACCCCGTTTACAAAACCTGATCGAGCGCAGTTTTCAGCCGGGCAAGGGTGGCGTCAACATCCTTGAGCTTGTCCAGACCAAAGAGGCCCAGCCGGAAGGTGCGGAACTCGGCCCCCTCGCCCACCTGCAACGGCACACCGGCGGCAATTTGATAGCCCAGCGCCTTGAACTTCGATCCGTTCTGCACGTCGGGGTCGGAGGTAAAGCTGACCACCACGCCCGGCGCCTGAAAACCTTCGGCGGCAACCGAAGGCACGCCCTTGGCCGCCAGCATCGCCCGCACCGCCCGGCCCAGCGCCCATTGCGCGGCCTTGGCCTCGGCAAATCCCATCGCTTTGGTCTCCAGCATGGCATCGCGGAACCCCACGATGGCATCGGTCGGCATGGTGGCGTGATAGGCGTGGCCGCCCTTTTCAAAGGCCTCCATGATCGCGCGCCACTTCTTCAGATCGATGGCAAAGCTGTTCGAGGTGGTCTCGGCCAGCCGCGCCTCGGCGCGCGGGCTCATCACAACGACACCCGTTGCCGGGCTGGCGGACCAGCCCTTTTGCGGGGCGGTGATAACCGCGTCGATCCCCAGCGCGCCCATGTCCACCCAGATGCAGCCCGAAGCGATGCAATCCAGCACCAAAAGCGCCCCCACCTCATGTGCGGCGGCGGCCATGGCAGCGATATAGTCATCAGGCAGAATGATCCCGGCCGAGGTTTCAACATGCGGCGCAAAGACCGCATCGGGCTTTGTCTCATGAATCTTGGCGACCACCTCTTCGATCGGCGGCGGCGCAAAGGGCGACTGCGCGGAATTGCCCGCCGCGCGGGCCATGACCACGGTGGTTTCCTTGGCAAAGCCGCCCGCGTCAAAGATCTGCGTCCAGCGATACGAGAACCAGCCATTGCGCACGATCAACGCGCGGCCTTGGCCGAACTGGCGCGCCACGGCCTCCATCGCATAGGTGCCGCCACCCGGCACAAGCGCCACGGCGCTGCCGTTGTAGACATCGCGCAACATCGCGGAGACATCGCGCATTACACCTTGGAAGCGCGCCGACATGTGGTTCAGGCTACGATCGGTAAAAACGACCGAGAACTCTTGCAAGCCACCCTCGTCGATATGGTCGTGCGGCAGTTTCATGGGGTGGCTCCTCTGGTTCCGTTTCGGTGGGCAGATTAGCGGGTTTTCGGCGCCGGGCTGCACGAAAAGCGACGCGCGAGCCGCGCCTTTGCTGCCGTTTCCGGCGTGAAGGCCTCGAAATTTGGCGACAGGGCGTGAAAACTTCCCAGTCTGACACATGGTTGTAAGGCTTGCGTGACAGGCGTTCGGGTGTATCCTGCGACCGCAAAGAAAAGGTGCCGCAGTGCAGAAGACCCAACATCTCGACTATACAGAAGTCACGCCAACGGCGGCCATTTCAACCCAAGCCCACGGCTGGCGGGCGAAATGTTTGCAGCGGCTGGTGCGTCTGGAGATGCCGGTGCCGAAAACCGTGGCCCTGCCAACGCAGACCGTGCGGGCGATTGCGGCGGGCCATACGCTGGATGCCCGCGCCATTTTGGCGCATTTTGGCGAGATGCCGCTGATCTCGGTCCGCCCGAGCCCCGAGAACCCCGATTGGGGTGGGCCAGGTACGGTGCTGAATGTGGGCATGAATGCCGAGCGGCACGCCGCTTTGGTTCAACGCCATGGGGCCGAGGCCGCGGATGCGCTCTATCTTCGATTTGTGCAATCCTACGCCATTCATGTGGCCCGTCTTGACCCCGATATGTTCGATGATATCAAGCCCGGCCCCGACGCCTTGCGCGAGTCCTTGCGGCAGTATGAGAGGGAAATGGACGAAGCCTTTCCTGAGGATCCCGCCCAGCAGCTGAGCGAAGTTCTGCGCTCGATGGCGCGGGCTTGGGAAGGCACCTCCGCGCGGCTCTTGCGCCAAGCCAAAGGTGCGCCGGTTGAGGCGGCACTGGGGCTTGTGGTGCAGGCCATGGCGCAGGGCATTGGTCAGGGGCTCTCGGGGTCTGGTGTGATTCAATTCGTCGATCCAGTCACCGGATTGCCGCAAATCACTGGGCGGTACCTGGGCAATTCGCAGGGGCGCGACGCGCTGAAGAAGACCGAAGCGATGTATCTCACGCGCGACCCGCGCGGCCCCTCGCTTGAGGATCTGTCGCCCGAAATCTTTGCCCAGCTTGCCCGCCATGGTGCGGCCTGCCGAGCGCGACTGCGCGAAGAAATGCAGATCGAGTTCACCATCGAAGACGGGCACCTGTCGGTTCTGGACGCGATCAAGGTGCAACGCTCTGCCCGGGCCGGGCTGAAGATTGCCGTGGCCTTGGCTGAGGACGGGGTGATCTCGCATGACGAGGCGGTGCTCAGGGTCGAACCTCGCGCGCTGTCTGAACTCTTGCACCCGCAGGTCGATCCGCGGGTGCCGCGCGATGTCTTTGCCAAGGGCATCGCGGCAAGTCCCGGCGGCGCCGTGGGGCGGCTGGTGTTTTCCTCACCCGCAGCGCAGGCAAGTGCTGCGCGCGGCGAGCCTTGCATCCTGGTTCGGCGCGAAACCGCACCCGAGGACATTCGCGGCATGCATTCGGCGGTTGGGGTTTTGACCGAACGCGGCGGCGTCACCAGCCATGCAGCGGTGATCGCGCGCGGCCTGGGCCTGCCGTGTGTGGTGGGTGCCTCGGGGCTGCGTCTGGACAGCAAGGACAAAAAGCTGGTCGCCGCGGATGGCCGGGTGTTCCGCGAAGGAGATGTCGTCACGCTGGACGGCACCACGGGCGAAGTCCTGGCCGGGGCCGCCGAAATGCTGGCGCCCGCGCTTGACGACAGTTTCCGCACCCTTTTGGGTTGGGCCGATGAGGTGCGCGACATCGGCATTCGCGCCAACGCCGACACGCCTGCCGACGCGGCCATGGCCCGCCAGTTTGAAGCCCAAGGCATCGGCCTGTGCCGAACAGAGCACATGTTCTTTGACGAAGATCGTCTGGTCGTGATGCGTGAGATGATCTTTGCCGACACGTCACAGGATCGGGCGGCAGCCCTTGCGCGGCTTTTGCCGATGCAGCGCGATGACTTTGTGCAGTTGTTTGAGATCATGGCCGGCCTGCCGGTATGTATTCGCCTGTTCGACCCGCCGTTACATGAATTCCTGCCGCACTCCCGCGAGGGTTTGCGCGAACTGGCCGAGGCACTGGACAAGCCCCTGTCGGATGTGACGCGCCGCGCCGAGGCTTTGGCCGAGTTTAACCCGATGCTGGGCATGCGCGGTGTGCGCCTGGGTGTGGTCTTGCCGGAAATCTATGCAATGCAGGCGCAGGCGATCTTTGAGGCCACGGTTGTTGTGGCCAAGAAAGGTACCTCTGTGGTGCCTGAAATCATGATCCCGCTTGTCAGCGCACGGCGTGAGGTGGAACTGGTAAAGACCCATATCGACGCTGTCGCCGCCGCAGTGCGTGTGAAGACGGGCGTGCAGTTTGACTATAAGCTGGGCGTCATGGTGGAAACGCCGCGCGCCGCGCTGCGAGCGGGCGAAATCGCCCAGCATGCCGCCTTCCTGTCCTTTGGCACCAACGACCTGACCCAAATGACCTATGGCCTGTCGCGCGACGATGCGGGGCGGTTCATGAACACCTATGTTCAGCAAGGCGTGTTTCCCGAGGACCCCTTCCACGTACTGGATGTCGACGGGGTGGGAGAGCTGTTGCACATCGGTGCAGAACGCGGCCGCGCGACCCGCAAAGACCTGACACTGAGCATCTGTGGCGAGCATGGCGGCAACCCCGAATCGATTGCCTTCTGCCGTGGGCAAGGCTTCGATTATGTGTCCTGCAGCCCGTTTCGGGTGCCTTTGGCCCGTTTGGCCGCCGCGCATCTGGCTTTGGCAGATCGTAGGGCGCGGAGAGTTTCTGACACAAAATCATGATTTTGGCGGCTATAGCTGAAAAAATGGTCTAACTGCTTCGGCAATATCCCGCCGATTTTGCGGCAAGTGTGGTTGTATTACGGCAACAGCGGTAGACGCGCTGAGCTTCGGCGTTTAGGCCCGGCACCCGTTGACTGGGAATCCCCCGCGTCAGCACCGACTGAAACAACCGGGACCACAAGACAATGCGCTTGCACCATATATGGACCTCAGCGCTGATCGCGCTGACCGTCCAGAGCGGAGCGGCCTTCGCCGAAGTGACGGTGAGCCAGTCCAACGAACCACAGGTCGTGCTCGGCCAACAGTTCCGCAGCTTATTGGGCGCGGAGCACAAGACGATTGAGGCCTTGCCCGAGGCAGAGCTAAACGCGCTCGCTACGGGTCTTATTGGTACAAAAAAGGCACGCAAGGCTGCCGCCGCGGCGCAGATCACAGACCTTTCCTATACCCATGCCTTTCTGGCCAGCCTTCCCGCCCCGACCGGGGATGCGCAGTGGCAGTGCCTGACCAAGGCGCTTTATTTCGAATCACGCGGTGAAAGTCTTAAGGGGCAGTTTGCTGTGGCTGAAGTGATCCTGAATCGGGTCGACAGCGCGCGCTATCCCAACACGGTCTGCGGCGTGGTGGAACAAGGCGGCCGGGGCGGCTGCCAGTTCTCCTATCATTGTGACGGGGCGCGCGACGTGATGCGCGATGGTGAGGCCGTGGATACGGCCGGACGCATCGCACGGGTGATGCTGGACGGTGCGCCGCGCCAGTTGACCTATGGCGCAACGCACTTCCACACACGTGCGGTCAATCCCCGATGGTCCCATGTATATGATCGCACCGCCGCGATTGGGGCGCATCTTTTTTACAAGCCCTGACGCTGGTATCATTCCTGACCATGCTGGGCCACGATCTGTGGCATCCAGCGTCGTTCGGGTTGATTCTTATGCCGCCTTCGGGATAGGCGAGGGCAGGACGAGGCCTTAGCCTGCGCCTGACCTATTCGGCCGGCCCATCGGAGGGCAAGATGACCAGCGACATAAGGCTTGCCTTTGCCCATCCTGAAGAGCGTTCCGTCGCTTCGGCAAGCGCCGATCCGCGCGACCGGATCAGCTTGCGCGACCATGTGGTCGAGGTGGAGATCGGCGCGTTTCAAAAGGAACGCGGCCACACGCAACGGGTGATGTTCAACGTGGTGGTCGAGGTGCGCCCCGCCCCTGCCCCCTTGGATGACGATGTGGACAAGATCCTGTCCTATGACCGGATCACCGAAGCGATTGCCACGGAACTTGCTGCTGAGCGATTGAACCTTCTAGAAACGCTGGCCGAACGGGTGGCGGAACGCATTCTGGCCGAGCCGCAGGCGATGCGTGCCTTTGTGCGGATCGAAAAGCTGGACATCGGTCCCTACAAGCTGGGCGTCGAGATTGTCCGCAGCCGCGCTGAGGCTGCGCTGAAGGTGGTGGGACAAGACGGGCAAGAAGCCGCGCTGCACCCGTTGGTCGTTTATCTGGACAATGACGCGATCCATGCCGCCGACCTGCCCGCCCGGCTGGATGCGCTGCAAGCGCGGGGTCTACCGGTAATCTTGACTGTTGGCCTGCCCGACATGGCCCGCCCCCAGACCGGCCACAAACCGACCCAGCGCCGGGTGGACATGCTGGCAATCGAGCAGAACGCTTGGGTCTTGGCCGCGCGTGATCCGCGCTGTGTGGTGATGGCAACGCGAACTGAAATCGACTGGGCGGTGAAGCGCGGTCAGATGATGGTCTGGGCGCCATCAAAGCTGGTGCTGGATGCGGTCGATGGCCCCCATAGCAGCGAGCCTGTGGCGCTGGCTTTGTGGCTCGCCGAAACCATGGCGGCCGAGCGGCTCATCGTTCACGGCACTGTTACACTTCCGGCAGGAAGCCGCGTGCGGGTGGAAACAGCCTGACCTTCCCCCTTGCCCGGTGCGACGTTGGGGCTTAATCCGGCAGTCAGATCACTTGCGGCACCCCGGGGGGGGGGGGGGGGGGGGGGGGGGGGGGGGGGGGGGGGGGGGGGGGGG
>JBMSKG010000024.1:0-17911 GCA_049419625.1 Paracoccaceae bacterium | reverse complement strand
CCATATGGCCAAAGAACCCAGCGTTTACCAACGCCGCCGCGCCCCAAGCGCCCACCGCCACGCCACGCCCGGCACGTGTGCCCGTGGGCATCGCCATGGCCGCGGTCAGCGTAGCAACCGAGAACAGGCCGCCACCGAGGCCTATCGAGAAGGCGCCGGCAAAAAACACCACGGCTGAATTCAACGGCCCGGCAAGGATCACGGCGGCAAAGGCACCGATGCCAATCAGGATGCCGCGCCCGGCCATCCGGTAAGGGTCGGTTCCCCGCCCCAGCCAGCGCGCCGCCAGCCCAAAGCCCACAAGCGCACCACAGGCGTAAACAGCCGTCAGCATCGTCGTCGCCGACACCGACAGGCCAAGGATCTGGCCGCCATAAGGCTCTAGCAGAACGTCTTGCATGTTGAACCCAAAGGCCCCGACAGCAACCACCGCCAAAAGCCGCCCCGCCGTGCCACCGGCCATAAGGTCGCACCAAGCATCGGCAAATCGCGGGCGCGGTGCCGCACGTTCAGCGGCACTCATCGGGCGGCCTTTCTCCTGCTTCCAAAGGGCAATCAGGTTCAGGATAAGTGTGGCCAAAGCACATCCCTGCACCACACGGATCAGCCGCATGTCGGAATATTCCTGCAACAGCGCCCCGACGATGACCGCCGAAACCGCCATGCCCAACAGGAACATGACATAAAGCAGCGCCACCACCCGGGGCCGCGTCTCATCCGTCGCCCGGTCCGAGGCCAGCGCCAGCCCCGCCGTTTGCGTCATATGCAGCCCAAGCCCAGCCATGACAAAGGCCAAGGCTGCCAGGAACTCCCCGGCCCACGTCGGGCCCAGCACCTGATCGCCGCCCAGAAGGATCAGCGCAAAGGGCATGATGGCAAAGCCACCCATCTGCCACAGGCTGCCGAACCACAGATAAGGGATCCGTTTCCAGCCAATCGCGCTGCGATGGGTGTCTGACCGAAATCCCAACAGCGCACGAAACGGGGCCGACAACACGGGCAGGGCGATCATCAAGGCCACGATCAGCGCCGGCACCGACAACTCTACGATCATAACGCGGTTCAGTGTGCCCAAAAGCAACACGGTGGCCATCCCGACCGAAACCTGAAACAGACCCAACCGCAAAAGCTGCGCCAAAGGCAGATCTTCCGAGGCGGCATCGGCAAAAGGCAGCCACGCGCTGCCCAATTGCTGGATATGTTTCTTACCCAAGATCACGGGCGATACTCCAGACATTCAGAGATGTAGAACCCGCGCGACACGCGGTCGATCTGTGCAAGCCGCCCGCCAGTGGCTTTGGACAAGGTTTCAAAGGCATGGGGCACCATGGTGGGCGACCGGTCGGCCCTCGGGAAGGCCTTGCCCAAGGTCCAAAAGGCCATAAGGAAGGGGGTTTTCGGCGCTACGGTGAACACCACCGCTGCCCGCGTGCGCGCACCCAGCCGATCAAGAGCCGCCGCGATGTCGGTGGGGCCGTAATAGATCAAGCTGTCCATCGCCATGACGTAGTCAAAGCTGCCGTGATGGGCCGCTGTCATATCTCCAGCCGCAAAGGTGACACGCGGCGCAAGCTCGACGGGCAGACGCGCACGGGCGATTTCAACCAAGGCCGGCGAGATATCCACCGCCGTTACATCAGCCCCGCGCGCGGCAAGTTCCGCCGTCATCTGCCCCGCACCACAGCCCGCATCCAAGATCCGCGCACCGCGCAGATCCGTGGGCAAGCGGCTCAGCATCAGCGCGCGCATCTTGTCGCGGCCTTCTCGCACGGTCTGGCGAATACGGCTTACCGGCGCGTCCGAGGTCAGACGCTCCCACACTTTGGTGGCAGACCGGTCGAAGTATTGCTCGACGCGATCGCGGGTGGCGGAGTAATCGGCCATTCTCAATCAAACCCCAGAAGTTCAAAAATCTCGCGGTCCGGCAGCGGCGCGGGGGTCGAACCCGGCGCCTGCACCGAACGCCACAGTGTATCGGCCAGTTTCATGTACTCGGCCCGTGCCATGACCACATCTTCGGCATCGTCCATCTCGAACAATGTCTTTTTCTTCAGGCGCGAACGGCGGATGGCATCGATGTCGGGCATATGGGCCAACCGGTTGAATCCAACCCGCTCACAATAGCGGTCCACCTCGTCGGTGGCGCGCGAGCGGTTGGCCACACAACCGGCCAGCTGTACCTTGTAGTTGCCTGACTTGGCTTGCACGGCGGCGATGATGCGGTTCATCGCATAGATGCTGTCAAAATCGTTGGCGGTGACGATCACGGCGCGGTCGGCATGCTGCAGGGGGGCAGCAAAGCCACCACAAACCACATCGCCCAGAACGTCGAAAATCACCACATCGGTGTCTTCCAACAGGTGATGCTGCTTAAGCAGTTTCACCGTCTGGCCCACCACATAGCCACCGCAGCCCGTGCCAGCGGGCGGCCCACCCGCCTCCACGCATTTCACGCCGTTAAAGCCGGTGGCCACGTAATCTTCAGGGCGCAATTCCTCGGGGTGGAAATCCACCTCTTTCAGAATGTCGATCACCGTCGGCTGCAAACGCCCGGTCAGGGTAAAGGTGCTGTCATGCTTGGGGTCACAACCAATCTGCAACACCCGTTTGCCCATCATCGAAAAGGCTGCCGACAGGTTCGACGAGGTGGTCGACTTGCCAATGCCGCCCTTGCCATAGACCGAAAACACCTTGGCGCCTTCGATCCGGGTCTCGGGGTCCAAATGGACTTGGACCGAACCGTCTCCGTCGAGTCCACGCAGGTCGGGAATGTTGTCCAGGCTCATGCTTGTGCCCCTTTCATCTTGGTAAAAATACCCCCGCCGGAGGCTCCGACGGCAGGGCAGCGCAGTGAGGTCAGGATCAGGCTCATTCGGCGGCGATCCCTTCCAAGCGGTCTTCCAGTTCATCCGCAGCCCCTTGCAGGGCCGCAAGCGTGGCGGCATCCGGCGTCCAATAGGCGCGCTCAGACGCCTCGATCAGGCGATTGGTCATGCGGGCGGATGCGGCAGGGTTCAATTCGGCCAGCCGCTTGCGCATCGCCTCATCCAGCACGAAGGTTTCCGACAGGCGCTGGTAGACCCACGGGTCCACTGCCTCGGTTGTCGCCGACCAGCCCATGGTGTTGGTCACATGCGCCTCGATCTGGCGAACGCCTTCGGCACCATGGGTCAGAAGGCTTTCATAGAACTTCGGGTTCAGCGTGCGCGAGCGGGACTCAAGCGCGATCTGGTCGCGCAAGGTGCGGATCTTGCCAGTGCCGCGGGTCTGGTCGCTGATATAGACCGGGGTATCGGCCCCGCGCTGGCGCTTGACCGCGCGGGCAATGCCGCCCAGCGTGTCAAAGTAATGGTCCACCGAGGTGACGCCCAGTTCCACCGATTCAAGGTTCTGATAGGCCAGATCGACATCCTTCAGCGCCTTTTGCAGAAGGCTTGCGTTCTTCACCGCCTTGCCATCGCGGCCATAGGCAAAGGACTTGCGCGCCTCATAGGCGTCGGCCAGTTCGTCTTCGACGCCAAAGGCGGAACTGTCGACCAATTGGTTGACGTTCGACCCATAGGCACCTTCGGCATTGGAAAACACCCGCAGCGACGCAGTTTCCATATCCACGCCCATCTCGGCCGCATAGGCCAGTGCATGGGCACGGATGAAGTTCTGCGCCAAAGGCTCATCCGCCGTGGCGCATTTCCACGCGGCTTCGGCCAGCATCTTGGTTTGCAAAGGCAAAAGGTCGCGGAAGATGCCCGACAGGGTCATTAACACGTCAATCCGCGGACGGGCCAGTTCGGCCAGCGGAATGAGATCAGCGCCACAGAGGCGGCCATAGCTGTCAAAGCGCGGCCGCACGCCCATCAGCGCCAGCGCCTGCGCCATCGGCCCGCCGTCGGATTTGATGTTGTCAGACCCCCAAAGCACCAAGGCAACCGAGCGGGGCAAGGTGGGATGTGCTGCCAAAAGCTTCTCTGCCTGAGCCGCCCCGTCGCGCAGCGCGTGCTCGGTCGGCATGCGGAAGGGGTCAAAAGCATGGATGTTGCGACCTGTCGGCAGGATTTGCGGGCTGCGGATCAGATCGCCCCCGGGGACAGGGGCAATGAAATGGCCACCCAAGGCACGCAACAGGGCCGGAATTTCGCTGTCTTGCGCCAGTTGTGCATCAATGCTTGCACGCTGGGCGGCATCCATCGGCGGCAGAAGATCAAGATACCCCGCCCGCGCAGCCGCCGACATCGGGCGGCCCACGACATGCATCCCATCCGGGATCAGCGCATCTTCGGCCTCAAGCAGTTTCAGCCATAGTGCGGCAGGGCTGTGGCCGCCAAGATCGACCAAGGCGGCCTGTTCGGAAATCAACAGTTCCAGATCCGCACGCTCGGGCGCAACCGCTGGCAAGGCGCGCCAACGCGTCAGGCTGTCTTTCAGTTCGATCAGCCCTTTGTACAGCCCAGCCTGCGCCAAGGGCGGCGTCAGGTGCGTGACGGTGATCGCATTGGACCGGCGCTTGGCCAGTGTGGCCTCAGATGGGTTGTTGGCGGCATAGAGGTAGACATTCGGCAACCCGCCGATCAACCGATCCGGCCAGCAAGCGCCCGACACCCCGGCCTGTTTGCCCGGCATGAATTCCAAAGCGCCATGCATGCCAAAGTGCAAAAGCACATCGGCGCCAAAGTCCTGCTTCAGCCAACGGTAGAACGCGGAAAACGCGTGGGTGGGGGCAAAGCCATGCTCAAAGAGCAGGCGCATCGGGTCGCCCTCGTAGCCAAACACAGGCTGGATGCCCACAAACACCTTGCCAAACTGAGCGCCCAGGACAAACACCCCGCGCCCATCGGTCTGATGGCGACCAGGCGCAGGGCCCCAAACCGCCTCGATTTCCGAAAGCCAAGGCGTGTCTTGCACCAGTGTCTCGGCGCTGACATGGGCGGCGACATTGGCCGCTTGGCCATGGCGCGCCGCATTGCCCTTCAGCACAGCCTCACGCAACTCGTCCACGGTGGCCGGCGGGGTCAGGTCGTGGCCCGCGGCTTTCATGGCATGCAGCGTGTTGTGCAGGCTTTCAAAGACCGACAGATAGGCCGCGGTGCCAACCGCGCCGGCATTGGGCGGAAAGCCGTACAGAACGATGGCCACGCGGCGTTCGGCCACCTTGCGGCGGCGCAACAGGGCCAGACGCAGCACCTTGTCGGCCAGTGCCTCGACCCGTTCATGGCATGGCGCCATGGCCTTGGCCTCGGCAGACCCGGTGCAGGCCCGCGCGCAGCCCTTGCAGCCATCTACCCCGTGTCGGCCCGAAAACACCGTCGGGTTGGTCGCCCCGTCAATCTCGGGCAGGGCAATCAACATCGTGGTCTCAATCGGCCCAAGGCCCGACTTCGCCGCGGCCCATTGGCCAAGCGTTTGAAACTCCAAGGGATGTGCCGCGATATAGGGCAGATCAAGCTTGGTCAGCGTGTCCACCGCGGCCGGGCTGTCGTTATAGGCCGGACCGCCTACAAGGCTGAACCCGGTCAGCGACACCATTGCGTCAATGCGCGGGCCGCTGGGCGTTTGGAAGAAATTCGAAATCGCTGGCCGACCATCAAGGCCACCTGCAAAGGCGGGGATACACGCGATCCCCATGGCTTCGAACCTGCGGATCACCGCATCATAATGCGCAGTGTCGCCCGCCAAGATGTAGGACCGCAGCAGCAAAAGCCCAACGGTCGCTCGCGTCTGCGCCGGGCGCGGCATGTCGGCCAGATTGGTCGTCATGCGCGAAGCGAGGTCCGGGTGATAAAGCCCCACCTCAGGATAATCGACCGGCGCCTTGGCTTCGGTCCCGCGCCAGTCTTTGCGGGTGCTGTAACGGCTGATGAGGAAACGGATCATCTGTTCGATGTTCTCGTCCGACCCGCCCAGCCAATACTGCATCGACAAAAACCACGCGCGCAGATCCTGCGCCTTGCCCGGAATCCAACGCAGGATTTTTGGCAGGCGGCGCAGCATCGACATCTGCTTTTCGCCGGAATTGGCGCTGGTTTTGGCGGTGGGCTTCAGCTTTTTCAACAGGCTCATCGCCGCCGAGGCGGGCTTGGCCATGTCCAGATCGCCCATCCGTGTCAGCCGCACGATGGCACTGTCAGCAATCAGCCCGACAAACGCATCGCACCGCGACCGCGCCGCCGTCAGGTCGGGCAGGATGGCGTTGATGTGTTCTTCGATGAAGATCAGGTTGGCGACAACGATGTCCGCCGTTTCCAGCGCCGCTTTGCAGCGGGCAAGGGCGGCAGGGCTTTCGGCCCATTCGGCAGCGGCATGGACAGTGACGGTCAGCCCCGGAAAATCGCGCGCAAGGCGCGGGGTAATGCGCGCCGCAGGGCCCGCCGCATGCTGGTCCAAAGTGACCACAACGACGTTGTAGCCAACCTTGCTGCCAGTCATGGGGGCATCAGCGCGCATAATGTGCCTTTGCCTCATACAGGGTTTCAACGCTGATCTCGGTCACGCCCTTGCCAGAGGCATAGGTTTCAGTGTTGCGCCGGGCCTTGCCGCGCACAAAGAACGGGATCTTCTTCAGCTCATTCTCGGCATCCGACAGCCAGATCACCTGACCCGTACCAACGCTGACCGGGGCGACCACCGGTTCGGGTGCGGTTTCGGCCGGGCGCGGCGTGTGCGCCGCACCGTGATGCGAGGCACCGGCCGCGTCGTGAAACTCGAAATCGTCGCGGAACATGTGCAGAAGATGTTCTTCCAGGCCCATGACCAAGGGATGCACCCAAGTGTCAAAGAGCACGTTCGCGCCTTCCCAACCCATCTGCGGGCTGTAGCGCGCCGGGAAGTCCTGCACATGCACCGGCGCCGAGATCACGGCGCAAGGAATGCCCAGACGCTTGCCGATATGGCGTTCCATCTGGGTTCCAAGGATCATCTCGGGGTGGATCGCAGCAATCGCCGCCTCGACCTCAAGATAGTCATCCGAAATCAGCGCCTCGACGCCGTATTCCTTGGCCAATGCGCGAATGGGACGGGCCATTTCGCGGTTGAAACAGCCAAGGCCCGCCACTTCGAACCCCATCTCGTCACGCGCGACCCGGGCGGCGGCGGCGACATGTGTGCCGTCGCCAAAGATAAAGACGCGCTTGCCGGTCAGATAGGTGCTGTCCACCGACCGCGTCCACCACGGCAGGCGCAAACGGCTGGTGTCAGCGCGGGCGGGCAGGCCGGTGATTTGTGCCACTTCGGCCAGAAAATCATGGGTCGCACCCACACCGATGGGCACAATCTTGGTGTAGGGCTGCTTGAAATTCGTCTCAAGCCAGCGCGCCGCACTTTCGGCGTGCTCGGGATACATCAGCACGTTGAAATGCGCCGCACCCAACCGGGCAATGTCGCTTGGCCGTGCGCCCATCGGGCCGACCACATTCACGCCAATGCCCATGTCGGACAAAAGCCGCGTCACCTCGACGATGTCATCGCGGTGACGAAAGCCCAAAGCGGTGGGGCCAATCAGGTTGGCCGTGATCTGCGCGCTCCGCTCCACGGGTTTGGCCAGATGCCGCACGATCTGCAAGAAGGTCTCGTCGGTGCCAAAACCCTCTTTGCGCTGATAGCTGGGAAGATCCAGCGGGATCACCGGCAACCCAAGATCCATGCTTTCGGCAAGCCCGGCGGGGTCATCCTGAATAAGCTCTGCGGTGCAAGAGGCGCCGACAATCAGCGCTTCTGGCTGAAAACGCTCCACCGCGTCGCGGCAGGCGGTCTTGAACAGGCCCGCCGTGTCGGCCCCCAGATCGCGGGCCTGAAAGGTGGTGTAGCTGACCGGCGGACGATGGTCGCGCCGTTCGATCATGGTGAACAGAAGATCGGCATAGGTGTCGCCCTGCGGGGCGTGCAGCACATAGTGCAGACCCTTCATCCCAGTGGCGACGCGCATCGCCCCCACATGGGGCGGGCCTTCATATGTCCACAGCGTCAGCTTCATTCGGCGGCCTCCAGGCTGGGAGCCAAGGGCGCAAGAAGCGCGCGGCGACGCAGGGGGCGGGCGAACAATGCGGCCAGATCGCCGGCCTGTTCGTAGAAATGCACCGGGCTGAACACCAGTTCGATCGCCCATTTGGTCGCCAGACCCTCAGCCTCCAAGGGGTTGGCAAGGCCAAGGCCGCAGACAGTCAGATCGGGGCGGGCGGCGCGGACGCGGTCAAGTTGCAGGTCCACGTCCTGCCCTTCGGACAAGGTCGGACCTTCGGCCAAAAGCGCCAGTTCCGGTGCCATCAGATCGCGGTGCAGGAAAGGCGTGCCAACCTCAACCGCGGTCATGCCGCATTCGCGGGTCAGGAACCGGGCCAGCGGAATTTCCAACTGGCTGTCGGGGAAAAAGAACACCGACTTGCCCGACAGGGTTTCCGCCGCCGCCGCAATCGCCTTTTCGGCCCGGGCGCGCGGGGCCGCGATAACGGATTCAAAGAGATCCGGCGCCACACCGAATTCGGTGGCAATGGCGTGCAGCCAAGCGGTGGTGCCTTCGGCGCCAAAGGGGAAGGGGGCCGGGAGATGCCGCGCGCCGCGGCGCGTCAGGGCGGCGTGCGTGTCGCCCAGGAAGGGCTGAACCAGCGCAAAGACGGTATTGGCACCAACGGCCGGCAGATCGGCTGACCGCCGCGCCGGCAAGCAGCGCACCGGTCCAACGCCCATCGCGGCCAAAAGCGCCAGCGCCTGATCTTCCACCACATCAGGCAAGGCGCCGACGATCAGCAGTTCTTTGGCGGTGGTGGCAGGCAAAGCCGGAACCATGGCGGCCAGACAGGCATCTTCGCCTTGGGTAAAGGTCGTCTCGATTCCCGAACCCGAATAGTTCAGCACCCGCACATGCGGCGCATGCTGCGCGCTCATCCGTTCGGCGGCGCGGTGCAGGTCCAGCTTGATCACCTCGGATGGGCAAGAGCCGACGAGGAAAAGCTGACGAATGTCAGGCCGACGTGACAGTAGGCGGGCAACTTCGCGGTCAAGCTCGGTCTGGGCATCGGCCAGACCGGCCAGATCCTTTTCCTCGAGAATCGCCGTGCCAAAGCGCGGTTCGGCAAAAATCATCACCCCGGCGGCCGATTGCAAAAGGTGCGCGCAGGTGCGGCTGCCCACCACCAGAAAGAAGGCATCCTGCATTTTGCGGTGCAGCCAGATGATACCAGTCAGCCCGCAAAACACCTCGCGCTGGCCACGCTCTTTCAAGACTGGGGTGTTCGAGCAGCCAACAGTGGGAAGGGCGCCGTTCATTCTGTCACCGCCGCATCCAGCCGCGCCAAACGCAGCTTCAAGACGAATTGCACAGCGTTGATCGCATAAGTCGCATAGGCGGAAAGCGCGAGGATCATCAGCCCCTCAGGCGACAGCGACCCACTCCAAAGTGCAAGAATATAAGCCGTATGCAGCGCGATAACCGCAAAGCTGAACACATCTTCCCAAAAGAAGGCGGGTGCCAAAAGGTATTGGCCAAAGACCACCTTCTCCCAGATCGCGCCAGTGATCATGATAAGATAAAGCGCCGCCGTCTTGGCCAAGATCGACATCGTCGCGACCCAATAGCCATCGCCCGTGGCCAGGTAGCGTAGCACCAAAGCCAAAGAGACGATGAAGATCAAAAACTGCACCGGGGCCAGAATGCCCTGCACCAAGGTCCAGCCTGATGCGTCTCGTCTGGCCCGTTCCGCCGCTGTGTAAAGCGGCTTGCGGGCGGGGCTGTTAAGGCGATTCTCTGGCATCCGCTGGCTTTCAGAAAGCATATCCGCGCCCTGATCCTAGCCGCCCCTGTCAGAATGTGTCAATCAAAACTTACACAATTAGGGTTGACAGTGGGCGCCTTGTGAGGGTATTTTTTGCGGCCGCAAATGCACCCTAAACGTGATGATTTTAAAAGGAAAACAGGGTATTGAAAAAGTGAACTGCCCCCCCTAATCTGGGTCCTGTCAATTGTCTTTGACATTTCATCGCCCCTAAAGGAGACTGTTCGCCAGATGTCCCCGGTCGTGCTGACAGACTCAGTCCATGGCTTTGTGGGTGTGCTTGGGCGGAGTAGGGCGAATGCAAGATTTCCTGTCCCACGAGCAAGGTCGCCCGCCCCCGCGCAATCTGACTGGGGTGAATTACTTTGCCTCGCAAGTCGTCTCTTTGCTGGTCGATCGCAACAGCCGCGGTTCGATAGAGCTGCGCGAACCTTTGGTTCAGGCCATGATCACAGCCTCGGTTTCGGGGTCCGAGCACGCCTTCGAACAGCTTCTCTCCGAGGTGCGCCGCACGCGGGTCTCGCTGGCAGCGCTTGCAGATGTCTATATTCCCGAAGCCGCACGCCGGATGGGCGAGGCTTGGCTTGCAGACACGATGTCTTGGCTGGAAGTCTCAATCGGCGCGGGGCGGCTGCAAAGCCTTCTGCGCGAGATCGGCAATGCTTGGTTTGCCGACCAATCCGGCGACACGGGGCAGGGCACCGTTCTGCTGATCCTGCCCGACCAAGAGCAGCATACGCTGGGTCCGATGGTGGCCATGGGGCAGATGCGGCGCTTTGGTGTTTCGGTCTGCCTGCGGATCGGCCCAAGCTTGGACGAGTTGCGCAATCTGCTCGAGACGCGCAACTTCGATGGCATCATGATCTCTGTCGGCACGGATGGCAAATTGCCTCTGGCGTCAAGAATCATAAAGTACTTGAAATCAATCCGTTCCCCCTCAACACCCATTCTGATCGGGGGGGCCGTGATGTCGACGGTGGAGGACGTTGCGTCATGCACAGGTGCTGACCTTGCCTTCAACGACATCGGCGCGGCGCTTGAGGCCATCGGCCTGAAGCCAGACGCCTTGTGCACGCTGAAACGTGCTTAACTTTCCGTTGTCCGGAACAGTCGGGTAGACGGCAAACGAGGCGAATAACTCGTGAATACGGATTCGAACCAACTTCTTGCTGGCATGTCGATGCCGCTCATAGACCCTGAGTTGCTGTCCGACATTGTTGCGACAGCGGGTGATATTTCGCTTGTGGTTTCGGCCGACGGGCATGTGATGAGCGTGCTTGCCAACCCACATCACGCCTCATTTGGACGGCTGTCGCATTGGGTGGGGCGCCGCGCCGCCGATATCATGACCGCTGAAAGTCTTGTGAAATTCCAGCGTCGTCTGGAGGAATTGCAAGCCCCGGGCACACGCACCGTCGCGGTCGAGTTGAACCACGTGGACGAGGTCATATCCGAGTTCCCGATCCGCTATACCATGCACTGCATCGGTGCGGACAAAGCCATCTTGATGCTGGGTCGTGACCTGCGCCCGATTGCCGAGATGCAGCAGCAATTGGTCATGGCCCAGATCGTGCTGGAGCGTGACTATGAAACCCAGCGCGAAATGGACACCCGCTATCGGGTCTTGATGGATGCCACGCGTGATGCGGTTGTGCTGGTGGCCATGAACAATGGCCGGATTGCCGATCTGAACGCGGCAGCTGCCGTCATGTTGGGCGGATCGCGCCAAGAACTTGTCGGGGCTGCCATCGCGCAAGAGTTTGAGGGCCGCCGTCGCAGCGAGTTTCTGGAAAGCCTAACCAACATCGCGTCGGCCAATTCGGTCAGCCCGGTTGAACTGGTCGCGCGCCGGTCGCAACGCAAGTTGCGCGTCATTCCCAAGCTGTTCCGTGCTGCCGGCGAACGGCTGATGCTGTGCCGGATTGAAACCACTGAACACGGGGCGCGGGCGCAGAACGAGACCGCCGAAAACCTGGAGCGGCTGTTTCACGAAGGCGTTGATGCCATTGTTCTTTTGGATGATGACGGCATCATCACGGCCGCGAACGAAGCCTTCCTGAAGCTCACCGATTCCTCGCATGTGGCCAATGTGCGTGGCCGGTCGATGGCCGATTTCTTGGCGCGTGGCAGCGTCGATCTGCGTGTGTTGTTGGACAATACCAAGCGCGCGCGGCAGTTGCGGCTTTATGCGACCAAAGTGCTGAACGAGTTTAACGGGCAGGTTCCCGTCGAGATTTCGGCCACCTATCTGAATGACCGGCCAAAACCTGGCTATGGTCTGGTGATCCGCGATGCCAGCCGCGCCGAGATCTTGCGGCGCACCGATATGGCCACTGGGCCAGATGGCATGCGGTCCGTGATCGAACTGGTGGGGTCGTCCACGCTGAAAGACATCGTGGCTGAAACCACTGAAGTGGTTGAAAAGATGTGCATCCAAACCGCTGTGGACCTCACCCGCAACAACCGTGTCGCGGCGGCCGAGATGCTGGGCCTGTCGCGGCAGTCCCTCTACGTCAAGTTGCGCAAGTTCGGGCTTTTGGCCAAGGACGATTGAGATAATACGAAAAGGCTTCGGCTATAAAAGCACCCCGCTCGGGGTGCTTTTTCGTTTTTATCGTTCGTCACCAAGCGCATTTGATCTGTGTCAATCTGGCAGGCCGGCAGAAGTGTAACACTGAGTTTACACATCTGGAGCCCGCGATGCGCATCCTGTTCATTCACCCGAACTATCACTCTGGCGGCGCTGAGATTGCCGGCACCTGGCCGCCCGCTTGGGTGGCCTATCTGGCCGGCTCGCTGCGCACGGCGGGGTTCAACGACATTCACTTCATCGACGCGATGACCGAAAACATCACCCAAGACGCCCTGCGCCAGCGCATGATCGACCTTGCGCCCGATGTGGTGGGAACCACGGCCATCACGCCGGCGATCTATGCGGCGGAAGAGGTGCTGAAACTGGCGGCCGAGGTGGCACCGGGTGCCCTGCGCGTGCTGGGCGGCATCCATGCCACCTTCATGTATCGCCAGGTCCTGTCCGAAGCGCCTTGGGTCGATGTGATCGTGCGCGGTGAAGGCGAAGAGATCATGACCGCCCTGATGCAGGCCCACCGCGATGGGCGCTGGCCCGCGGACAAGCGCAAGATCAAGGGTTTGGCCTTTATGGACGAGGGTGAGATCGTGGCGACCCCTGCCGCGTCCACCGTCAAGAACCTTGACGGGATCGACCCCGATTGGACCATTCTGGACTGGTCAAAATACCTCTACACCCCGCTGGGCGTGCGTGTGGCCATTCCCAACATGGCGCGGGGGTGCCCCTTTACCTGCTCTTTCTGCAGCCAGTGGAAATTCTGGCGCGATTACCGCGTGCGCGACCCGAAAAAGGTGGCCGACGAAATTGAACGGCTGGTCAATGACCATCAGGTTGGCTTTTTCATCCTTGCCGACGAAGAACCCACCATCAACCGCCGCAAATTCATTGAATTCTGCGAGGAGCTTATCGCGCGTGGCCTGCCAGACCGGGTGAAATGGGGCATCAACACCCGCGTCACCGACATTATGCGCGACCGCGAACTGTTGCCGCTCTTCCGCCGCGCGGGGCTGGTGCATGTGTCCTTGGGCACCGAAGCGGCCGCACAGCTGAAGCTCGATCAATTCAACAAGGAAACCACGGTCGCCGACAACAAGCTGGCGATCAAGCTGTTGCGCGATGCTGACATTTTCGTCGAGGCGCAGTTTATCGTCGGGTTGGACAATGAAACGCCTGAGACGCTGGAAGAAACCTTCCAGATGGCGTGGGATTGGCAGCCGGATTTGGCCAATTGGGCGATGTACACGCCTTGGCCCTTTACGCCCTTGTTCCAGGAACTCCGCGATCAGGTCGAGGTGTTTGACTTCTCGAAATACAACTTCGTCACCCCCATCATGAAACCTGCCGCCATGACGCGGGGTGAGTTGCTGAACGGTGTGATGAAGAACTACCGCAGGTTCTACATGCGAAAGGCATTGTTCCATTACCCATGGCGCGGCACCGGGTTCCGGCGCAAATACCTTTTGGGCTGCCTTAAGGCGTTTCTCAAGGCCGGTGTCGGGCGCACCTTCTATGATCTTGGCAAGGCGGGCTATTGGGGGCCGCAATCCAAGGCATCGGTTAACTTCCACTTTGACGAGACCCGCACCATCGCCGAGGCGCAGATGCAAGATTGGGACGCCACCGCCGACAGGGCCGCCCGTGCGCGCGAGCGTCAACTGGCCGTGCGCGCCCAAACCAAAGAGCGTGCCGCTGAACGTGCGGCAGGGGCTTTCCAATTGCCGTCTGATGCGGGCGCCGTCATGGCCTGCGGCGGTGGCAAAGAGCAGATGCGCGAGCCTGCGGAGTAACGCCAGTGGACAACGCCGCCCGGATCGGTCCCAATGCATTGTTGCAATTGGTGCCGGTTCTGGACCGCGCACTTGGTGTGGCCGAGCGCGCAGCGCTCTTTGCGCGCGCCGGTGTGCCGGTGCCGCCGCCTGATGCGGGCATGTGGCCCGAGGCCGAGGTTGCGCGCCTGCACCGCGCCGTGGTGCTGGCCCGGCCAGACCTTGCCCCCGGCCTTATGCGGGCAGCAGGGCTTGGCACTGCCGAGTATATTCTGGCCCATCGCATCCCTCGCCCTGCCAAGGCGCTGATCCGTGCGCTGCCCAGTCCGATGGCGGCGCGGCTTTTGACGACCGCGATCGGCAAGCACGCCTGGACCTTTGCGGGCTCTGGTCGCTTTGCTGTCGACAACCTGCGGCCCCTGACTGTGACCATCTCCGCCAACCCCTTGGCCTGCGGGTTCAAAGAGGCGCCAAGTTGCCATTGGCACGCAGCGGTGTTCGAGCGGCTTTACGCTGCGCTGGTCTGACCTTTGGTCGATGTGACCGAGACCGCCTGCTGCGCCTGTGGTGACGCCGCTTGTCGTTTTCAGATCACGCCCCAACCTCAAGCCCCCAAATGAGGGCCTGCGTCCGGGGCTCAACTCTGGTCTTGCTCGACTCAAAGATGTAATGCTAGGTTGACACATGACCGCATCGCAAACCTTACACTCATCCCCCTATCCACAGCCCCGCGCCATGCTGGAGCTGATCAAGCCGATCACATGGTTCCCACCGATGTGGGCCTATCTGTGCGGTGTGGTATCGGTTGGGGCCTCGCCCATGGCGGCGCTTCCCTTGGTGATCTTGGGCATCATTCTGGCAGGTCCGGTGGTCTGCGGCATGTCACAGGCCGCCAATGACTGGTGCGACCGTCATGTCGATGCGGTGAATGAGCCAAATCGCCCCATCCCTTCGGGCCGGATTCCGGGCCGTTGGGGGCTTTGGATTGCCTTGGCAATGTCGGCGCTGTCGCTGGCCTTGGGCTGGTTCTTGGGGCCTTGGGGTTTTGCCGCCACGGTGGTGGGTGTTCTCGCGGCATGGGCCTATTCGGCCGAGCCGGTGCGGCTGAAGCGCTCGGGCTGGTGGGGGCCGGGGCTGGTGGGTCTCGCCTACGAGGGCCTGCCCTGGATCACCGGCGCCGCCGTGCTGCTGGCCGGGGTGCCTTCGTTCGAGATTGTGACCATCGCGCTCCTTTACGCCTTTGGCGCGCATGGCATTATGACGCTGAATGATTTCAAAGCCTTGGAGGGGGACCGCCAGCATGGCGTGCGCTCGCTTCCTGTCACACTTGGCCCCGATGTCGCCGCGCGCCTGGCCTGCACTGTCATGGCGCTGGCGCAAGCTTTGGTGATTGCGCTGGTGCTGGTCTGGGGCCGCCCGTGGCACGCCTTGGCCATCACCGTTCTGCTAATCGCCCAGTTCTGGGCCATGAAAACCCTGCTGGCTGACCCCAAGGGTAAGGCCCCTTGGTACAACGCCACCGGGATCGGCATGTATGTCAGCGGCATGATGATTGCGGCCTTTGCGCTGCGCAGTCTGGACGGCGTGTCATGACGCTGTCTTGGCTTTCCATCTTCCGGCTGGGTCTTGTGCAACTGTGCCTCGGCGCACTGGTGGTCTTGATGACCTCAACCTTGAACCGTGTGATGGTGGTGGAACTTGCGCTGCCCGCCGTGCTGCCGGGCCTTTTGGTGGGCCTGCATTATGCCATTCAGATCACGCGGCCCAATTGGGGCTTTCGATCGGATACACGCGGCAACCGCACGCGCTTTGTGATCCTGGGCATGGCGGTTCTGGCCTTGGGGGCCTTTCTGGCCACACTGGGCATGGTCTGGATGCAGACCGCCTATCTGGCTGGACTGGCGCTTTCGATCTTGGCCTATGCCTTGATCGGCCTCGGTGTTGGCGCCTCGGGCACCTCGCTCTTGGCGCTTTTGGCCACGGCCACGCATCCCAACCGCCGGGCGGCGGCGGCGACGATCACTTGGCTGATGATGATCTTCGGCATTGCCGTCACGGCCACCGTGGTGGGCAAGGCGCTTGACCCCTATTCGCCGCAGCTTTTGCTGGAACTGGTGGCACTGGTGGGGGTGATGGCGGTGGGGGTCACCACGCTGGCGATCTACGGCATCGAACGCCGTCACCGCAGCGCGACCCCGGTCGCGCCCGAGCGGGCGGTGCCCTTCCGCGTGGGTCTGGCCGAGATCTGGGCCGAACGTCGGGCGCGCCATTTCACAATCTTCATCTTCCTGTCGATGACCGCATATTTCATGCAGGAACTGATCTTGGAGCCCTATGCAGGGCTTAGCTTTGGGCTGACACCCGGCCAGTCGACCCAGCTTTCGGGCGCGCAGAACGGCGGCGTCTTTGTAGGCATGCTGGTTGTGGGGATCGCCGCCACAGGGTTCAGGATTGGCTCCTTGAGGGCGTGGATCATCGCGGGCTGTCTGGGTTCGGCACTGTCATTGCTGACGCTGGCCGCAATCGGCCAGTTGCCACAGGGCGGCGAGGTTCTGTTGCCCGCCACCGTGGCCTTGGGCCTGTTCAACGGCATGTTCGCCGTCGCTGCCATTGGGTCCATGATGGCCTTGGCAGGCGAGGGGCGACAGGCGCGTGAGGGCACGCGCATGGGCCTTTGGGGTGCCTCGCAGGCCATTGCCGCAGGTCTTGGCGGACTTTTCGGCGCGGCCGCGGTCGATCTTGCCCGGCACATGACCGATAACGCCACCGCCTTTGGGCTGGTGTTCACGCTGGAGGCGGGGCTTTTCGGCATTGCCGCCTTGATGGCGGCGCAGATCATCGGGGCGGGTCAGGGCGCGCCTGACATTAAGCGATTTCAGGGGGATAGTGCATGATCTATGATGTGGTGGTGGTCGGCGGCGGCCCTTCGGGCGCGACCGCGGCAGACGATCTGGCCCGTGCAGGGCGCAAGGTGGCCATGCTGGATCGGGCAGGCCGGATCAAGCCATGTGGCGGGGCCGTGCCGCCGCGCATGATCGCCGATTTCGACATTCCTGCCAGCCAGATCGTCGCGCAGATCAACGTCGCGCGGATGATCTCGCCCACGGGCCGGGCGGTGGATATCAACATCGAAAATGGCTTTGTCGGCATGGTTGACCGCGAACATTTCGACGAATTCCTGCGTCTGCGTGCTGTGGGCCATGGCGCCAAACGCCTGACCGGCACCTATCTGCGGATCGAGCGTGACGCGGGCGGCACCCATGTCATCTACCGCGACAAGGCCAGCGGTGAAGAACAGCGCCTGACCACTAAGCTTGTGATCGGGGCCGACGGCGCGCGCTCCAACGTGGCGAAAACCGAAGTGCCGGGCGGCGACAAGATCCCCTACGTCATCGCCTATCATGAGATCATCAAAGCCCCCCCCGCCAATGCCGCCTATGACCCGGCGCGCTGCGATGTAATCTATGACGGCCGCATCAGCCCAGATTTCTACGGCTGGGTCTTCCCGCACGGCGATCAGGCCAGCGTTGGCATGGGCACCGGGATTGACGGGATTGACCTCAAACAGGCCACCGCCGATCTGCGCGCCGCCTCGGGCCTTGCGGGGTGTGAAACCATCCGCCGCGAAGGCGCCCCCATTCCGCTGCATCCCATGGACCGTTGGGACAATGGCCGCGATGTGGTACTGGCGGGCGACGCCGCCGGGGTTGTGGCACCCTCCTCGGGCGAGGGGATTTACTATGCCATGGTCGGCGGGCGCGTGGCGGCCACGGCGGCGCAGGCCATGCTGGCCTCGG